>CADDZO010000220.1 GCA_902812395.1 bacterium | reverse complement strand
CTAGGTCCAGGTCAGACCTCTGGTCGGCGGAGGACACGCGGGCATCTACGGCCGTAATCCGCGGAACGGCACTGACCGGTGGCTGGTCCACCAGGGTCAGCCGGCCGGCACGGTGCGCGGGAACTGGGAGTTTGCCTTTCCCGGAACCAGCGGTAGGCAGTCATGGGATGAACGCCCTGCTGCCGCGCCCACCCCTTCAAGTTCACCCCTACATAGGTTCAAACGCCAACAGTTACCGACCCCTGAGCGCCTCAGTCGGGGGTCCGTACGGCCGCCTGGCGGAGCGCCTCCTCGACCAGCACCCGGACCATGCGCTTGCGCCAGAAGTGGTTGAGGTCGGCGTTGTCGAGCGGCTTGGCCGGCTTGGCCGCGAGCTCAGCCACCGCCGCCACCACGTCCGGCTCCAGCCGCTTGCCGACCAGGAAGGCATCCGCGGCCGAGGCCGCGACCGGGTGGGAGCCGACTCCGGACATGACGATCCGCGCCTCGGCCACGATCCCCCGGTCCATGCGCAGGGCGGCCGCGACCCCGGCGATCGGGAAGTCGATCGAGCCGCGACGCCGGAGCTTGACGTAGGCGGAGCGGATCCCGCCCGCGGGCGGCAGCCGCAAGCTTGTCACCACCTCCCAGGGCCGCTTGGTCAGGTACTCGATGCCGTCGTCGCGGTAGAGGGCGGCGGCCGGCAGCTCGCGCTCGCCTTCGGGACCAGCCAGCACCACGGTGGCGCCGAGCGCAATCACCATCGGCGCCGTGTCCGAGCTGGAGATGGCCCAGCAGCGCGGGCTCCCTGGCGCGACCAGGCATACGTCCCCGTCCTTCTTCATACAGAACCCGATCGCACGCCGCCACTCGTAGGTCATGTCGTAGTAGTTGCAGCGGGTATCCACGCAGAGGTTGCCGCCGATGGTGCCCGCGTTGCGCAGCGGGGGGGAGGAGACCTGGCCCGCCGCCTCGGCGTAGCCAGGGTAGGCGGCCCGGAGCATGGGGTGGGCGGCGGCCTCGGCCAGCGTCACCAGGGCTCCCAGCTCGACCCCGGTTGTGGGGTCGCCGCGAACCCCACGCAGCTCGGCCAGGTGGCCCAGCCCGACCAGGGTATCGGGCTCGAACTGACGCCGCTTGAGCTTAGGGAAGAGGTCGGTGCCGCCGGCGACCAGCATGGCCCGCCCTCCCAGATCGGCAGTCTGCGCGGCGGCGTCAGCGGCCGAGCTGGGACGGAGGTAGCGGAGGCGGGGCAGGCGCAGCATCCGTCTCAGCGCTCCCCGGCGAAGGCCCGCACCAGCTCTTCGCCCACCCGGAGGTCGGAGGGGTCAGGGGGCTCGACCCGGATCGGCGGGCCGAAGTCGAACTCCGGGAAGCGTCTGGGGCCGTAGCGGCCTGGCTCCCCTCTGGCCTTCGCATCCAGCGCCCGTAACACCTTCTCCGGCGTGACCGGGATCTCGTCGATCCAGATCCCGAGCGCGTCGTGGACCGCCGCCACCAGAGCCGGGACGACCGGAAGCAGCGGCCCCTGGCCCGCCTCCTTGGCCCCGTACGGCCCCTCCGGATCCATAGTCTCGACCAGGAAGGTCTCGATCTCGGGCACGTCGAGGAAGGTGGGGGACTTGTACTCCAGCATGCTCGGCCACTTGTGCAAGGCCTTGCGGTAGGTCTGCTCCTCCATCAGGGCCTCGCCCAGCGCCATGTAGACGCTGCCCTCGATCTGGCCCACCACCAGCAGAGGATTGATCGCCCGGCCCACGTCGTGGGCGATCCAGACCCGGGTCGGACGGACCAGGCCGGTGCGGGCGTCCGCCTCCACCGCCACCACGCACGCGCTGTAGCTATAGGCGGGGCTGGGCCCCACTCCCGATCCCTTGAAGGGGCCGCCGATCCGGGGCGGTCGGTAGGACCCGTTGGTCGAGAGTGCCCCGAACCTGGCGGTGGCGACCTCGCATGCCTCGCGGAAGCTCAAATCGCCGATGCGGCCGCCTCCAACCTCGATCTCCTCCAGGTCACCATGCACCCCCATCCGCTCTGCCACCGCCTCCACCAGCAGCCGGCGCAACTTGCGGGCCGCCTCCAGGGCGGCGTTGCCGGCCATGAAAGTGACCCGGGAGGAGTAGGAGCCGAGGTCGATCGGGGTGGTGTCGGTGTCGGCGGTGACCAGGCGGACGTCGCCGGGTTCGAGGCCCAGCTCCTCGGCCACGATCGCCGCCAGCACCGAGTCCGACCCTTGCCCGATCTCCATGGCCCCGCAGTAGACGGTGACCCCGGTCCGGTCCACCTTGAGCTGGACCTCGGAATGGGGCATGTCGTTCCAGTAGATGGCGGTGCCGGCTCCGGACATGTAAGCGGAGACCGCGAAGCCCATGCCCCGGCCGGGCCGCCGCTCTCGCTCCCGGAAGCCGGAGGCCTGGAGCACCTTCTCGGTGCACTCCTCCAGCCCACAGGAGGTGATCCGGAGCCAGTTGACCGCTCGGGTGAAGGGCTTGACGAAGTTGCGTCGTTTGAGATCGATCGGGTCCATGCCCAGATCCCGGGCGACCTTGTCCAGGTGGAGCTCGATGGCGAAGCGGCCCTGGGGCGTGCCGTGGCCGCGCTTGGGCCCGCACGGGGCCTTGTTGGTGAAGACCCGAACCCCCTCGAACTTGTAGGCGGGGATGTCGTAGGTGACGGTCTGGAGCATCCCGGTGTAGAAGACGGTGGCGGCGCCGTAGGAGCCGTAGGCGCCGCCGTCGAGCGCGGTCCGGACGTGCATGGCCGTGATCCGGCCCTCACGGGTGACCCCGGTCCGCATCCACACCAGCACCGGATGCCGGCCCCGGTGGGCATAGAACACTTCCTCTCGAGTCAGCGTGCACTTGACGGGCCGCCCCGTGATCATGGCCAGCTTGGAGACCACGATCTCGTGCGAGAAGGGGTCGGTCTTGCCGCCGAACCCGCCTCCGTGGGCGGCTCCGATGACCCGGATCCGCTCCATGGGCAGGCCCAGCACCTTGGACAGCGCCCGATGGACGTAGTGGACGACCTGGGTCGAGGACCAGAGGGTGAGCCGACCGTCCACGTAGGTGGCGACGGCGCTGTGCTGCTCCATGGGCAGGTGGGTGGAGCCCTGGTAGAAGAAGAGGTCCTCGCGAACCAGGTCGGCGCGGGCGAATCCAGCCTCGAGATCGCCGAACTCGTAGCTGATCAGGCGATGGACGTTGAACGGGCGCCGGGTGAGCGCGGGCTCGTGGATGGGTTCGTCGGCCGGCTCCCGAAGCGCCTCCTCGATCGTCATGACCGGCTGCAGCTGCTGGTAGCGAACCTGGATCGCGTCCAGGGCGGCGGCCGCCGTCTCCTCGTCCACCGCCGCCACCGCCGCCACCGGGTCGCCCACGTAGCGGACCTTCTCGAACTCGAGCGCTCGCTCGTCCTGGGAGACGGGCATGATGCCGTACCGCTCGGGGAGGTCCTGTCCGGTGATCACCGCCTTGACCCCGGAGATGCGCCGGGCGGCGCTGGCGTCGACGCTCAAGATGCGGGCATGGGGGTACGGGCTGCGCAGGATCTTGCAGTGCAGCATGCGGGGGAGCTGGATGTCATCGGCGTACGTGGCCATCCCCGTCACCTTGGCCGCGGCGTCGACTCGGGGCAGGGGTTTGCCGATCACCCGGAGCCGACGCTCCTCAGCCATCCGCCATCCTCCGGGCGGCCAGCTCCACCGCCTCCAGGATCTTGACGTAGCCGGTGCACCGGCAGAGGTTGCCGGCCAGCGCCTCCGCCACCTCCTGGCGGCTGGGCCGTGGGTTCCGTTCCAGTAGCGCCGCCGAGGCGAGCAGGATGCCGGGCGTGCAATAGCCGCACTGCGCGGCTCCCAGTGCCGCGAACGCCTCCTGCAGCGGGTGCAGGCGGGAGGTGGTGCCCAACCCCTCGACGGTGGTGATCTGCCGGCCCTCGACCTGGATCGGGAGCACCAGGCAACTGAGCTGGGGCTGGCCGTCCACCAACACCGTGCAGGTGCCACACTCGCCCAGCTCGCAGCCGTGCTTGGTGCCGGTCAGGCGGAGGTCCTCCCGCAGCACCTCGAGCAGGGTCTTGTGGACCGGAACCAGCACGTGGGCCTCCTCCCCGTTGACCCAGAGGGTGAACGCCCGGCGCTCGACGGGCCGGTCCAGCTCGTTCAGCATGATGAACCGAGTCTGAGTATAAATGGGCCGCCAGACGGTAGGCAAGTCGTTCGTGATGTTGAACGATGCTTGGCCGGGGCTGAGGGTGCGGCCATCGTTCATAATGATGAACAGTGGTCCCCGCCGTGGAGCGTTCGTTCCGGATCCTCGATCTGCTCAGCCGGAGCCCTGCCCCGCTGGGGACGTCCGAGGTGGCCCGACGCCTCCGCCTGGCCAAGAGCACCGCCCACGGGTTGCTGCACAGCCTGGAGGCGGTGGGTGCGGTTGAGCAGGTCCGGCGTCGCTACCGCCTGGGGCCGGCGGTCGGCCGGTTGGCGGCGGTGGCCGACTTCAGACGTATCTGGCGGCCGGTGGTGGAGCGGCTGGCCGAGGAGACGGGTGAGACCGCGTTTTCCGGCCAGGTCCGGGGGCAACGGGTGGCGATCGTGGACGAGGTCCTGGGCAGAGGCGCGCCCGTGATCTCGGCCCCGCCCGGCAGCCACGTCCCGGCCAGTGCCGGAGCCATCGGCAAGGTGCTCGCCGGCCAGCGGGTGGCCTCCGACGTCGGCGAGTACCTGGAGGGCGTGAACGCGGTGGCCGCGGGGGTGCCGGGCGGGGTGATCTGGGTGGCAGGCTTCGCGAGCCGGCTGCCGGCGGAGCGGCTCCCGGCGGTCGCCCGGGCGATGGAGCGGCTCCTGTGGACGTAGCCCACCGCCGTCTGCGGGTGGAGAAGTACCGCGACCTGGTGGCCCGGCTTCACGCCCTTCCCCGGCGCCGGCTCACGCTCCTGGTGGGCGTGGACGGGACCGATTCCGGCGTCACCTCGTTCGCCCGCGCCCTGGCCGACGCCGATCCAGGCCTGGACCTGGTCCAGGCGGCCGACTTCGGGCTGCCGGCAGAGGCGGGGTCGCCCCGTCCGGCACTGGAGTGGCGGCGGCTTCGCTCCGAGTTGCTGGTTCCCCTGAGCAGAGACCAGCCCGCCCGCTACCGCCGCTACGACCCCGGGACCCGTTCACAGGCCGAGTGGCGGACGGTTCCCGTCGGTGGGGTGGTTGTGGTCGCGGGCGCGCGCGCCCTGGTGCGGGCGTTGGCCGGCTTCTACGACTTCCGGATCTGGGTGGAGGGAGGCGAGTCCGATCCACCAGCTGGGGCGGGCGAAGGCGACGGCATCGATTACGACCAGGAGCCGACTGAGCTGGCACACCTCCTCGTCGACGGTGCGAGGCGGCTGCCCCACGACCCGCTCCTCGAGTACGTCCGCTTCCGATAGGGCCGCAGCCGGTATCCCGTCCTCCAGCAGCAGCCGCGGTCCCGGCTCCCGGTTCGGCTGCTCTGCCGGTTGGGGACGATGGTGGCAGCGGCGGATGCTGACGCGCGGGCTGGGTGATGGACCATACCAGGCCTCTACCGAGATCGCGGCGCAGTGCTCCGGCTTTCGGGCCGGTGGTGAGGCGCCGCCGTGAGAAACTCCGTTCGTCCGGTGACGGACGAGGCCGGGGTGCACCCGGTGGACAAGGGACCTGAAATGAGGACCGCGATAGCCAAGCGGCCCGAACGTCAACCCCCCGGTGGGTCCCAACCAATCGGGAATCTCGACCCTTAGGTGGAGAGGATGTCAACGGTCCACAGACGAGCGCAGTTCTGGTGCCGCTCACCGACTCGGCCCTCGAGCTGCCACCGGTGCGGTGCCGA
>CADDZO010000219.1 GCA_902812395.1 bacterium | reverse complement strand
CCACGAAGCAGGCTTCGTGGGGACCCCAAGCAGGAACCCGGCACCGCGCGAGCGGGTAAGACCGGGACCGCCACTGGGCAACCGGTGGCTGCGGGTCGGCTGACTCATGCTCACTGACCCGCAACGGCCGAGGAGGCGTAGGCGATGGCGGAGGTTGCCCGGCGCTTGCCCTCGGCTGAGCGGTCGCTGGAGGAGTGCCTGACGGCCCGCCAGCGGGCGGTCTTCGCGGAGCTGATGGATCGCCTCGTCGGCGAGGGGCCGCTCGCCCTCACCTCAAAGGAAGAGGAGTTGCTCGCCGGTCGGGCGGCCTCCTGCCATCACCGCCAGGGGGCGAGATGAGTGGTGGCCCTGGCCAAGCTGCCCTACTCGTTCGGCGAGATCTGCCGGACGATCGGGGTGAGCTACAGCGCCTTCAAGCAGGCGCGGCGGGCTTACCCGGGTTTCAGGCCGCTCTTACGTACGCGCGAACCGTGCGGATCGCCCGCATCGCCGAGGCGCGCGAGCGGGCGGTCCAGGTGGCGATGGCGACCGGAGATTGGCGGGCGGCGGTGCAGGACCACCTTGACGAGCGCCGGCGGATGGCCACCGAGGAGCGCGAGGACCCCTGAGCGAGCCCGGAGGAGGTCGCGGCCCTGATCGCGGAGCGTCTGCAGGAGATGATCGGTAGTGACGGAGGTGTTGGCCCGGCTGGCGGCCTTCGGGGTCCCCCTGGTCCCGAGCCCGAGTCAGCTGCGGCTACTGCTGACCAGAGCCTCGGAGCTGCTCTACGCCGGTCCTGGCTAGGGCTCAGGAGGGAGCCTGGGGTCGAAATCCCTGCGCGAAGATCGGGGCTAATGCTCACTGACCCAACGGCTCGAATGGTCATTTGTGTTCGTGTCCGATGGGCCGGCCACGAGCGGACGTAAGCGTTCTCCGGGAACAAGCCTCCAGCACAAGGGAGTACAGGGCGGCAGAAGGGGGACCCGAGGTAGCGCCGATGGTGGGAGGGTCCCTGACCTGCGGTGGGGCAACCTCGGGTAGCCCTAGGGAGGTCTTCAATGGGCGATCGCTTGCAGCGGCTCTCGGTGGTGGTGATCGCGGTGGCGGCCGCGCTCTGGGCGACCGACGCCTATTTCCGCAGTTCGCTGCTCCAACATCTGACCCCGTCCGAGATCGTCCTCGGCGAGGATCTGCTGATCGCCCTGGCGCTGAGCCCAGTGCTGGTCCGGCATCGGCGCGAGCTCGGCCGGCTGGGCCTCAAGGGGTGGGCAGCGGCGGCGGCGGTCGGGATCGGCCCCCAGGCGCTGGCCACGGTCATGTTCACGGCCTCGTTCTCCTTTCGCAGCTACGCCCTGACCTACGTGCTCCAGCAGACCCAGCCCGTGATTGCGGTCCTGCTCGCCGGCCTGCTTCTGGGGGAGCGGCGACGGGCCTCCTTCTGGCCAGCGCTGGTACTGGCCCTGGCCGGCGTCTACTTGGTCGTATTCGCCCCTGATCTCAGGGCACCGTTTTCTACCCTGCCCACCGCCCGGGTGGAGGCGGGCGTGCTGGCTCTGGGAGCTGCCGCGCTCTGGGCGCTGGGGACGGTGCTGGGGCGTTACCTGCTTGATCGTGTCTCCTTCCCGACCATGACCTCGCTTCGGGTGACGCTGGCGCTGCCGGTGCTGGTGGCGGTGGTGGGGCTGGGGGAGGGAGCAAACGGCTTCACCCACTACCGGCCCGAGCAGTTGTGGGCTTTCGCAGGCCTGGTACTGATTCCCGGCCTGCTGGCCCTGCTCCTCTACTACCGGGCACTGGCGGTGACCCCGGCGTCGCTCTCATCCATCGCCGAGATGGCCTACCCTGCCGCCGCCACCCTGGTCGCCTCCGCCCCGGCTCCGTTCGGTTTCGGACAGGCGCTCTACGGCACCCAGCTGGTGGGCACGGTGCTGCTGATGGTTGCCATCGTCTTCGTCAACCGGGGCAAGTCGCGAGGCGTGGTCACGCGGCCTACGCCGGCCCCCTCGCGGCCCTGAGGCTTACCTCCCTCGGGCGAATGCGCCAAGCTGATACCAGCATGGCCCCGGAAGCGGAGAGGAGATTCGCCTGGCTGCGCCGGCTTCGTCCGCCACCGGTCTTCGCTGCCGGCTCGCAGCGACCCGTGGGTCGGCTAATTGGGCATACCGAGGCCGGTGAGCTGCTGGTAGTTGGTCCGAAGCGGAGAGTGTGGCGCGTCCCTGGGCCACTGGTCGAGAGCGAGGAGCCGGGTCGGGTGACGCTGTCGGTAACCGCCTCCCAGTTGGAGCGCTGCCCCGGCTACCTACCTGACCCGGACCTGGAGGAGGCGGTCCGCACCTCCCTGGAGCGCTGGTCGCCGCTCCGCAACCTGAGCTTGGCTGGGATCGAAGTTCGGGCCCGGGACGGCCGGGTGGCGCTGGCCGGGCATGTCCCCACCGAAGCCATCCGCCGCCGGGCGCTTGAGCTGGCGCGAGGCACCTGGGGGGTGGTGACGGTTGAAGATTTGCTGGTAAGCGACGAGCAGTTGGTGGCGGAGGTGACGGCCCGGCTGGCGCGCCACGAGGAGCTCCAGCCGAGCCGGGTGCGGGTCGTCTCCTACCTGGGCCGTGTGACGCTGAGCGGAGCGGTGGCGGCCGCGGAGCACGCGGAGCTGGCCTGCCGGGAAGCGCAGGCAGTGCCGGGCGTGACGGGCGTGCGCAACCTGGTCGAGACTGTGCCTGATCCCCAGTAGCAGCCCTGAGACGGACTCAAGGAACGCGATCGGATCACGCGTGTCGGCGCTGTGGAACCGGATTTGTCCCCAGATGGGCTGGTTGGGCTGCCATCCGAGCATCTGATAATACGCAGGGTGAACTTGAAGGAGTGGGCGCGGCAGCAGGGCGTCCACCCCGTGACCGCGTACCGCTGGTTCCGGGAAGGCAAGCTCCCGGTTCCCGCGCGCCGTGCCGGCCGGCTGATCCTGGTGGATCAGGCGCCGGTCAGTGCCGTTCCGGAGATCACGACCGTGTAGGCCCGCGTGTCCTCCGCTGACCAGCGCGCGGACCTTGACCGACAGGTTGCCCGGGTGAGCGCATGGGCGGCAGCCCAGAGCTGGGCGGTGGGCCGCGTGGTGACCGAGGTCGGCTTTGCGCTGAACGGCAATGGTCCGGAACCGGAGGCTGGCCCGGAGCCTGGCCGACCGATCCTTCGGGACCATACGGCACCAGCTCGGCTACAAGACCGTCTGGCGCGGCGGCCGGCTGCTGGTGGCCGCGCGGTTCTTCCCCAGCTCCAAGATGTGCTCTGGCTGCGGGACGGTCAAAGCCAAGCTGTCCCTAGCCGAGCGCATCTTCCGCTGCAAGGGCTGTGGCCTGGTCATCGACCGAGACGTGAACGCTGCGAAGAACTTGGTCAAGCTCGGAGTCCCCACGCTCGGGGCCTCCACGAAGCCTGCTTTTTGGGGTGAGAAGCTCGCCGTCGGTGGCAAGGAGAAACGCCTTGTGGAGCCGAGGTAAGACCCAGCAGTGCTGGGCACACGGCGATGAAGCAGGCCCCGGCACCGTGCAAGCGGATAAGACCGGGACCGCCACCGATCGGTGGGTGCGGGTCGGCTGGCTAATGCTCACTGACCCGCAACGGTGTAACGAACAAGTGAACCCCAAGGAGAAACTGGGGGTGGTCCTCGACCTCTACCACCGGATCTGGCAGGGCCAGCCGGTGGGTCCCGACGACCAGGTCACCAGCACCGACGAGAAGACCTCCATGCAGGCCGGCGGCACCTGGTGGTGATCCCCCCAAGCCCGGAGCGTCCCGGACGGGCGGAAAGCGGCTACCAGCGGAAGGGTGCTCCGGACCGACTCTGCAAGCGCGGTCAGACGGGCGCGAATGTGCAGCGGAAGAGCTCAGGCACGCAGAGGAGGGTGGCGCCGGCCGCTTCGGCGACCATGCCACCGCGATCCGAGCCGCCAGCGGCTGTCCCCTTGACAGCTGAGCCCTCTGACCGTGCCGCCGAGCACGAAGCCACCGCCCCACGAGGAAACGGAGCCCAATGCCGGCCAGGCCGCCCTGAGCGCGAGAGCTGTCCGTCGGGACGCGGCCGCGGCCGCACACATCGGGAGGTCAGAGGGGGACCGCTCCGACGGCTCGGCGGTCCCCGAGGTGTGACACAGTTCGCGTCTATCGCTGCTGGACGAACCTCATCGGAAGATTGGCGGAGGGGCGACTACCGAGGTTGCGGCGGCGAGCCATTTCGCCGGAATGGTTGGAGGCGCCTCGCTCAGCGTGGTCAGGCAGCATCGAGCAACAGCAGCGCCCCTCGACGGCGCTTCGCCACCAGCCTCAAGGCCGGCGCAACCACAGGCGCCCCGCCAGAAGCGCCACTCCAGCTGCGGCAAGTCACGCCGTGGGAGCTGTGAGGCGACTCCCTTCAGCGAGTTGACCAGGTTGGCCAGCGCCACCTCGGGTGGACAGGTGGCGGGCAGGTGCACATGGCTGGCGTGCAGGATGAAGGCGCAGTGTCTGCCCGTTCGGACCTCCGAAGGGCGGCCAAGTATGCTTGCAAGTGTGAACAGAGGGTACCAGGCACGCCTGTACCCAACCGCCGGTCACGCCACCGGCCTGAAGCAGAGAAGCGGTAGCGCCCGCTGGCGGTGGAACCTCGCCCGCGATCAGCGGCGGTGGCGGCACCGAGGACCGAGCAAGATTGGGCAGTGCCGAGACCTCACCCAACTGCGAGGGGAGGTGGTGGGATCGCAGACCTTCCCGCTCAGGCAGTGCAGCTGATTTTCGCCGACCTCAATCTGGCCTGGCAGCGCTGCCGGGTCGGGTGGAGGAGCCCGCGCTGAAGCGCAAAGATAAGACGGTCGGACTCCGGTTCCCACGGGGCTTTGAGGTACGAGGGCTGAACCGGCGGTGGGGAGCTGTCCGTCTGCCCAAGCTGGGTGATGCCCGTTTCCACCGGACGCGCCCGCTGGCGGGGATGGTGGAAGCGCGACCGTCTCCTCCACGGCCGGACCGGGGGACGTTGCTTGCTGGCTGGGGGTCGGGGACCGGTCCGCCACCAACCCGAACGGTCTGGCTTCGGCCGGAGTGGATCGCGGGGTCGAGATCGCCTTCATGACCCGGGGGGCGAGCGGTTCCAGCGGACCCCGGAGAGAAGGCCCGGCTGCTGGCCCTGGAGCGGCGGAGATCACGCCAGATCAAAGGCTCCAACCGTTACTGGCCACCCTGTCGGGCGATCGCCAGGCTCCACCCTCCGGGCAGCCAACCGGCGCCGGGACTTCGCCCACAAGACCTCGACTCACCTGGCCGAGAGCCACGGCCCGGTGGCACTCGAGGCCCGGCCATGACGGGATCGGCAAAGGGCGCCGTCGAGGAGCCTGGTCGGCGGGTGCGCCAGGAAGCAGGGCTCCATCGGGCCCTCCTCGACCAGGACTGGGTCTGGCGGTCGGGCAACTCCGGTGGGAATGCCTCCGGCAGGGTTCGACCCTGGCCGAGGTTCCGGCCAGGAAGACGAGCCTGACCTGTCTGGTCCGGGGGCTCACCAGCCCGCTCAATGCGTTGTGCTCGGCTACGACGACGACGAGTTCCAACGTCTGCTGCGAGCGCGAGTGATCGCGACCCCAGCCCAGGCGGCGGAGGCGCGGGCATGAGCCGCGACGTGCTGGTGCTGGCGACCGAGCCGGGCGAGGGTGAGGATGAGCTGATCGCGGAGCGCTGGGGCGCGGTCCAGTGGGTGACCTTCAATCGACCCCGGGCCCGCAACGCCATGACCTGGCACATGTACGAGCGGCTGGTCGAGGTCTGCGAGGAGGTCAACGCCGACCGTTCGGTCAAGGCGATGGTGCTGACCGGGGCCGGGGGGCGC
>CADDZO010000218.1 GCA_902812395.1 bacterium | reverse complement strand
GCCCGGCCAGGGCCAGCGCCCAGCCCGCGACCGGCCAGCGCAACGATCGAGCCCAGGGGGCCCTGCCCCCCCACCGCGCCAGCGGCCCCGCCGCCATCAGCGCCAGCAGGGCGAGGAAGAAGGGTGCCGCCACCCGGTCGAAGTAGGCCGGCCCTACCCCCAGCGATGCTCCCAGCATGCCGCTGAGCAGGGGAAGGAGCGTGCCCCAGAGGATGGCCGCACAGAGCGCGGCCAGGAGCACGTTCTGGACCAGGAAAGCCCCCTCCCGGGAGGCCATTCGCTCCACCCGCCGGGGCGAGACCAGGACCTGGGAGCGCAACGCCAGCATCCCCCCCGAGACCGCCACGCACAGCGCCAGAAAGCCGAAGAACCAGTCCCCGATCGGGCTCACGGCAAAGGAGTGGACCGAGGGCAGGACGCCGCTGCGGACGATGTAGGTACCGAGCACCGTGAGCAGGAAGGAGACGATGACCAGGCCGTAGTTCCAGGCCCGCAGCGCCTGGCGTCGCTCCTGGACCTGGGCGGAGTGGAGGTAGGCGGTGGTGGCCAGCCAAGGCATTAGGGCCGCGTTCTCGACCGGGTCCCATTCCCAGTAGCCGCCCCACCCGAGCACGTGGTAGGACCACCACATCCCCAGCGCCAGGCCCACCGACTGCAGGCCCCAGGCCAGGAGCGCGTAGCGGCGGGTCAGCGCCAGCCAGCCCCGGTCCAGGCGTCCCGCCGCTAGCGAGGCCATGGCGAAGCAGAAGGGGATGGCGAAGGAGCTGTAGCCGGCCAGCAACAGGGGCGGGTGGATCAGCATGCCGCCGTCGCGCAGAACCGGGTTCAGGCCGAGGCCATCGGCCGGGGTGACGGGCAGCACCTCGAAGGGGTTGGCAACGAAGACGAGCACCACCAGCAAGAAGGCTGCGATCCCGGCCAGGAACACGTTGGCGAAGGCCGCCAGCCGGGGGCTGCGGCCGGCCGAGGCCAGGGCTACCGAGCCGAGCAAGGTGAGCAGCAGTGCCCAGTAGAGCAGCGATCCCTCCTGGCCGCCCCAGAACGAGGCCAGGAGCAGCGGCGCCGACATCGAGCGGTCGGTAGTGGAGGTGACGAAGGCGATCGAGAAGTCATGGCCGAGCAGAGCCGCGGCCAGCACCACGGAGGCTCCGACCACCGCCAAGGCGGTGCCGTAGAAGGTGGAGCGGGCCAGGTGGGCCCGTGGCTCCTCATCGGCCAGGGCGGCGCGCAGGGCAGCGCCGCCGCTGAACAGGACCAGGATCAGGCCGCCGAGGAGGAAGCCGGTGCCCAGGCCCGCCAGCAGCACCGGCCTATCCCCCCCCGGACGCTGCCGAGAAGTGGGCCGGGCACTTGGTCTCCAGCTGGCTGGCCTGGAAAACCCCGTTGGCGCCCAGGTGCCCCTGGACGACCACCTGAATCCCGGGCCGGAAGATCTCGGGCACGGTCCCCTGGTAGCTGACCGTCATCCGATCGCCGGCGTCGCTGGCCACGAAGCGCACGCTACGACCATCCGGGGCCTCGGCCAGCACCCGCTGCACGGTGCCCAGCACCCGGACGTTGCTGGCGGCAGGGTGAGCGCGCAGCTCGGGGATCGTCTCGTAGTACTCGGCCGTGGCTCCCGTCACCGAGAACAGCAGGTACCCGAGGCACGCCGCCACCACCCCTCCCAGTGCCAGCCACTTGGGCGAGATCCGCCATCGCCGGGCCGTTGCCGCCGCTGATTCCTGGATCATCCGATTCCTACCAGTTGCAGGTAGCGATTCAGAGCGGGACCGTCCAGAGGCCCCACGAAGCGGGCCACGACCACCCCCTGGGAGTCAATGAAGAAGGTCTCGGGCGGGCCGGTTACCCCGTAGGCGGCCGGGATTCGGGCAGAGCCCACGGGGTAGGGCACCGCCTCCTGGCGACGGTAGGCCTGGGCAGCGGCGGTCGAGTCCCTCAGGTCGACGCCGACGAAGCTGACCCGGCCCTGAAGGCGACGTGCGGCGGCGTCCAGCACCGGCTGCTCCTCGTGGCAGGGCCCACACCAGGAGGCCCAGAAGTTCAGGACCACAGGACGGCCCCGCAGCTCTGAGAGGCGGAGCCGCCCACCCCCCAGCACCTGCACCGTGAGCTCGGGCGCGGGCCGGCCGACCACCGAGGTGGGGTGGGCTCCGGCCGGATGGACCAGCCCCCAGCCCAGGGCCAGCACCAGCACCGTGGCGGCAGCCCCGCCCAGCCCCCAGACAAGGCGGTGGTTCACCCCGGCGCTCCCACCGGGGCCAGCGCCTCCAGGACCTCCAACACCGCCTCCGGAGGCCGGTCGGGCACGGAGATCGAGAGGGCGACCTCGGCCACCCCTAGCCGCTCCAGCTCCGCCAACCGACGCCGGCACTCCTCCAGCGGGCCGATGATCGTGACCAGATCGATCATCTCCGGTGGGATCGCTGCCATCGCCTCCTCTCGGCGCCGGGCGAGGTACAGCTCCTGGATGCGGGCCGCCTCCTCGGCGAAGCCGTAGCGGCGGAAGACCTGGTTGTAGTAGTTGCGTTGACGAGAGCCCATGCCTCCGACGTACAGGGCCAGGTGGGGCCGTACCGAATCCCGACCTCGCTCCAGGTCCTCGGTAACCACCACCGGTTGGGAGACGCAGATGGAGAGGTCGGAGAGGGGACGGCCGGCCCGATCGGAGCCCCGCCGGAGGAGCGGCTCGAACACGGTCGGGAAGTGGCGGGGGGAGAAGAAGACCGGCAGCCAGCCGTCGGCGATCTCCCCTGCCAGCTCGATGCCGGCCGGGGTGAGCGTGGCGAGGTAGATGGGGATCCGGTCGCGCAGGGGGTGGGTGACCAGCTTCAGCCCGAAGTCCAGGTTGAAGATCTCGCCCCGGTAGGTGAGGCGGTCCCGCCGGAGCACCGTCCGGACGATCTCGGTCGTCTCCCGGAGCCGCTGGAGACCACGCTCGAAGCGGACCCCGTGCCAGCCCTCAACCACCTGGTGGCCACTGGTGCCCAGCCCGAGCACGAAGCGGCCGCCGCTGATCCGGTCCAGCGAGGCCGCGCTCTGCGCGATCAGCGCCGGGCTGCGGCTGAAGACGTTGACGATGCCGGTGGCGAGCCGGATGCGCTGGGTGTGGCAGGCGAGGTCGGTCAGAACCGTGAAGGCGTCCCAGCCGTAGGCCTCGGGCACCCAAACCGTCTCGTACCCCAACTGATCCGCCGCCTCAACCGCGGCCAGCACCATCTCGCGCGGCACCAGGTCCGTGTAGGGAATCGTGAGCCCCAGCCGCACGAACCGGAGTTTAGGCGGTTGCGGGGCCGAACCCCGTCAGGGCTGGCCGGGCGCGGGCTTCGGGGCCAGGGCAGCAACGTCCAGCTCCACGCGCTCGAGCCCGGGCCCGGTGGCCCGGTGCCGGCAACCCGGCAGGCCCGGGCCACCTCCGGCCGCGCCTGGCCTCGGTGGCCAGGTTGGGACCGACCCCGGTGGAACCCGCTCCGGCCGTGCCGTTCGGTCATCGCCCCACGATGCCAGGGACAGCCCCAGGGCGACGCCGTTGGGCGAGGACCGCTCGGTGCCAGTGCGCCGACCCACCTCCGGGCGCCGCCGTCTACGCTGCCAACGCCGGGAGGGCATTGCGCTCGGCCACCCGGGCGTAGAGACGACCGCTGGGCTTGATCGTCCGTCGCTGGGTGGCCAGGTCCACCGCGATCAGGCCGAAGCGCATGGAGTAGCCGTGAGCCCACTCGAAGTTGTCGTGCGAGGTCCAGTGGAAGTAGCCACGAACCGGGACACCGTCCGCAATCGACTTCCAGAGCGCCTCCAGCGCCCCCCGAAGGAAGCGGACCCGAACCCGGTCGTCCACGGTCGCCACCCCGTTCTCGGTGACGTAGATGGGACGGTTGGCTGCCCGCAGCCGGTCCAGGCAGACGCGCAGCCACTGCGGTTGCAGCGGCCAGCCGAAGTCGGAGGTGGGCAGGCCCGGCGGGTTGAAGCGCCGGACGAAGCCGGACCAGGGACGTGTGGGGGTCACTAGCGAGCCCGAGTAGTGGTTGAGCCCGATGTAGTCGCTCGGCGCTTCCACCACCGGGCGCAGCCTCCCTCGGACCGGCCAGCCGTCCATCAGGCCCTGAGCCACGCGGGCGGCCAGGCGGTCTCGACGGCGTCGGGGGTCGGCGGGCATCATCAACCACTCGTGGTGGGCCAGGCCCACCGGCACCCCGGGGGTCAGGCGGTGGAGCTCGGCCACCGCCTGCTCGTGTGCCCGGCTCAGGTTGGCCAGGACGCGCACCATCCCGAGCAGGTCGCCGCGCCGTCCGGGCGGGAACTCCCCTCCCATCCAGCCCTGGTAGGCATAAATGTTGGGCTCGTTGATCGTGCACCAGAACGCGACCAGGTCCCCCAGCTCGGCCGCCACGCGGCGCACGAAGCGGAGGAAAGCCTGCGGGGCGCCGGCGGCCGCCCAGCCGCCGCGCCGGGCGAACCAGAGCGGCGAGGTGAAGTGGTGGAGGGTGACCATCGGCGCCATCCCCTGGGCCCGCAGCTCGGCCAGCACCTCCCGGTAGTGCGCGATCTGAGCGGCGTCGAACCGACCCTCCTCGGGCTCGATCCGGGACCACTCCACCGAGAAGCGATGGGCGTTGTTGTGGAGCTGGCGGAGCAGCGCGAAGTCCTCCCGGAAGCGGCGGTAGTGGTCGCAGGCAGGATCGGCGCTGTCGCCGGTCAGGATGCCGCCGCGCTGCTCGAACTCCCACCAGTCGCAGTTGTGGTTGTTGCCCTCGACCTGGTGGGCGGCGGTGGCGCAGCCCCAGAGGAACCCGTCCGGGAAACGGCGCTCAACCAACCGGTCCCGACCCGTTCGGGGCCGGCGGAGGCACGTAGTTGACGGCCAACACCCGCTCCGCCTCGAAGTCGACCTCCAGCCTGCCCGCCTTGGCCACCGACTTGCGATGGAACTCGCGCTCGGTCAGAGGACGGCCATCCATCACCACCCAGGCGGCCTGCAAGGGGTCGGCGTGGCTGACCAGCAACGCTGGTTCGCCCGGGTGCTCGCGGACCAGCTGGAAGGCAACCTCCAGCACCCGGCCCCCCATCCGCTCGATGGTCTCGTCTCCCGGCACCAGCCCGCGCCGAGCCCGGTGCACGAACCAGAGTGGACGCCGCAGGGGTACCTGCCAGTAGGCCACCCCCTGGAGGTAGCGGCTGAACTCGGCCTCCCTGAGCCGGGGGTCGGTGACCAGGGGGACCGGCTCGGCCAGCTGGGCGTTGACGATCTCGGCCGTCTCCACTGCCCGCTCCAGCGGGCTGGTGACGATGCGCCGGATGCCGGCCCCCCGGAGGCTACGGCCCACCGCGGCGGCCTCGGCCCGGCCCCGATCGCTGAGCGGAAAGCCGGGCAGGTGACCGTAGAGGATCCGATGAGGGTTCTCAACATCGGCGTGACGAAGGAGGTGAACCCGCGTCATTAAGGCCGAAGCCAAGCCTACCGGTTCCTCGTGCCCGCTTCGCCTCCCCTGCTCCTATCGTTCCGGTCATGGGCGACCAGATCGGCCTGTTCGGCGAGCAGACCTCCGCCGAAGATCCCGGCCGGCGTGCTGACGCTCCTCTGGCCAGCCGCTTGCGCCCCAGGCGGTTCGAGGAGGTGGTGGGCCAAAGCGAGGTAATCGCCACCCTGCGCCCGCTGGCAGTCAGTGGTCGGCTGCCCAGCCTCATCCTCTGGGGACCGCCCGGCTCCGGCAAGACCACGCTGGCCGGGCTCCTGGCCGAGGCGGCCGGCGCCCGTTTCGCCCCCCTCTCCGCGGTCACGGCCGGCGTCGCCGACCTGCGTCGGGTGGTGGCCGACGCAGGTC
>CADDZO010000217.1 GCA_902812395.1 bacterium | reverse complement strand
CCGTGATCCCTGGGACGGCACTGACCGGTGGCAGGTCCACCAGGATCAGCCGGCCGGCGCGGCGCGCGGGAACTGGGAGTTTGCCTTCCCGGAACCAGCGGTAGGCAGTCATGGGATGAACGCCTTGCTGCCGCGCCCAGTCCTTCCAGTTCACCCCTACATACTACCATAGGTTCCAATGCCAACAGTTACCGACCCCCAGCCGCGACCCGGCCCGGAACGATAGTTCAGGGCGGCAGCACCGCCATGGCCGCCGGCGCAGCGAGACCGCCGGATCCCGCCGGTGCCCTCCCGGGTACGGTGGGGTGGTGAGGGATTCGACGGCACAGCGCGGTCGGCCGGGGCTTGCGCTGGTGGTCATCGTGATCGGCGTCTTGATGACGGCGGTCGATACGACCATCGTGGTCCTGGCCCTGCCCGAGATGCAGCGCGACCTCCACGTCGGCCTCTCGGGCATCACCTGGGTGATCATCGGCTACCTGCTTGTCATTACCCTGCTCGCCACCCAGGTCGGGAGGCTGGGCGACATGTTCGGTCGGGTCCGGATGTACGAGGCCGGCTTCGCCATCTTCGTCCTCGGTTCCGTGCTTTGCGCTCTCGCCCAGAACGAGGCCACGATCATTGGGTTCCGTGTGCTCCAGGGGGTGGGCGGTGCGTTGATCAGCGCCAACAGCGGGGCGGTGATCGCCGACAATTTCCCGACCGAGCGCAGAGGTCGTGCCTATGGCTTCAACTCGGTGGGCTGGAGCCTGGGTGCGGTGCTTGGGATCCTGGTCGGCGGCGTCCTGGTGACCTACGTCTCGTGGCGCTGGATCTTCTGGATCAACCTGCCTGCGGGGTGCCTGGCTCTGGCGGTCGCGTTCCGGGTGCTCCGAGAGCAAAGCCAACGCCGGGCAGAGCGGCTGGACTGGCCCGGGATGGTGACGTTGGGTGCCGGCATCTTCGGGATCCTGTGGGCCATGACCAGCCTGGCCACCTCTCCGCTCACCGGCCAGGTGATCGGCTATCTGGTGGGGGGCGTGGTCCTGATCGCGGTGTTCGTCCTGATCGAGACGCGTGTTCCCGACCCGATGATTCGGCTCGACATCTTCCGGATTCCGACCATGACCCCGGCGCTGCTGGCGGCCGCTCTCCAGTCGCTGGCCAATTTCGCCGTTCTCTTCCTGGTGATCATGTACCTGCAGGGCGTCCGCCAGCTGACGCCAATTGAAGCATCGTTGCTGCTGGTGCCTGGCTACGTGGTGGGGAGCGTGGTGGGACCTTTCGCCGGTCGCCTGTCCGACCGCATCGGCGCCTTCATCCCAGCGACAGTCGGTCTCGCAGTCGAGGTGGTGGCGATGGCGATCTATTCCGAGCTCCGGGTGGACAGTCCGCTGTGGTTGGTCACCGTGGCGGCGGTCGTCAATGGCATCGGCACCGGCGGCTTCTTCCCAGCCAACAACTCTGCGGTCATGCGAGCGGCACGGGGACGCGAGTTCGGGGTGGCCTCTGGGATGTTGCGCACGTTCGCCAACGTCGGGATGGTCTTCTCCTTCTCGCTCGCCATCCTGGTTGCGGCTCACGCCATCTCCCGTCAGCTGGCCTTCGCCATCTTCGTGGGTAGCAGCGCCATGCCAAGCGGCCTCGGCGGGACGTTCACCAACGGCCTCCATGCCGCCTTCTACTCCTCAATGGCGGTCATGGCGCTGGCGGCCGTGCTCTCCTCGTTTCGGGGCCGGTACGAGCTGCAACGCTGACCCACCTGCTGAGGGAGCTCCCAGCTGGCGTGACCACGGCGCTGCCGTCTCGCAAGGTGCAGCGGCCCGCCGCTTCCACCGCACCTCTGTTGATCGGCGGAGCCCGGGCACCACCGCTAGGCCGGATGCGGGAGGGCTCGTGGTCGATACATTCGTCACTGTCAGGTCCGGATCTCCATCTCTATCGCCTTTGAGCTGCTTCCCCGTACGTTCAGCACATGGACACTACACCGACGCCGAGCCGCGACAGCCCGCTGTCCGGGGGGCTTCTAGCTGTGCTGGAAGGCCGCGAGTCTCCATGGCCACGCCGGGGGATGCGCTGCTGCTGGTGGTTCTGGCAGTCCTGGCAACTACCGCTCAATTGAGGTCACCGGGACGCGGCTCGGGCAGAGAGGTCGCTGTGTGACCGTCTCAGCATGCCGGTCAGGAACGTTGGTGGGCTGCACGAGCAGGAGGCCGGGTGGTAGGTGACCGCAGCCGGGAGGCTCCCGTCGTCTGGCCGGGAATCTGCCACACTTGAGAGCTTGATGGGCCGAACACGGGCCAAGGTGGGCATCGGCTTACGGCTGCCAGGCCCCGGGGCTTCCGGGGGAGCAGGGAGACGATGGGTCGCCCCGGGGCGGTGATCGAGGTCGACCGCACGACGCCACCGACCCTGGTTCACTTTGGCGAGGGGGTGCGGCTCGAGCGCTTGCCGCTGGGCTCCCGCATCGTCTATCCGCCCGACCCCTTGCCTCCGATCCCCCATCCCGAGCGCGCCATCCGGCGCGCGCTCGCGCATCCGCTTGAGGACGACCCGCTGAGGGAACTGCTTCGGCCGGGCATGAGGCTGACCATTGCCTTCGACGATCTCTCGTTGCCGCTGCCGCCCATGGCCAGGCCCGACGTCCGCCAGCTGGTCTTGGAGGAGATCGTCGAGATGGCCGCTGAGGCCGGGGTCGAGGACCTCGAGCTGATTGTTGCCAACTCGCTCCACCGGCGTATGACCGAGGACGAGATCCGGCACGTGGTCGGCGATCGGATCTTCCAGACCTTCTACCCCGAACGCCTGCGCAACCACGACGCCGAGGATCCCGACCAGAACGTCCTCGTCGGCACCACCGCCGCCGGGGAGGAGGTGACGCTGAATCGGCGGGCGGCGGAATCCGACCTGCTCGTGTACGTGAACCTCACGCTGGTTCCGATGGATGGCGGCCACAAGTCGCTGGCCACCGGGCTGGGCAGCTATCGGAGCGTTCGCGCCCACCATACGGTGTCGACGCTGCTCCACTCGCGCTCCTACATGAACCCGCCCGACTCCGCCCTCCACGCTTCCTGCATCCGGCAGGGCCAGCTGATCGAGGACGCGGTGCGCTGCTTCCACGTCGAGACATCGGTCAACACCCACTGCTTCCCCGCCATCGCCAACTTCATGCAGAAGCGGGAGACCGACTGGAGCGCCGCAGACCAGGCAGCCTTCTTGGCGGTCAAGCAGCTGACCGACATCGCGCCGCCGGACGTGAAGCGGGCTGCGTTCCACTCCATGCGTGCCCCCTACGGGCTGACTGCAGTCCACGCCGGCCAGGTCGACGAGGTGCACGAGCGGACGCTGGAGGCGGTACGCCGGCAGCTGCTGGTCCAGGTCGACGGCCAGACCGACGTGGTGACCATTGGTGTCCCCTACCTCGGCCCCTACAACGTGGACGCCTGCATGAATCCGGTGCTGGTGGTCTGCATGGGCTTGGGCTATCTCTTCAACCTGTACCGGGGCCGCCCCGTGGTCCGGCAGGGGGGGGTTGCCATCCTCTTCCACCCCTGCCGCTACGAGTTCGACGCGGTCCAGCACCCGAGCTACATCGACTTCTACGACGAGGTGCTCGCCGACACCCGCGACCCGGCCGAGATCGAAGCCCGCTACGAGCGCTGCTTTGCCGAGGACCCCTGGTACCGCCAGCTCTACCGGACCTCGTATGCCTACCACGGGGTGCACCCCTTCTACGCCTGGTACTGGGCAGCTCACGCGCTCCAGCACCTGGGCGACGTGATCGTAGTCGGGGGCCAGCGTGAGGTGGTCCACCACCTCGGCTTCAAATGCGCATCCACGCTCCAGGACGCGCTGGAGATGGCCGAGCAAACGGTCGGTCGGTACCCCAGCATCACCCACCTCCACCTACCTCCTCTGCTCCTGGCCGACGTGCAATGATCGCCGGGTGAGGTTCGAGCTCATGCGGGACCTGGAGGCGGTACGCCGGGGCTGGCGCTGGGGTGGCGTGCGGCCAGCCAGCTGGCCGGAGGCGGCTCAGCCGGTGCCCGAACGGGAGAGCAGCCTGGAGTGGGCGCGCGCCGAGCCGGTGCGTAGCCTGCGCTGGCTGGTCCAGCGCTGCCTATCGGTCCCGTTCGTGCGGGCGATGACCCACCTCCGGGTGGAGGGCCAGGAGTGGGTGCAGAGTCTGGACGGACCCGTGATCGTGGCCTCTAACCACACCAGCCATGCCGACACCCCCATCCTGCTCGCCGCCCTGCCCGAGCGAGCCCGAGAGCGGACGGTGGTGGGTGCGGCGGCCGACTACTGGTACCGCCGTCCCTGGTTGGGGCGGCTGGTCAGCCTCTGGCTGAATACCTTTCCCTTCGCCCGCACCGGCGGTGCCCAGGGGGTCCTGCACAGCTCCAGCCATCTGCTCCGGTCCGGATGGCACCTGCTCCTCTACCCAGAAGGGACCCGCTCCCCGGACGGGAGGATGGGCGCCTTTCTGCCCGGGGTGGGCCATCTTGCGCGGGAAGCACGTGTTCCCGTGATCCCGGCCCATGTCCGGGGCACCCGGCGGGTGATGCCCAAAGGCCGAGGGGTGCCGTTACCAGGTCCGGTCGACGTCCGCTTCGGCCGGCCCCTGCGGCCGGGTCCGGAGGAGACGTCGCGGGCCTTCTCCCAGCGGGTGGAGCGGGCGGTTCGCGAGCTGGGCCAGGGATCTCGAGAGCCGGAGGTGATCGGCAGCTGGATCGAGCGATGGCGGGCGACGGGGGAGAGGCGGCGGCGAGTGGCCCGGAGCTGATCCCGCTCTTCCCGCTGCATACGGTTCTCTTCCCGGGCGGGCTGCTGCCGTTGCATGTGTTCGAGGAGCGGTACCGGGTGCTGCTGCGCCAGCGCTGCGACTTCGGGGTGGTCCTGATCCGCCGGGGCTGGGAGGTGGGGTCGGGCATGGTCCGGGAGCTCTACGAGGTGGGGACCGTTGCCACCCCCCAGCGGGTGGAGGGACTGGCCGATGGACGCTACCACGTCACCGTCCGGGGCCTCGACCGCTTTCGGCTGCTCGAGGTGGTGGAGGCGGGCCAGCCGTACCTGGTGGGCCGCATCCGACGACTTCCCGACCCGCCGCCCCAGGACCGTCCCCGACTACTCCACCTCCTGGAGCGCTACCTGGCGGCGCACGGGGTCGAGGTGGCGCCGCAGCTGGAGCCAGAGCTGGGCCGGCGGGCGGTGTGGTTGGTGGGCTCGGTCCTCCAGGCGGAGCTTCCCAAACGCCAGCGGTTGCTCGAGAGCGGCGATGCGGTGCTGGCCGAGGAGCTGCTCAGCGCCGAGCTGGCCAAGCTGTCGAGGCTGGGCCGCCTGGGCGTGGTCCTGCCTCGGCCACCGTCGCCAAACTGAGCCGTCCCGACCTGGCCAGGACGCTCACGACCGCGGTGTCCGGCTGATCAGCTGACCGCCCCGGCACGACTCCGGCGCCGCCGAGGCGCGCTGAGCGGGACCATGGGGCGACGGGCGTATCCTCTGGGTTGTCGTACGGCGACAAGGGAACGCATGGAGCGCGTGTCCCGGGACCTGCACGCTGGGACCAGAGAGGGGGAGGCCGCGGCGTCCGACGCGCTGATCGGTCCCCGGCTCCACCTCCGATGTGGGCTCGCCTGTGGGCTGCTCTCGGGTTCTGAGCTGGCTGCGGATGGCATCAGGCCCCGAGCCCTCCGGGCAAGGTGCGATCGGGGGCATTTGGGCATACCTATCGGGCTTCGGCGGTCGGTGGATGCCTGCCCGAGCGGTCATCTTCTGGCCGACCCACACCTGGGCCGTCGCCGTGCTCCGGACCGCTTCCGTTCCGCGGCCCCGGCGCCGATTCCTCGTCCTCTCGACCCCTGGTCGGCGGCACCTCCGGGATGGGTGGTCGGGTGGCGGG
>CADDZO010000216.1 GCA_902812395.1 bacterium | reverse complement strand
TTGTAGGGGCGAGTAGCGGGCGGCACCGGAATACGGGCAGGGGGTGCCCGGTAGTATCCCGATGTGGCACAGTTGACGTTCACGCCGGAGCAGGTGCAGCGCTACGCGCGCCATCTCATCCTTCCCGAGGTGGGCGGGGCCGGCCAGCGCAAGCTGCTCGGCACGAGCGTGTTGCTGCTGGGGGCGGGCGGGCTCGGTTCGCCCGCGGCCATGTACCTGGCCGCGGCTGGGGTGGGCAGGATCGGGGTCGTCGACTTCGATGACGTCGACGCCAGTAACCTCCAGCGGCAGATCCTGCACGGCACCGACGATCTGGGCCGCCCCAAGGTGGACTCTGCCGCGGACACGATCCGCTCGCTCAACCCCGACGTCGAGGTGGTCAAGCACCGACTCCACCTCAACTCGGAGAACGCCCTCGAGGTTTTCCGCCAGTACGACCTGGTGATTGACGGTACCGACAACTTCCCCACCCGGTACCTGGCCAACGATGCCGCCTACTTCACCGGCAAGCCGCTGGTGTACGGCGCCATCTATCGGTTCGAGGGCCAGCTGAGCATCTTCGAGCCGGCCGGCGGGACCGGCTGTTACCGCTGCCTCTTCCCCAACCCGCCGCCGCCCGGGGCGGTGCCCAGCTGCGCCGAGGCCGGGGTGTTCGGCGTGCTGCCCGGGATCATCGGGTCGATGATGGCCTTCGAAACCATCAAGTACGTGCTCGGGATCGGGGAGCCGCTGGTCGGTCGGCTGCTGATCTTCGAAGGGATGGACATGAGCTTCCGGCGTCTCAACCTACGCCGGAACCCGGACTGCCCGCTCTGCGGGGACGATCCCAGTGTCACCGGGCTGATCGATTACGAGCAGTTTTGCGGGCTGCCCGCCCAGGAGCCCTCGGCGGTCCCGGCCGCGCTGGCCCGCCAGTAGCCGGGGCGAGGGGCCCTCGGCCGCTTGGTAGGCTGGCCGCAGAGGCCGTGATCCAGCTCGATTGCCATCGGCCGGAGCGCATCGAGCGGGCGCGCGAGATCGTGCGTTCGCTGGACTCGGTGCTGGTCGCCTTCTCGGGCGGGGTCGACTCGACCCTCTTGCTGCGGCTGTGCCTCGACGAGCTGGGGCCCGAGCGGGCCGTGCCGGTGCTGGCGACCTCTCCCGCGTTCCCCGCCGCCGAGCTGGACGAAGCGCGGCGCTTGGCGGCTGAGCTGGGCGCTCACCTCCAGGAGGTCCAGACCCACGAGGTGGAACTGGAAGCGTACCGGCGCAACCTGCCCGACCGCTGCTTCCACTGCCGGGAGGAGCTGTTCGCGAGCATGGAGCCGCTGCGCCGGCGCCTGGGGCTGGCCTGGCTGGCCTACGGGGCGACCGCCGACGACGCCGGCGACCACCGGCCTGGCCACGGTTCGGCGGTACGCCGTGGGGTGCGCTTCCCGCTTCTGGAGGCCGGGCTAGGGAAGGCCGAGATCCGTTCCGCCGCCCGCCAGCTGGGGCTGCCCAACTGGAACAAGCCCTCGTTCGCCTGCCTGTCCTCGCGCATCCCTCACGGCATCCCGGTGACGATGGAGGCGCTGGGCCAGATCGAGGCGGCCGAAGGCGCGGTGCGGGCGCTGGGCTTTCGCCAGCTCCGGATCCGGCACCACGGCCAGGTGGCTCGCCTGGAGGTCGAGGTGGAGGACATGGGGCGGGTGCTGGAGCAGCGGGAGCGGGTGGTGGCGGCGGTGCGGGGGGCCGGCTACGCTTTCGTCGCTTTGGATCTCGAGGGCTACGCCACCGGACGGCTCAACCGGATCTGGAAGCGGTAGGGGTGGCGACGGTCGAGTGGGACCAGCGTGAGCGGGCGCTGCGCCTGCTCGACCAGACCGCGCTCCCGGCGGTGGAGCGCTACCGTCTCTGCCGGACCGCGGCAGAGGTAGCGGCCGCGATCCGGGAGATGGTGGTGCGGGGGGCGCCCGCGATCGGCGCAGCCGCTGCGTACGGGGCGGCGCTGGCCCTGGGCGAGCCCGATCCCGGCTCCGGCCTGGCCCTGATCCGCTCCTCCAGGCCCACCGCCCGCGACCTGTTCTGGGCGCTGGAGCGGGTAGAGCGGGCGTCGGACCCGTTGGCGGAGGCACACCGCATCGTCCGGGAGAGCATCGAGGCCTGTCGTGCCATCGGCCGCCAGGGAGCGGCGCTGGTCCGCCCCCGGGCCCGGATCGTGACCATCTGCAACACCGGGGCCCTGGCCACGGTCGACTACGGGACCGCGCTGGGAGTGGTGCGGGCCGCCCAGGAGCTGGGGCTGGAGCCCTTCTGCTACGTCATGGAGACCCGCCCCCGTGCCCAGGGGGCGCGGCTCACCACCTGGGAGCTGTCCCGGTTGGGGATCCCTCATCGCTTGATCGTGGACTCGGCCGCGGGCCTGCTCCTCGCCCGGGGGATGGCCGATCTGGCCATCAGCGGCGCGGATAGGATCTGTGCCAACGGCGACGTGGTCAACAAGGTCGGCACCTACCCGCTGGCGCTGCTCTGCCGTGAGCACGGGGTGCCCTTCTACGTCGCCGCTCCGGAGAGCACGGTCGACGCCGCCACCCCCGAGGGCTCGCGGGTGGTGATCGAGGAGCGAGACGAGGCCGAGGTGACCACTTTCGCCCCGCCCGGAACCCGGGCCTGGAACCCGGCCTTCGACGTGACCCCCGCCCGTCTGGTCCGGGCCCTGATCAGCGAACGCGGCGTGCGTGCCCCGGAGCAGGTGGTGAGGGCATGAGCGCCGCTGCCGAAGTGGGGGTGATCGGGGGCTCCGGGTTCTACCGGCTGCTCGAGGACGCCGAGCGGGTGGAGCTGGACACGCCCTGGGGGCGGCCCAGCGACGCCCTCGCGGTCGGCCAGGTGGGAGGCCGGCGGGTGGCCTTCCTCCCCCGCCATGGTCCCCGCCATACCCTACCGCCGGGGGCGATCAACTACCGGGCCAACCTCTGGGCGCTGCACGAGCTCGGCGTCACCGCCGTGATCGCGCCGACCGCCTCGGGAAGCCTCCGGCCGGAGGTGGCGCCGGGCCACCTGGTGGTCCCCGACCAGCTGGTCGACCGGACCTGGGGCCGGGCCGACAGCTTCTATCTGGAGGGACCGAAGGTCGCCCACGTGAGCGTCGCCGACCCCTACTGCCCGGTGCTGCGGCGGCTGGCGGTGGAGGCCGCCCGCGAGGCGGGGCTCACCGTCCACGAGCGAGGCACGGTGGTCGTGATCCCAGGGCCCCGGTTCGCCACCCGGGCCGAGAGCCGCTGGTATGGGGCCCAGGGCTGGGAAGTGATCAACATGACCCAGTACCCGGAGGCGGTTCTGGCCCGGGAACTGGAGATGTGCTATGTGAACCTCTCGTTGATCACCGACTACGATGCCGGCCTGGAGGGGCGGCCCGAGGTGCGCGCGGTCAGCGTGGAGGAGGTGGAGCGGGTCTTCGCCAGCGGCCTGGAGCAAATGAAGCGGCTGGTCCTGTCTCTCATCCCGCGCTTGGCGTCGGAACGGACCTGCACCTGCGCGACCGCCATGCGGGACGCCTTCATCGGGGGCTGAGGGTCCAGCCCGGCTTCAGCCGTTGCGCCGATAATCTCAAAAGCTTGCGCCAGCCCAACCTCTTTGCCGAGATGATGTGGCGCCGCCAGCGTGCCTGGGGCTTCGTTCTCATGGTCATGGGGGTGGTGCTCGCGGCCTGGTTCTACTTCCAGACGCACGACCGCTTCACCCAGGAGTCGGCGGTGTTCCTCGCCTACATCCCGGGTGGGTTGGTGTTCTTGCTCTTGATGCTCGTCTATCGGGCCCGCAACTGGGTGGAGGCCGGCGACGACGGGGTCCGGATCAACCGGATGTTCTCCCAGGTGGTGGTCGGGTACGAGCTGATCCGGCAGTGCCGCGTCCAGCCGCTCGAGAACCACTTCCAGGAGCGGCGCAAGCGTCTGGTGACGGCCAACGAGCGTGACTTGCTCACGAAGCCGGCGCTATTCCTGCGTCTGCGCGGCGACGAGGAGGCCGAGGCGATCAAGCGGAAGCTGGGAGCGAAGCTGGCCTCGGACGACTTCGTTGCCATCCCGGTTCCCGATCCAGACCGGCTTTCCATGGAGATCTCGGCACGACTCCCCGGGCGATTGACCGTCAACCAGGGCGGCCAGCGGCGTCGGCGTCGGAGGCGCTGAGTGGCGGTCGCCGAGGGGGCCATGGCCGAGCGGGGGCTGGATCGGGCCCTGCGCTCCGAGGACCCCCACCACCTGCGCCGTTTCGACTGGTGGGCGATGGGGCTGCTCCTGGCGGTCGCCTTCGTGCTCCGCTTCTTCTCCCCGATCATGCCCAACTTCCTCAGCGGCCAGCTCTGGCCACCTGTCACCGACTGCGTCCACAACACCCCGGTCAACACCCGAAACCAGCTGGGCACGCTCTGCGGCCTGGCCTATCCCTTCCAACGCAACGAGGCGCCCCAAGGCCAACCACCCAACCCGCCCAACGGCCAGGTCTTCGACGAGATCTACTTCGCCACCTTCGCCCACGACGACCTGAAGGGGATCTCGTACTTCGACCCGGAGCCGCCGGTGGCCAAGGAGTTCATCGCCGCCGGGGAGTGGCTTGACGGATGGTTCCGGGCTACCTTCCAAGGGGCTCAGGGCGACTACGCAGACCTCGGCTACAACACCTTCGGCTGGCGGCTGGCGGTGGCGGTGTTCGGGACCCTCTGCATCCCGCTCATGTATCTGCTTGCCTTCAAGCTCTGGCCCAACCGCTGGTTCGCAACCGCGGCCGCAGCCATGGCCTGCTGCGATGGGATGTTCCTAGTCGAGTCACGGATCGGGGTGATCGATGTGATCCCGATCTTCTGGATCATGCTCACCTACCTGCTCCTGATCCTGCACTTCCAGAGCCGAACCCCGCGCCGGGCGCTGGTAACGCTGCTACTGATGGGGCTGGCGGTGTCGATCGGGATCGCTGCCAAGTGGATCGTGCTGGCGGCCTGGGCTTCGGTCATCTTTTTCCTGGTGGCCCGGCCGATCGCCCGGCGGGTGGCGATCCGGGTCGGCCACGGCAACACCACCTGGTCCTGGCTGCCAGCGAAGGGGCCGGCCCTTCCCGCCGGGACCCGGCTGTTGCCCTACCTGGGCACCGCCGCGGTGGCGCTGGTGCTGGTTCCGCTCGCCGTCTACGGGGCGAGCTGGTTCCCTTTCTTCCTGCGCGGCCAGTTCCACAGCCTAGGTGACATCATCGTCTACAACGAGCAGATCTGGCACTACCAGTCGACGCTCAAGGCCACTCACCCATACGCATCGGCCTGGTGGAGCTGGCCGTTTCTGATCCGCCCGGTTGCCTACTATTACGAGTACCAGAGTTTGGGCGTCGATCCCCACACTGGCCAGGCCCTGGTGGCCGGGATCGTCAACCTGGGCAACCCGATCGTGTGGTGGGCCTCGATCCCCTGTCTTCTCTCACTGCCCTACTTTGTCTTCCGCCACCGTAGCTTCCCTGCCGCCGTGATCGCGGTCGGCTACGTCACCCAGTACTTCCCCTTCGCCAAGGTCACCCGGATCCTGTTCCTCTACCACTACTTCGGCCCCCTCGTCTTCGCCATCCTGGCGCTGGCCTTTGTCCTCGCCCGGATGCAGCGGGCGGGACCGGTCCGCCTGCAACTGGGGGGTGAGAGCTATGCGCTCTCGACGGGCTGGCTGGTGCCTGCCTTCCTGGTCCTGGTGGTGGCCTTCTTCGTCTGGTTCTACCCGGTTTGGACCGCACTGCCCATCTCCGGCCAGGCCTACCTGAGCGGGTTCCCTCTGGGCAAGATGTGGCTGCGCTCCTGGATCTGAACCGCCGACAGCCCTGGGCGGCGGCGGTGGCGGCCGGGGCAATCGTGCTGGTGGCGCGGCTGGTGGGGCCGCCGGGGGCGGTGCTGGTG
>CADDZO010000215.1 GCA_902812395.1 bacterium | reverse complement strand
GGTGGACCATCGGGGTCGGGTGATCCGGTTCCCTGGTCCCAAGCCGCTTCGGGCTGCGCTGTGGCGCCTCCGCCGAGCCGCGCGCCCATTCCCGCAAAAAGACCGGCTCTGCCAACCGAAGAAAGAGTGCCAAGCGCCTTGCTCGACTCCATGCCCGGATCGCCAACTCCCGTCTCGATGCCGTGCACAAGGCCACGACCTGGCTGGCTGCTCGATACGAGACGGTGGTGGTCGAGGACCTCAACGTGGCCGGGATGCTCCGCAACCGGAGGCTGGCCCGGAGCCTGGCCGACCAGTCCTTCGGGACCGTGCGGCACCAGCTCGGCTCCAAGACCGTCTGGCGCGGTGGCCGGCTGTTGGTTGCCGAGCGGTTCTTCCCCAGCTCCAAGACGTGCTCTGGCTGCGGGACGGTGAAAGCCAAGGCTGGCCGAGCGCATCTTCCGCTGCGAGGGCTGCGGCCTGGTCATCGACCGGGACGTGAACGCTGCGAAGAATCTTCTCCTCGAGCTCGCCGTCAGTAGCAGAGGGGCCTGTGGAGCCGAGGTAAGACCCAGCCGTGCTGAGCACGCGGCGATGAAGCAGGAGGGGACCCACGAAGCAGGCTTCGTGGGGACCCCAAGCAGGAACCCGGCACCGCGCAAGCGGGTAAGACGGGACCGTCACCGGGCAACCGGTGGCTGCGGGTCGGCTGGCTCATGCTCACTGACCCGCAACGGGTCCAGTGGACGTCCGAGGACCTCCAGGCAAGCGGCCAGCTCGCTCGCAAGTGAGCGCCCCGCCGACGTCTGTGCCAGCAACCCGTGCCGCCGACTGCAAAGGTAATGTCAAGTAGTAATCGGGCGTACACTCCGCTGAAGGCGGGCTACAGCCAGCGTGAACAGCCTGTCGGGGGTGGACGTGGCCGATAGCGGGTTGGAGGACATAATCGGGGCGCCAGCCGAGGTGCTGGCGGCGGAGCTGGAGCGCCTCTGTGACCGGCACCAGTACCAGCTCGTCCTTGAGTTGGGACGTCGGGTGCTGGAATCGGGGGCCAGCGAGGTGGCAGAGGCGATCACCCATCTCAACCTGGGACGGGCGCTGGTCCAGCTCAAGCGTCCGGAGCAGGCTCTGGAGCACCTCAACGTCGCCCTGCAGCGCTTTCGTGCCGCCGGAGAGGAGCGACTGGAGATCGAGACCATGGACTGGCAGGCCAGCGCCATGTATCTGGTCGAGGATCCGGGCGCGATTGACGTGGCCGAGGAGGCACTGCGCCGCTACCGGGCCCTGCGACCCCGACGGCCGGACGTGGAGGCCCGGATCCTCGAGCACCTGGGAACGCTGCGCTGGCAGACCGGCGACTACGCCGCCGGCGCGGCCCACCTGGAGGCAGCCCTGCACCTACCCGGCACCCTGCACGACGTGGTCCGGCTGGGTCGCCTCTACGAGGGGCTGGCCGTCTGTGCCACCTACCTGGGCGATACCGAGCGCGGGGTGGAGTTGGGCGAGCGGGCGCTTTCCCTTTACACCATCGAGGGAGAGCTGAACCCGGCGGTGGGCCTCGGTCATCTGTGCTTGCTCCAGAACAACCTGGCCAGCCTCCACCTGGAGCGGGGCGACCTGGAGCGGGCGGACGCATTTGCCGAGGCGGCCCTGCGCTCGTCGGAGCAGCTCGGGGAGCCGCGCTGGCGGACGTTTCCCCTGCTCACCCAGGCGGAGATCCGGACCCATCAGGGCCGCTTGGAGGAGGGCTACCAGGCGGCCGCCGAGGCCCTCGCAGTCGCCTCTCGCCTGGGCGAGGTCTGGGCCCAGCTCTTCGCCCATCAGCAGATGGGGCGCCTGCACGTCCGCAGCGGCAACTACGAGCTGGCGGTCGAGAGCTTTCGGCGCGCCCTGGACCTGGTCACCGCGGCCAGGTTGGAATCCAACCGGCCCGCCCTGGAGGGCGAGCTCAAGGCCGCGCTCCAGGCTCAGGAGACCGCCGCCAGCGGTTGAGAGGCGGCCGGCAGGGCGCTCCGCCACCGGCACTCGCGCTCGGTTACCCGTAACCGTTCGACCAGCCAGTCGCCCATCAGGGAGCGGGCCTCGAAGGCGGTTGGTCAGCCTGTGGTTGCCGTCGTCCCATACCACCAGCTCGGCTCTCGGCACCTGCGCGGCGAGGGCCTCGGCCCCGGGGACGGGTGCGATCGAGTCCAGTTGGCCGTGCACGATGAGCAGCGGCACCCGTACCTGGGCGACAAGTACTGCCTGTTGGCGCAGTTCGAACGCGGGGGAGGGTGGGAGCGCGGCGAGCCCCAGGAGCTGACCACCATCCTGCTCGAGAAGCCGTTCGGCGGGGTCGGCGCCCACAGCGGGGAGACGGCTCCGATGGACAGCGACCTCGTGGTCGCGGTGCAGGGGGAGGTGGCCGCCCGGTCGTCCGCCATCCTGAACGCACTGGGGTCGCTGGCGGCCCGGAAACGGCTCAGGCGTCCGTCACCCGCCCGGACCGGAACGGCGCCGCCTGGCCCGCCTCATGGCCTCCCAGGGAGCTTCGCAGGCCGCCATCGCCCGCGAGCGGGGGGCCTCCCGGAGGACCGTCCAGCGCTACCTGGGGGTCCCCAGAAGACCCGGGTCTTCTGGGGACCCCTCCCTGGGACGTCCCCGTCACCATGGGATGCACCGGGGCCAGAATGTTCAGTATCCTGAACGCGGGACCCCCGAACTCGGACGGCGCCCCGGAAGGGGTGCACCCTGCACCGGGGGTGCATGCACCCGGTGCACCGAAGGAGACATGACCGTGAAGGATGCCGCTCGACAGGGTCCCATCGCGACGGGTCCCGATGGGTACCCTCGATGGACCACCCTCCCGCGATGGGTGGTCGCCCTCGCCCCCTGGCTGGCCGCGCTGGCGGCCCTGCTCGCGTGGATCCTGTCCTACGTCTCGCAGGCACAGCTTGCCCACCGGCACAGCTACGCGCTGTGGGAGGCGGCCCTGTGGCCGCTGACCTCGGACCTCGTGTCCCTGGTCCTGATGATCATCGCCGTGGACGCCGCCGACAGCCATCGCCGCGGCGCCACCGTGCGCGCGGCCTTCCTCAGCGTGGTCGCCGCCGCGGTCATGGTGACCGGGAACGCCCTGATCGCCTAGCCGGACCTAATCGCGGTCCTCATGCACTCCTGGCCGCCCGCGATCTCGGTCGGGCTCTGGTTCGTTCAAGATGAGCAAGCCTACTTCGATTGGCAAGACCGCCAAGGTCTATACCGACGCGGCTGACGGCTATCTTCGGTTCGTCGTAATGTGGATGGATATCGAGCCGGGTGGCGGCGGTTGTTGCTCACAGTCATTGGACTTCTACTCGGAGCTGCGGTAACGGGCGGAACGCTCCACCAGTATGCCGCCCGGTCGTTTGGCGGCAAGGAGCTATTGTCGTCTGCCCGGATTACACAGATCCATAACTCAGAAGCTGCTACGGCTCCGCCGCCATGTCAGGCGGATCAGCTGAAGGCCGATCTGCGACCTGCCGCAAAGGGAGCAGGAGCGGCCGTGTTCGTAGTTGAACTCCAGAATGTTAGCATGGCATCATGTTCCATGACTGGGTATCCCAGCTATGTTGACCTGGGTCCCAATCAGCGACACACCCCGGCGGCACACGTGCCTGGTTCTGTCGCCACGGTCAGCGTGGTACCGGATGGTGTAGCATCGTTCTATGTCTATCTCAGTAATGCGTGTGAACACGCGAATCCGCCGCGCTTCGAGGACGATGCGGTTGACATCACTCCACCAGGGGCTACTGCGGCCCTGACCGTGACGCTCCCGTCAGGGAGCTTCTGCGCCGGTGCGGACCACGCAGTTTCGCCGATTGCGGCCGGGCTTAGGTCTCAGTTTCCAAGCGCCGGCTCAGGGTGCAGCGTCTTGGCGGGCCCCCGCGTGCAGCCTGGGGCGTCCTCTGTCAGTGTGTCGCCAGCTCTGCAACAGAAGTATGCGGAGGAGAAGGCTGCGGTCATGCAGAAGGCTGGCAGCCGAGAACGCTGCGAGGCAGGCGCAGTGCAAGGCGGAGGGAATCGGTGTGAACCAGTGCCCGTAGGCTGTATTCGGAGCGATGATGGTTGAACGTACAAGAGCAGACTGGTGGGCACAGGTAGTGTTGCGGGTGGTGAGCAGTGAGGCGATCTGGCGTCGAGGCTGGGCAGAGCGCTGGAGGAGCGTGTCCGATCTGTTGCGAGTGTGCGGTGTTGGCATTGTCAGCGTATTGATCGGCATCAGTTGTGCCAGTGGGAAGGTTCCGGCTGGCACCACGGAGCGACCGCCAAGTGCAACAGCGCAGACTAGGCCGACACCGTCCTCCGTGGGAGTGGATCGATGTCGTGGATCTGTGCTGAAGCTCAGGGATGTTGGAAGGGTCGCTGCCGGTGCTGGATCGGCAACCGTTGGCTTTGATATCGTGAATCGATCGGGCGTCGGGTGCTGGTTACAGGGGGTTCCTGAGGTTCAGCTAGTGAACGCGAATGGGAAGACCCTGCCGATACAGGAGGTAGTAGACAATAGCGTTCCTGATGATCGTGTGATGATCGCGCCGGGGAAGGGGGCCCCATTCTGGGTTTCGGTCGGCGGTATGTTTCCCGATGAGGAGCATAACTGTCCGGTGTCTGCTGGTGTGATTGTCATGGCGCCAGGCACCATTGAAGGCTTGCGCAAGATGGGTGTGGTTGTGCGACCGTGTGGGTCAGTTGTGCGGGTGAGGGCTTTGAGTGCGTCGGGGTCGAAGTACCCGTAGGGTATTGACTGGTCTTATCGCGTGGGAGCTGTAGTGTGTGCAGTCTCGGCCGCCAACTGGGCGGCTTCGCACGGTGGGATGGCGCCTCCGCCTAACGTTGCGACCTTCCCTGGCCGCATCGCTCTGTTCAGCAATCGGCAGCACGTCGCTTGGGTTGGGTCGCATCGTTGAGGATCGGATGTTGGACTGGTGGCTCCGGCGCGTTGACTCCCCGCCGCGCGGCAGCTTTGCGTCCCCGCCGCCCCGTCGCGTTGTCTTTGTGCAGGGTTGCTGCGGTGCGGCTTGGTTGCGCTGTGTCGGGCGACAAGGAGGTGAGACAGCGAGATAGGATCGCAGCAGCGAGGCGTTGTGTCGAGGCTGTGGCGATTGGGATAGAATGACGCAGGGATGCGGGCGGGCGCGGGGGAGGTGTGCAGCCTGACGCGTGTGTGTGTGCGATGCAGGGCGGCCGGGGCGGTGCGAGTAAGCGTCTGCGCAGGGAAGGGGCGGTGAGGCGAAAGGTGGTAGAGGGGATGGTGCATTATGGGGCGGCACGGTGCGGTTGGCCCACCTCCCCGGTGCCACGAGGGGTTGGTAACCTATGGCAGTATGTAGGGGTGAATGTGAAGGACTGGGCTCGGCAACAAGCGTTCATCCCATGACTGCCTACCGCTGGTTCCGGGAAGGCAAACTCCCAGTTCCCGCGCACCGCGCCGGCCGGCTGATCCTGGTGGACCAGCCACCGGTCAGTGCCGTTCCAGGGATCACGGCCGTGTATGCCCGCGTGTCCTCCGCCGACCAGAGGTCCGACCTGGACCGGCAGGTCGCCCGGGTGACCGCATGGGCAGCAGCCGAGGGACTTCCAGTCGGCCGCGTGGTGACCGAGGTCGGCTCCGCACTGAACGGCAAGCGCCGCACGTTCTTGGCCCTCCTGCGCGACAATTCGGCGACCACGATCGGAGTGGAGCACCGCGACCGGTTCGCCCGCTTCGGTGCGGAGTATGTCGAGGCTGCGCTGGCGGCACAGGGCCGCCGGTTGCTGGTTGTGGATCCATCGGAGGTGGATGACGATCTGGTCCGGGACGTGACCGAGATCCCAACCAGCCTCTGGGCTCGCCTCTACGGACGGCGAGCGGCTGCCAACCGAGCGGCCAAGGCCATCGCAGCGGCCACCAGGGAGGACCCGTGAAGCTGACCCAGGCCGGGTCCCCACGCAGCCCGCTTCG
>CADDZO010000214.1 GCA_902812395.1 bacterium | reverse complement strand
TACTCACCGGTCCTCCGCCAGGCCAGCATCCCCTCCGTCCAGGTGCCCTGGTGGGGCGGCCGCCGGCTCCGCTTCGAGCATCCCTGAGTTGGGGTCGAACTCGGCCCGGCGAAAATCCAAGCTAACGACTGCTGCCGTCTGAGCTCGTGGCAGAAAGTTGAATTTGAAGGAGTGGGCGAGCGGCAGGGTGACGATCTGGTCCGGGATGCGACCGAGATTCTGACCAGCCTCTGCGCCCGTCTCTCTGGACGGCACGCGACCGCCCAGGGAGCGGCCAAGGCCATCGCGGCGGCCACCGGGGAGGACCCATGAAGCTCCGCATGGCCTACCGGTTTACCCTCGATCCCACTCCGACCCGGGAGCCGAGGCTTCGTTCCCGCGCCGAGGCGGCTCGAGACGCCTGGAACTAGATGATTGATTCCGATTGCTCAGTGGTCGTAGGCGACCAGCGAGCGCTTGTCCGGGGCGTCGATGCGCCAGTTGTGCCATACCCCCGCGGTGAGGGCGAGCAGGCGCTGGGCGACCCGGACGAAGACGCCGAGATGGGTGCGCCCGCCGTGCTCTTCGAGCCCCAGCTGGCCCTTGAGGGTGTCGTTGATGGACTCGATGCGCTGACGGATCCAGCCCAGCTTGCCGTAGCGTCGGCGCTGGTTGCGCCGATCGGGCCGGAGCAGGGTCGCGCCCAGTTCGCGCACGAAGTCCTCGAACTCGCGGCCGGCGTACCCCTTGTCGGCGACGATGAGCGGGCCCCGACGGATCGGCGAGCCTGCCAGCATGGCCTCGGCGACCTCCCGGTCGCCGAGCTTGGGGTCGGCTAGAGCCCACGCCACCACCGCGCCGCCGGAGCCGGAGCCACGCCAGCCCCTGCCCACGCTTGAACATCAAGGCCGACCGCCCTGGCCATCGAGTTCAGATGGACTGCCTCTCCATCGGCCGCCTGAGCGGCACCCAGGGCGTGGTCTGGCAGTACACCGGCATCGACGTCGCCTCCGCCTACACCTGGGCTGAACTCCATCTCACGCCCAAGAACCCCTCCCCGCAGTGGACCTCAGTCCTGGCCCGGCGCCTGGCCGAGGAGATTGCCGGCCGCGGTTGGCGGTTGGAGGCGGTGACGACGGACAACGCCTCCGAGTTCCGAAGCCAGGACTTCAACGCAACACTGGCCGCGCTCGGCGTGGACACATCTACATCCGCGCCGGTCGGCCAACGTCGAACGGGTGCGTGGAGCGTATCCAGCAGACGCTCCTCGAGGAGTGCTGGAAGCCGGCCTTTGCCCGCTACCTGACGCCTAAGTACACCGGCTTGCGCCGGGACCGGGAGACAGCAAACCAGGTACCGGACTCAGCGCCGGAAGGACGGGATCGCCACCGGGGCGGGCACCGTGAGCATGTCAAGAGCGCTGGACTGCGTGCGCGAAGTGGTGAAACGGGGGCAAGAGCTGGACCTGCCCCGAAACCCCAGACAACAACACTATGCTGCATGAGATGCTGCATGAGCGCCGCCCCCTGCTAGACAGCCCTCGTATTCGGCCGGCGAGACGTACCTGCAGACGCTGCCGGTTGTAGAAGACCTCCACGTGAAGGCCAGCGCACTACGCCGCAATCTGGGTAGACGCGGTTGTGCATCGCCTCCGGCGCGTGGCGGCGGGCTTCGACCGCTTCTGCCCTCTCCGGATGGTGGGCGGTGAGGGCTTCGAACCCCCGACCTCCTCGGTGTAGGCGAGGCGCTCTGGCCGGCTGAGCTAACCGCCCTGCCCCGCCAGTCTACTGGCCGGACTCGATCTCCCCTCGGAGCACGTCCAGCGCCCGCGCCAGCTGTGGGTCCTGGCTCCACCCCAGCTTGGGCTCGACCGCGTCGAACATGTCCTGAGGGTTGGGTAAGGCCACGGTGACGGTGGGCTGGAGTCCATGGCCCCCCACCGAGCGGCCGTCGGGCAGGTACCAGTGGGCCACGGTGAGGTGGAGGTCGCCGCCGTTGGCAAGCGGATAGTCGACCTGCTCGGAGCCCTTGCCGAAGGTCCTGGTACCGACCAGCTCCGCTCGATGATGGGCCTGAAGGGACCCGGCTACGATCTCGGCTGCGGAGGCGGTGTTCTGGTTGACCAGCACTACGAGCGGGATCCTGGGGGCAAGCGCATCCCCGCTCACGTCGGCCCGCTGGACCACTCCGCTGCGCCCCACCTGCTCATAGGCAACCCCTCTGGGGATGAAGGCGCTGATGACCGCTGTGGCTGCGCTGACGTAGCCGCCCCCGTTGTCGCGGAGGTCCAGGATCACACCCCGGCTGCCGGGCAGGCCGGCCTTCAGCCGCCGGTCGAACTCCTGCTGGGTGGTGTCCCCGAACTCGTAGATGCGGATGTAGAGGACGTCTTGAGGGAGCCGCGTCGAGACCACCGTCGGGCTCTGGAAGCGCCCCCGCGTGACCGGGACCACCAGCCGGTGGCCGTGGCGCTCCACCACCAGGGTCACTCGACTCCCCACCGGCCCCTCGATCAAGGCCGACGCCTTCTGGGCGGAGAGGCCCTGCACGTCCTTCCCGTCCACCTCCTGGATGACGTCACCGGTCTGGAGCCCCGCCCGAAGGGCAGGGGAGCCGGGCAGCACCCCTGCCACCACCGGATAGCCGCCCTGGAACTCGACGTAGATCCCGATCATGCCCGAGTGCTGGCTGGCGTAGTAGGCCTGTTGTTGGCGGTACTGGTTCGGGCCCAGGTACTGGCTCCAGGGGTCTCCCAGCGAGCGCACCATCCCCTGCAGGCTGCCCTGGGTGAGCTCCTGGGAGTTCAGGTGCGGGTTGTAGTAGTTGGCCTGGATGATGCGCAGCGCCTGGTCGATGGTGCCCTGGTCCAGGCCCGCCCGGGACTGCGCGCCCACCGCGATCAGCGGCATGTCCTCTGGAAAGCTCTGGTCGGCCCAGACCCCGGCGACGAAGGCACCGACCACCACCGCCACCGCGCCCAGGCCGAACAGCCCACGACGCAGATTGCTCACCCTCGCAACGCTATCGACTAGACACGCACGTGGCGGCGGACGGCGACGTAGCTTCCCAACACCCCGAGCACGGCGCCACCAGTCAGCAGCTCGACCGCGAGCGTGTCCAGGAAACGGGGGTCATAGGTCAGGGGCAGGAAGAACAGGGCCGATGAGAAGTGCTCTACGAAGGGGTGATAGGCGAGCGCCAGCACCGCTTGCGCCAGTGCCGCGGCCAAGAGCCCGGTGAGCAGCCCCTCAAGCAGGAACGGCGCCCGCACCAGCCACTCCGTCCCGCCCACCAACTTCATGATCTCGATCTCCCGGCGCCGGTGGTAGACGGCGCTGCGGATCGCGTTCATCACGATCACCACCGACACCACGGCCAGCACCGCCAGCAGCCCTAGGCCGCCCAGGTCGAGCCAGCGCTCCAGCCGGAGCATGTTGTCCACCAACTGCCCCTGATAGTCGGTGGGGTCGCTCTGGTCGACGCCGGGCCAGGTGCGGGCCAGGGCGTCGATCCGGGCCACGTCGGCCAGGGACCGGACCTGGACCTGGATCCTGGCCGGGATGGGGTTGCCCACCAGCTGCTGGACGATGGCCTGGTTGCGAGGGTCGCTGGCGAACTGGCGCAGCTCCTGTTGCTTGGTCAGGAACCGCACGCTGGCCACGTCCGGGCGCTGGCGGAGCTGGGCCTCGAAGTCGGCCACGCTGGCCAGCGGGGTGCCATCGGCGACTCCGATGGTGATCACGCTCACCTGCCGACCATAGGAGCCCAGGACCTGGGCCAGGGCGTGGCCCAGGAGCAGGCCGGTGCCGGCCAGCACCAGGATCAACCCAATCGACAGCAGGGCCGTCACGCTGGCCGCGGCATTGCGCCAGAAGTTTTGCCAAGCCGCGTCAAGAACGAAGAGCGAATACCTGAGGAGCCGCATCGTACCTCCCCGCCCGCTGGTCGCGGACCACCCGGCCCCGGTCCAGCGCCACCACCCGGCGGCGCATCAGGTCGACGATGTCCCGGTTGTGAGTTGCCATCAGCACCGTGGTGCCGGCGGCGTTGATCGCGAGCAGCGCCTGCATGACCTCCCAGGCGGTGGCCGGGTCCAGGTTGCCGGTCGGTTCGTCGGCGACCAGCAGCCGGGGGCCGTGGACCAGGGCTCGGGCGATCGCGACCCGCTGCTGCTCCCCGCCGGACAGCTCGCACGGGTACCTGTCCCGCGCCTCCCAGAGCCCCACCGCCTCCAGCGCCGCCCGACAGCGCGCCCGCACCGTCCGCCGCGACTCCCCCGAGACCCGCAAGGCAAAGGCGACGTTCTCGACCGCGCTGAGCCTGGGGAGCAGCTTGAAGTCCTGGAAGACTAGACCCACCTGGCGCCGCAAGCGGGGCAGCTGGCGGCGCGGGAGCCGCCCCACCTCCAGGCCGTCGACCCACACCCGACCCTGGCTCGGCCGCTCCTCCCGGATCAAGAGGCGCACCAGGGTCGACTTGCCCGCCCCCGAGGGACCGACCAGGAACACGAAGTCGCCGCCGGGGATGCGCAGGCAGATGTCGGAGAGGGCCTGGGTCCCGTTCGGATACCGCTTCCAGACGTGATCCAGGCTGACGATCGGAGGCGACACCAGTTCGGAGCGAATGAGCATATCGGATGCTGGGTCGTAGGCGAGGTCTGACCGAAGCTAGGCCCGTCCCCCGGCTGGCGTCAAGTCCTGAATCGGCTTAGGCCCGGGCCGAAGCTGGCTGGGTCTGGCCCAGCCGCCAGCGCAGCCAGCCCTCGATGAACGGATCGAGCTCGCCGTCCAAGACGGCCTGGACGTTGCCCGATTCCACCCCCGTGCGCAGGTCCTTGACCAGCGAGTAGGGCTGGAGCACGTAGTTGCGGATCTGGCTGCCAAACTCGGCCGGCCGGACCTCGCCTCTGAGCTCCGCCCGACGCTGTGCTTCCTCCTCCTGGCGCCGCTGGAAGAGCCGGGCCCGCAACACCTTCATCGCGATCTCGCGATTCTTTATTTGGGAACGCTCGTTCTGGCAGGAGACAACAATCCCTGTGGGCAGGTGGATGATGCGGACGGCAGAAGAGGTCTTGTTGACGTGCTGGCCCCCGGCCCCGGTCGATCGGTAGGTGTCGATTCGAAGCTCGTCGGGGTCGATCTCGATCTCCTGCTCCTCCGTGTCCTCCAGCTCCGGCATCACCTCGACCAGGGCGAAGGAGGTGTGGCGACGGTGGTTCTGGTCGAAGGGCGAGATCCTGACCAGGCGGTGGACGCCGTGCTCGGAACGGAGCAGCCCGTACGCGCGCCGGCCGCGAAGGATCAGGGTGGCCGATTTCAGGCCCGCCTCCTCCCCCGGCGAGGTGTCGAGCAGCTCGGCCTCGCAACCCGGGCGCAACACCGAGACTTGGTCGGGGGCGGGCTGCGCCCAGCGCAGGTACATCCGCAGCAGCATCTCGACCCAGTCCTGGGCGTCGATCCCGCCCTGGCCGACCGTGATGCTGAGCACGGCGTTGTGGCCCGAATAAGGGTCCGAGAAGAGCAGGCCCAGCTCCCGCTGGCGCAGCTCCCGGTCCAGGGCGGCCCGCTCCGCCTCGACCTGGGTGCCCAGCTCGGGGTCGTCGCCAGCCAGCCCGGCCAGCTCGGCCAGGTCGCGGGCACGGGCCTCCAGCCGGTCCCAGGACTCGTACTCCTCCCTCGCCTCGGCCGCCTCCCGGGCCAGCCGGCTCGCCCGACCGGGATCGTCCCAGGCGCCAGGCTGGGCCAGGCGGCGCTCTAGCTCGGCCGCCCGCTCCCGCTTGGCCGGGAGGTCAAAGGTGCTCCTTCAGCTCGAGGATCCGACGCAGCAGATCCCCGGGCGTGCGCTGGTCGAGGTGGTCAGCGTCCATGGCAACGCTTGTACTTTTTACCCGACCCGCACCAGCACGGATCGTTGCGCCCGATCCTGCCCGGCACCGGCTGGCCGCCGGGGAGGGCACGGGGGGCCGGGC
>CADDZO010000213.1 GCA_902812395.1 bacterium | reverse complement strand
GGATGGTGCCACTGGTGGCCCACCCCGCCTCCTTGGTGGAACCCGTCGCCCAATCCCTGCCCGCCCGCCTGCAGAGGCTGAGCACCGTTGCCTGACTTCGGTGTTCAGCGCTCAAGCTCGATTTCTCTGCCCGGTTGCCTGAAGCCGCAGTGGCGCGAAGCGAGGGGAGGTCCGGCAACATCTTGTGCCAGGAACATCGGCACGGGTTCCCATCGCGTGGGACGTCTGCGAGCGCCCCTCTCTCCCGACAACTAGCTGTCCAGCCCGTGCTGGGACTGGTTCATCGACAGCAATCGGAGACTCGCCCTCACCACCCTGCGGAACACCGCCAGCTGCCACAAATGCTTGCTGCCCGGATGGTCCAGCCGCCGGAGGGCCGTCGGCATACGACGTTTCGTCAGCTGGAGACGACTGCGGGTGCCCGAGAGCACGCCGGTGCGGATCGAACGGCAGTGCGCATCGGATGGAGATCGCCTGCGCGGGAGCAGCCCTGGCAGACGGCGCTGGGGGCCGGAGATCTTCGAACGGTTGCACCCCAGCGGACACGTGATCAGGAGCGGGCCGTCCGGGCGGTGCTATTCGAACTCCGCCACGCATGTCTGGGTGGCCGAGGCTGTGGTCGGCCCTCTGAACCTCGCCACGGCGAAAGCTGGGGGGTTCTGAGGAGAACCGTCGAGAGCGACCTCGGCGTGGAGCGACGAGGAGACCCTCCAGCCCACGATGGCGCGGCTGAAGACGTCGACGATGAGGGCCACGTAGCAGAACCCGGACCAGGTGCTGACGTAGGTCAGGTCGGCGACCCAGAGCCGGTTCGGCGCGGGCGCCCGGAAGTTGCGCTCGACCAGATCGGCAGGGCGCTCATCCGGTTCACCGGGCAGGCTGGTCCGCTTGCGCTGGCCGCGAACGGCGCCCTCCAGGCCCGGCTCCCGCATCAGTTGGGCGACATGGTCACGACCGACGCCGATGCCCTCCCGGTTGAGTTGCCGCCAGGTCTGTCCCGTACACCCCGAAGTTCTCGGCGTGCACACGCTCGATCTCCACCTTCAGCTCTGCATCCCTCAGTCGCCGGGGTGAGGGCGGCCGGGAACGGCTGGCGGACTAGGTGGACGGGGCGACCTCCAGCACCTGGCAGATCGGCTCGACCCCGAAGCGCTGCTTGTGGGCGATGTAGCGGTTCACCTCGCTCGTCCGCCGTCGAGCTCGGCCGCGAAAAAAGCCGAGGCTGTCTTCAGGATCTCGTTGGCCCGCCTCAGCTCTCGGTTCTCACGCTCCAGATCCGCCAACCGGCGCCGCTCCTCGCTGGCCACGCCCGGCCGCTGACCGCCGTCGATGTCGGCGTGCTTCACCCACTTGCGCAGCGACTCGGGTCCGATCCCCAGCTGCCGCGCCACCCGCGTCACCGTGCCGAACCGCTCGGCTCCGTCGGCGATCGCCTGTTGGACCATCCTGACGGCCCGCTCCCGCAACTCCGGCGGGTACCGGCGCTGGCCGGGGTGGCTGCTTCTCGTCGTGTTCGACGTGGACATGTGACTCCTCGGTTATTCCCAACCTTTGGAGTCTCCATCGAACCCAGGGCAGTCCAGAAAGAACCCTCCGGCTTTCGCCGTGGGTAGCTTGGCTCCACGCCGCCCGCAGGAGCGGTTCCGCACCGGGCCAGCGCTCACGCGCCAAGCCCTGCGTGGAGCAACCCGTCCTCCCCGACACACCGGGCCAGGAACGCGGAGGAGAGATCGCGCTGCATTTCGACTCCGCATGGGCAGGCGTGGATGCGTTGGGCTGGGCTTGACCCGCCCCTGGGCCAAGGAGTTGTCCGGATTGTTCGCCCGGCGCTGGTGGTCCAGCTTGCGCTGGAGTCTACGGATGGTCTGGTGCTTCCGAACCACCTCGTCGCAGAACAGGTCCAGGAAGGAGACCTCCTCGCCCGCCGCTGCAATGGCTGCAATGGTAGAAGGGCCGATGTCCAAGCTCACCTCCGCGGGGCTTGCGCCCGCCGAGGTTTCGGTGAGCTTGGTGGCGGCGAAGGTCGTCGATGCCCAGAGGCGCATCGGGGACCTGTCCATGCTGACGGTCGATCCGGCCGATCAGGGAGACGGCCAGCGGTGCAGTGCTGAGCGAGGTCGCCGCCGAGCGATGCAGAATAGGGCGTGCTCTTGGGATTGATCGATACCGGCGGGGATCCCAGGTACGCCCCTGCCCGACGGGTGTACAAGAAGGCTGCATGCTCTTGCCCGTCGCCTGCCACTCCAAGGCCCTGTAGGGACCGGTGCGTCGGGTGGTGGTGCTGGGGAGGGGTGGTGCCGGCAAGTCGGCCTTCGCTCGGCGCCTCGGACAGCTGACCGGGCTACCGGTAACCGAGCTGGACCGAATTTTCTGGTCAGCCGATCTCCAGGCGACTCCTCAGGACCGATGGGAAGGCATCCAGCGTCAGTTGGTCACCGCCGATGCGTGGATACTCCATGGCGATCTCGGCCCGCATGACTCACTCGAGCCACGACTGGTATCGGCGGACACAATGGTCGTGTTGGACTTCGGCTTGCTTCGATGCGCATGGCGGGCGCTACGGCGATCGCCCGGGCGGGGCGACTTCTGGTGGTGGCTGCTGCGCGGGTATTCACAAACGCCGCCTGCTCGCAGCGATCGCCAGGTGGGCGTCGTCAGCCCAGCTACACGTTCTTCGGACGCCCCGCGAAGCGGACCGCTTCCGCGCCGGAGCATCCTCTTCCCGGTAGGGCAACCCTCTATTCAGAAATCTCCGAGGGTCCGACTTTCTGCGGCAGAGGAATCGGATCTACAGCGTAGGTCGTCGGTGCCGCAAGGTTGGAAGCACCGGTGGCCTCGGGTTTGGGAGTTGCTCCGTCGGCAACCCCGATACCGTTTGCCGGTTCCGCTGCCGGAGTGCGCAGCGGGTAGAAGCGTATGCCAAGCGCTCAGCACGTTGTCAAGGTGCCCAACCTGGCTCGGACGGAGCCGTCAAGAGCATCTTTGTGCTGCCCGAGAAGCCGGTTCGTTTAGGGAGCGGAGCCGTCACCGTGGTATCCCGGCGGCTCGACGCTCGACGAAGTTCGTCTCGAAGCGGGATTGTTCACGATAAACTTCCGGGGAGGCTGTCGCCTTCAGGCGACAGAGGAATCTGAGAGTTCGCTCCATGGCTGACACTTCGGTACATGAAGCTGATGCTCGCTCAACCTCGGACCTTCGGCCGGCCAGCACGCCACTCTGCTCCAGACCATGGTGCACTTCAACCAAGCCTGCAACTGGATCGCCGAATTCGCCTTGCGCGTGCCAACCGCCAACAAGATCCGACTCCAACGCCTCATCTACTGCGAGATCCGAGAGCGCTTCGGACTCAGCGTCCAGATGGCGATCCGAGCCATTGCCAGGGTCGGCGAGGCGTACCAGCGGCGCAGATCGATCCACTCCCACTTCCGTCGGCACGGAGCGGTGCCCTCCGACTAGCGAATCATGTCCTGGAAGGTCCCCGATCGTGTGAGCCTGCTGACACTGAACGCTCGCTAGGTCGTCCCCTCCCGCTTTGGCGAGTACCAGAAGGCCCGCAGGGATCGTATCCGTGGGCAGGCGGACCTGATGCTGTGCGCCAACGTGTTTTGCGCCACCCGCCCCAGAGGCTCCTGCCGGTGAGTTCCGGGACTCCCTCGGCATCGACCTGGGCATCGTCAACCTCGCCACCGACTCGGACGGCGAGACCTTCAGCGGTGAGCAGGTCGAGACGAAGCGCCGCATCTCCGCCCATCGGCGCCGGAACCTTCAGCGGAAGGGAACGAAGGCTGCCGCAAGCTCCGTCAGATCCGAGGTCATCAATCCTGTACGCAGCGGAACGTCAACCACTGCATCGCCAAGCGTGTCGTTGCCAAGGCGAAAGGCACCTTGAGAAGGATCGCTCTGGAGGACCTCCTCGGCATCTGCAAGCAGGGAACGGTTGGCGGCCGGGAGCGGGCGCGCCACGCGAACTGCAGCTTTGGTCAGCTTCACACCTTCATCGCGTACAAGGCCCAGGCGGCGGGGGTTTCGGTCGTCCTGGTGGATCCTCGCACTACCTCTCGCACCTGCTTCGAGTGCGGGACGGTCGACAAGGCCAACCGCCGCTCCCAGGCCGAGTTCCAATGTGTCTCGTGTGGGTTGGCTGCGCCTGGCGACCACAACCCGGCGCGGGTCATCCGTGCCAGGGCCGTCGTCATGCAGCCGGAGGTCTCGGACTCCGGGAACGCCCCCGGGGCGCCACCGATTGGCTATCTGGTTTCCCGGCCCAGGGATTGCCTCATGGACCAAAAGACCAATGGGTTCCGGGCTGGAGCGGGAAGAGGTTGCCGGCGTGGCACTCACCTTGGTGCTCGGTGGCTGATCCGTCCCGCCTGGGCGGTGGCCCACGATCTGCTACGGCTGCTCGCCCGGGCAAAGCTGATCGAGCAGCTGAGGCCAATCCAGCGTTGCACCCCGGTGGTTGGGGAGCTGCTGCGCTGAGACCATGCCGTTGGCTTGTCCGGGCTGCGGCTGACGACCTGAGACGCCGAGATTGGCAGCTAGACCGTGCGGGCCGGCGACCTCGTGGTGCTTTCCCTGGCCGGCGCCAACCGCGACCCGGCGGCCCACCCACAACCCGATCACATCGATCTCAGCCGCCCCCACCGCCCGCATCTCAGCTTCGGGCGCGGCGCTCACCGTTGCCTGGGCGCCGGCATCGCCCGGACCGTGCGAATCGCCGACTCCACGACATCCTCACTCGACCTGCGACGGGCCGTGCCCGAACAACACCTCCAACGGCTACCTCACCGACCTGCCCAGCCAACGCCCTACCGCTGCACTCGCACCTCTTGGTTGAATGATCGTTGGAGGATCCACTTGCGGATGTACTCAACCCGGCTGTTGTCGAGCCGCGCCGATGGCGGCGGCCGGGCGAACAGCCATCCAGAAAGTCCTCCCGTGCTGCGGCCATGGTTGGATTTCTTGATCCGCCGGAGGTAATCTGGCGTACACCATCGCAGGAGCGCCCGGCGTGCTCAGACCAGCTGCAGCCCGGGCAGCCGGTGACCGCCTGCCGGTGGAGGCAAGGAGGATGCCACCATGGGCTTGCCGTCGGGCAGCTCTCCGGCGGAGTCAGGTGCTGGTGACCTTTTCCTCGGCCACCTCGGCGATCTCAGCCGCCAGCCGGCGCAGTGCATCCCGCAGCCCCGGCGGCCTCATCACCTGGAACGGCAGCTCCAATGACACCAGGTAGCGAGCGGCCCAATCAAGCCCGTCCGCCTCCATCCGTAGTCTGACGCCGCCCGGCACCGGGTCGAGGAGGGCGATGCCCACGCCCACCCGCCGCCTGACCGTCTCCAGCGTCGTCCTGAGCAACACCTCGACCGTGACCCCCCAGGGCACCGAGGCCAGCGAGCGGGAGATCGCCTCGGCGCTGCCGAAGTCGGTCGGCCGGGTGAAGGTCTGGTCGTCGACCGCCAGCGAGGTGATGCGATCGCAGCGGAAGGTGCGCACGTGTCCGCGCCGATGGTCCCACCCGACCAGGTACCAGCGCCCGTCGTGGAAGACCAGGCCGTAGGGATCGACGTGGCGTTCGCTGGCCTCACCCTGGAAGTTGCGGTAGGCGGTGTGAACCCGCCGGCGGTGCACCGCTACCGTTGCGGATCAGTGAGCATGAGTCAGCCGATCCACAGTCACAGGTTGCCCGGTGACGGTCCCGGTCTTACCCGCTTGCGCGGTGCCGGGTTCCTGCTTGGGGTCCCCACGAAGCCTGCTTCGTGGGGTCCCCTCCTGCTTCATCGCCGTGTGCCCAGCACTGCTGGGTCTTACCTCGGCTCCACAGGCGTTTACCCTCTCCGTCCCACTGACGGCGAGCTCGAGGAGAAGATTCTTCGCAGCGTTCACGTCCCGGTCGATGACCAGGCCACAGCTTTCGCAGCGGAAGGTCCGCTCGGCCAGCCTTGGCTTTCACCGTCCCGCAGCCAGAGCACGTCTTGGAGCTGGGGAAGAACCGC
>CADDZO010000212.1 GCA_902812395.1 bacterium | reverse complement strand
GTCTACGCCGTCGGCGCCGGCGTAGACGCCCCGGCGCATGCGCCGCGCCGGCGAGTCCTGCAGGTGCACCTGGTCGGCTCGCAGCACGGCCGGCAGCCGCTGGGCGCGGGCGCGCTCGATCAGGTCCGCCCGGCGCTTCTTCTGGACCTCGTAGTGGGTGACCCCGGTGGTGGTGATGGTCTTGGGCATGCTCCTTCCTCAGGACCGTTCCGGCCGACGGCGAAACCGCGGTTCAGATCCAGATCGCAAGTCCGTCCTCACCGTCGCGCTCGACCCGGTAGGTGGCGATCCGGTAGCGCGAATTCCAGAGGCAACGGCCGGTTTCCAGCTCGTACTCCCAGCCGTGCCAGGGGCAGGCGATCACGCCCCGCTGGCGGGCAACGTACTCGACCACCTGGCCGTCTTCGACCCGGGCCCGGACGTCGTCGAAGATCCCGCCCATCCAGACCGGCCCCGCCTGATGGGCGCAGACGCCGCCCACCGCCCGCAGGTTGCCGTCCATGTTGACCACGACCACCTTGCGGTTGCCGACCGTGACCACCGCCTTCTGGCCCGGCTCCGGGGCCCGGACGCCGGGGATCCGGCGCCGCGTCCGCTCCCGGTGAGCGGGGCGATCCGGTGTGCTCAGTTGAACACCACCCCCCCGTCCACGACCAGGTTCTGGCCGGTCATGAAGTCGCTGGCCGGAGAGCACAGGAAGAGCAGCGCACCGACCAGGTCGTCGGGGGTCTCGATCCGGGGGATGGCCCGACCCTCGAGCCGGGTCTCCAGGTACTCGCGGGGGGCGATCTCGGCGCCGGAGTCGGTGGAGCCTGGGGAGAGCGAGTTGACCCGAATCCCCCTGGGCCCGTACTCGCGGGCCAGCGCCCGGGTCAGCCCCAGCACCCCGGACTTGGCCGCCACGTAGTGGGCGAGCCGGTTCTTGGCCAAAAAGGTGGCCCCCGAGGCGATGTTGACGATCTTCCCGTAGCCCCGCTCGACCATGCCCGGCATCACCGCCCGGCAGCAGAAGAAGGGGCCGGTGAGGTTCACCCGCACCACCCGCTCCCATTCCTCGGGCTCGATCTCCAGCGCAGCCTGGCGGCGCAGGGTGCCGTAGAGGGAGGCGTTGTTCACCAGGATGTCCACCTGACCCAGCCGCTCCTCTGCCGTCCGGACCATCGCCTGGACGCTGGCCCAGTCGGCCTGGTCGAACCCGGCGCTCGCCGCCCGGAACCCGGCCGAGCGGAGCTCCTCCGCCACCCGGTCTGCCCCCTCGCCGTCGAGGTCGGCCACCAGCACGGCCGCCCCCGCGCCGGCTAGGGCCCACGCGTAGGCGGTCCCGATCCCGCGCGCAGCCCCGGTGACGATCGCGACCCGACCCTCGAGCTCGCCCATCAGAGCGTCACCGCCACGTTGACCGACTTGGAGCGGGTGAAGGAGAGGATGTCCGCGGCCAGTGCGTGCTCCACGCCCAGGCCGGACTGCTTCCAGCCGCCGAAGGGCACCCCCGGATAGCGGCGCTCGACGTCGTTGACCCACACGTAGCCGGCTTCGATCTGGGTAGCGACCCGCAGCGCGGTCGACAGATCGTTGGTCCAGATGCTGGCAGTCAGCCCATAGTCGGTGTCGTTGGCCAGGGCCAGCGCCTCTGTCTCGTCCTCCCAGGTCAGGACCGAGAGGACGGGTCCGAAGATTTCCTCGCGCGCGATCCGCATGCCGGGCTCGACCCGGTCGAAGACGGTGGGTTCGACGTAGGCCCCGGCGGCGAGCTCGCCCCCGGGTACACCGCCCCCGGTCACCAGCTCCGCCCCCTCGCGCCTGGCGCCCTCGATGTAGCTCAGCACCCGCTGCTGGTGCTGGGGCGAGATCAGGGATCCCATCTCGGTCTCCTCGCGGTCGGGTAGTCCCAGCCGGATCCTGGCCACCCGCTCCACGATCCCGGCCAGGACCGAATCGTGGAGACGGCGGTGGACCAAGAGGCGGGAGGTGGAGCCGCAGCTCTGGCCCTGGACCCGGGTGAAGTTCATGCCCCGCACCGCGGCCGCCGCCGCGGCCTGGGGATCGGCGTCGGGGAAGACCAGGATGGGGTTCTTGCCGCCCAGCTCCAGGGTCAAGCTCTTGAGCCGACCGCTCTCCGCCGCCGCCCGCTGGACCGCCACCCCGGTGCCGACGCTGCCGGTGAAGGTGATCCGGCAGACCTCGGGGTGACGCACCAGGGCATCACCGGTGGCGCTGCCCCCGACCACCACGTTCAGCACCCCGGCCGGCAGCAGGTCGGCTGCCAGCCGGGCCAGTGCCAGCGCCGAGAGCGGGGTCTGCTCGGCCGGCTTGACGACCACCGCGTTGCCTGCCATCAGCGCCGGCGAGACCTTGTTGCAGAGGTACATGGTGGGGTGGTTGTAGGCGGTGATCACGCCCACCGTCCCCCATGGCTGCGGGATCGTGAAGTGGAGCCCTCCGGCCGAGGCAGGGACGGTCTCGCCTTTCATCTCCAAGCCCAGCTCGGCGTACTCGCGCATGGCCTGCACGCCCTTGGCCGCGCCCGAGCGCATGGCCACTACCGGGTTGCCGGTGTCGAGCGCATCCAGCAGGGCGATATCGGGGAGCCGGGCGGCGAGCCGCTCCGCCAGCCGGTGGAGCAGCTGGCCCCGCCCTTGCACCCCCAGCGCTGCCCACCCCGGCTGGGCTGCGCGGGCCGCCCGGACCGCCGCGTCGACGACCTCGGGGCCGGCGGGCAGGACCTCCGCTAGGGCTTCGCCGGTGGCCGGGCAGCGATCGGTGACCGCCTCCTCCCATTCACCATCGATGCTCCGGCCCCCGACGAAGGACGCACATCGATGTCCCAGGCCGAGTCGATCCAGGACCTCACGACGGACGTCGACCGACATGCTCAGCCTCCTTCCCGGCGGCCAAGAGCCGGCTGGCGGCCTCGAACCCGCGCAGGCGGAGCAGCCGGGCGGCGTTTCCGCCCAAGATCTGCTGCCGCTCCCGGGGGGAGAGGAAGCCGAGGCTCCGGGCCACCGCGCTCGGGTGGTCGAAGTCGGAATGAGGCCAGTCGGATGCGAAAACCAGCGTCCGCTGGCCGTCGATCATCTCCAGGACGTAGCGGAAGTACTCGGGCCTGGGCACCACCTCCAGCGGCTGGGTGGTGAACCAGAACCCCTTCATGTACTCGCTGGGCGGCTGGCGCAGGAGGGTGTGGTCGGAGCGCCGCCGGGAGTACTCGGTGTCCAGCCGGTACATGAGGCCCGGGATCCAGAAGATCCCCGCCTCTTCCCAGACCAACCTGAGGTCGGGATGACGCTCCGGCACTCCCTGCATGACCACGCTCGTGATCTGGACCTGCTGGTTGATCACGAAGGCGAGGTGGTTCTCGACGTAGCTCTGCAGCCCCAGGCCCGAGAACCCGCCCTCAGGGCCGCCGAAGCCGCTGTGGAAGAGGAGGGGCAAACCGCTCTCCGCCACCGCCCGGTAGATGGGGTCGTAGTACTGGTCGCCGAACGGGAAGGGGAGAGGCCCGTCGGTCATCAGACAGACCGAGCAGACCCCGTCGGCGGCAGCGTAGCGCTCCACCAGCCGGGCGCTCTCGAAGGGGTCGTGGGGGGCGAGGCAGAGGGTGGTGAAGATCCCCCGGGCGGGGTCCACGACCCGCTCCAGCATGTGCTCGACGTAGCCCCGACACAGGACCAGCGCGCGGCGGCGGTCGGAGATGTGGTTGAGTGCCAGCAGGGCGTTGGGCAGCAGCACCATGCAGTCGATGCCCAGGTACTCCATGGCCCGGGGTACGTCGTCCGGTCGGTGGAGCTCGGGCAGCTGGTCGTGGTCGATTCGGCCTTGGAGGTGGGCGTCCGCGGTCCGGCCGAGGCCCTCAATGGGAGCGTAGTAGTCGGCGCTCCAGGCCGCGATCCGGGTCCGCCAGGGCTCGTCCAGGTAGCGGGCCCACTCGCGGGGCTGCTCGTAGTAGTGGACGTCGAGATCGATCACGAGCGGGGCTCCCGTGAGTGGCATTTCTTGGATCATATATCCAAAATCCCCTGTGGTCAAGGCTCCCCCGATCAGTCCATCGCCACCGCGACCCCGTTCTTGGCGCACTCCTCCTCGTACATGCGGCGCAGGGCCGAGTCCTCGTGCTCGAAGTCGATCTGTTCGATGCCTCCCTCCTCGCGCTGGACTGCGACCGAGGCGTGCAGGGCGACGAAGCGGCAGGGCTCGGGGCCGGTGTTGTAATGCTGGTGCCAGCTGCCGGCCGGCGGGCAGATGATGCTGCCCTCGGCCCAGTCGTACCGGGTCGGCTCCTCCCCCTCCTTCCACATCAGCGTGTAGCCGGTGGAGTCGATCATGCAAACGTGGGCGCCAGGGCCGTGGCGGTGGGCCTTTTTGTAGCGGCCAACCGGGAACTGGGAGATGTGGGCGAACATCGTGCTGCCGGCCAGGTGGATGTACATGTTCCGGGTCCCCCGGCCCCGCTTCTCCCGCGGCACCAGCTGGACCTGGCGCACGTCGGCGATGAAGTTGGTGTGCAGGATCCCGCCGTAGTACTCGGTCAGGTACTGGCCGGGTCGGTTGAAGAACTCGGCGTCGTCGGGGTCGAAGCGGTCCCTGAACACGTGGTCGCAGCCGAAGATGAATCCCGGGTCGCGATACAGCTCGAACGCCACTGGCTGGCTGGTCAGGGCCACGAAGCGGGCGGGCTCGGTGCCGGAGGCGTTGAAGTGCTCGTGCCAGGCGTTGAGCGGGATCGCGAACAGGCTCCCACGCTGCCACTCGAAGCTGCGCCTGGGCCCGTCCCCCTGCCAGATCGAGGTGGCACCCCGCCCGCTGACCACCAGCACGATCTCCTCGAAGAGCTGGTGCTGGGGCCGGAGGCTTCGGCCGGGCAGGATCTCGGCCACGTAAGCGTCCGCCACCATCTGGTCGGAGAAGGTGAGGTACGCGCCCCGCCCCCCGCGCCGCTCCCAGCCGCCCAGCTCCAGCGTGCGCACGTCCCGGACGTAGGACCCGTCGAGGATGGGCAGGCCCTCCTGCTCTAGGAACCTCCGGTAGGCGCGATAGCGGTCGTTCATGAACTGGACGTAGGGATGGACCTCGAACTCCTTGCTCACCTTGGCCGCGGTCACTGCCATCGTTCGCTCACTCCTCCTGTGCCGTGATGCCGCGCGGTCCGTCGGCGCCGAAGGCCAGCGACTTGACCACCACCGGGACCACCCGGCGTCCCTCCAAGACTTCGCCGATGTCGATGAAGTCGAGCTCGCCCACCTCGATCCCGTCGATCGAGACCACGTCCCGGTCCATCCCCAGCTCGTGGCGGAGCAGCTCGCCCACCAGCCGGCCGATGTCCTGGCCGAAGACCAGCACCAGCGGGCCCGGGGCTCGGCCCGGGGGCAGGGCGGTGGCCACGCCCTGGGCCAGCGCCCGCAGGTTGGTGTGGGCGGGAGGCCCGCTCCAGTCCAGGGCCAGCGCCACCGTCCGGCTGTCGCGCTCCAGGTCCAGGCGCCGGAAGCCCTCGGCGATGGCCTCCGCCACCTGATCCGGGTCCAGACTGGCGCCGTGGTCGAGCCGGGCCTGGACCACCGGCAGCCCCCGCAGCGGCAGCAGCTCGGGGCGGCTCAGCCACATGGTGTCGCCGCTGACCTGGACCGTGAACTGGGAGGCGCCGATCGCGGTGGCGCGAATCCCCTGGGGTGGAGGGCCGCCCCGGGCCAGCGGCGCCAGCGCCTGCCCCAGGGCCAGGCCCAGATCGCCGAGGTGGCGTGGCTCGCGGCCGTAGACGTACTCGGAGACGCCGCCCGAGAAGGTCACCCGGTCCGGCTCTGCCCCGGCGGGCAGGGGCTCGGTCAGCATCAGCTCCCCGGCCATCTCCCCCGGCACCCCGGCCATCGCCTCCCGCAGCGCCCCTGCCAGGGCCGTTGCCATCTGATCCTCGGTTCCGGGCGGTGCCACCTCCCCCGGTACCAGCCGCAGGCCCAGGCGCCGGGCCACTCGGGCGCCGTCGGCCTCGAGCCGCGCCACCCGGCCC
>CADDZO010000211.1 GCA_902812395.1 bacterium | reverse complement strand
CCCCAAGCAGGAACCCGGCGCCGCGCAAGCGGGTAAGACCGGGACCGCCACCGGGCAACCGGTGACTGCGGGCCGGATGACTCATGCTCACTGACCCGCAACGGTGCACGTCCACCCGTCCCCCCTGCACAAGGACAGCCTCATCAACCTGCTCCTGGGTCATGACCGGCGGTCACCAAGGCGGGCATCTGCACGTCCCGGTGGGCCCATCCACCTCCGTGCTGCTCAGCCTGGCAGCGTCACCGCCGACACCGAAGGTAGGTCCAGCAGGCCATGAACTGCTTGCGCCCGCCGAACAAGATCTCCATGGCGTGCCGGATGAGGGCCAGACGGTCGGCCACCGCCGCCTCCTCCGGCGCCCGTCCTTCCACCCGCTCGGTGCCCCCGACCCAGCCCAGGACCGCATCGTGGTAGGCGCTCAGGAACTCGTACCACTCCTCGACCCCGGCCTCGATGGTCTCCTCGCGCACCTCCTCGACCCCGAGACCGGCATCCTCGAACGCGTCCAGGTAGAGCTGGAGGGGCCGAGGGGTGAGGAAGACCCGGTCGCGGAAGGAACGGTGCGCCGCCATCCTGGCCTCGTTCTCCAGGACTTCGCGGTAGGCGGCGTAACGGCGGTCGGTGCGCACCAGCCCCTCGGCCACCTCATCGATCACCCAGACGGTCTCGTCCAGGATCCACTCGTTGGGCCTGGCCCGGGGGTTGCGGATGTTGCCCGAGTTGACGAAAACCCTACCCTCGGGGCGCAGCACCTGTGCCCAGGAGGCCAGGGTCTGGGGGAGGTCGTAGTACAGATGGATGGCGTTGGTGGAGACGATCGCGTCCACCCCTCGGGCCAGCATGGACGGGCCTAGCACCTCATGCAGGTACTGGAGGCGCCGGTCCTCCCTTAGGTAGCGGATCAGGCGAAATCCGACCAGGAGGTCGGAACCGAACTTGTCCAGCGCCACCCGTAAGAACTTGGCCGAGCTGTCCACGATCAGGATGCCTACCCGGCGGTCCGGCAGCCGCAGCTTGAGCCGGTTGGCAAGGATTCCGGTGCCACCGGAGTAGTCAAGAAGCAGGTCGCCGTCACGGAGGTATCGGGCCAGATCCTCCACGGTCGGGTCGAGATTTCGGTACCAGCCGTGGTGCTCGACGGTGTCGTAGGCCAGACCGAAGCTGTCAACCGGTTGCCGTGTCCAGTCCTCGTCCGGGATCCGGTCGAAGCCTTCCGGCCAGGCGAACCCGGTCCCGGCGCGGGCCGGAGTGCGAACCGGCGCCGAGAGTCGGCGGTGCAGCTCGATCAGGTCAGGCACGGACTGCGGCGCACGCCGCCCCCAGCCGCATTCGGTCGCGATCCCGAACTCGGCCAGATGCCGGGCGGCCGCCCGAATGCGGCGGCGGCCGCCCTCGACGCCGTCGGCAACGTCGACCAGGCCCAGATACAGCTCGGTCTCCGGCCGAGGCCTGAGCTCTGCCAGCGGCGCCAGGTAGGCCTCGGGGTCAGCACCGGACGGCACTGGCAGGTGGACCCAGTTGAGGGGGCGGTCGAGGGCAGTGGCGAGCGCGTTCGCCACTTGGACGAGCCGGCAAGCATCGACCGGATGGCCGTGGCGCCAGCGGCCTTCACCGTAGCAGAGATGGAATCCCAGCTCGACCTCAGGCGGTACCCGCCGACTGAGTCGCAGCAGCCGCTCCAACACCCCGGCCCGGACATCTCCGAACCAGGCCGGGATCCAGCCCTCCAGCATCCCCATCTCGACGTTTGTGTCCCACTGCACTGCCAGCTGCTCGTGGGGTACGGCGGCCAGGATCCCTTCCAGCTCCTGGAGCAGGCTGCCCTGGTAACGAGGCTCCAGCGCGGCCTGGTCGGAAGGGGCGACGAACGCGCTGATCGGTGCCAGTGCGGTAGGAAGACTGACCTGAAAGCGCACCCCCGAAGGGATGGCACCGTCGCGCTTCAGGCGGGCAAAGGTCTGATAGGAGTCAGTCGCCGCTGCCGCATAGCCGAGGCTGCCGAAGCGCACCTCCTCCGCCCGCCCTCCCGGGCGCAGCCGCAGTCGCGGCAGCGGTCGGTAATGGTCCTGGCCGGGCGGTCCCACCTCGAACTGGGGGAGCGCGCTCAGCACCGGATACTGCCAGATGATCCAGTCGGATCGAGGACCCGTCTCACCGTCGGGGATCCGGCGCAGACGGTCGCCGAGAAGAGCAGCAGTCGTTCGAAAGACCTCTTCGGCGCTGCTCAGGGGGACACTTCCAACCAGGTGGACGCCGCGGGGCTGCACCTCTGTCTCGAGTTCCGCTTGCTCCATAACCGTCACCTTACTGTCCGGTTGCGAGTCCCGGAGCTACTGCCTGACCTGCCATTCCAGTGGCCGGACCATGAGGGCGAGCTCGAGCAGGTTGCTGGGGGCGTTCGCGTCCCGGTCGACGACGGCACCTCTCACACCCAACGCCAGGCCAGGGTCAGCTGGGCCTGGGTACGTCGCAAGCCGAGCAGGTCTTGGTGCTGGCGAAGAAATGGTCGGCCGCGATGCCTCGACCGCCGCGCCGGACGGACGTGCGCACGAGCCGGCGCCGCACCATCCCGAAGCCGGCCGGCTGCGCGCTGCCGGCGACCATCCTGGCACGTTCAGGCCTTCCACCTCCACCGTCTCCGACCGGAGCCAGCATCGAGGTGACGGCGCAGGCCACCGAGGCGGAGGTTGGCAAGCCAGGCCCGGAGGCGGGAGCACTCGGCAGCGCTACCCGGGTTGGCTGAGCTCGGCTGCTTCGGGACTGGTGCGGTGCGGCGCAGCCGCTTCCCGCAACCAGCGGATCTGGATCATCTGCCCGCGGTCGTCCACACCGGTCACCGGCGGGGAGGGTCCCCGTCTCGGCTTCCTCCCGCAGGACGATGCACCACCGGAGGAGAGGATGCGCGCGCTCCCTGCTGCCTGCTTGCCGGTGAGCGTATGGGTAGTCTCGCCTTCTCCGCCTCGCACGTTCCCGACACTGCGCGCAGACGAAGCGCTTCACCACCGGCACGAAGCGTGGTAACCGCTCCTGAGCACGAAGGGGACCGCGCGCAGACCGATACGGCTGGTACACCTTCACGATCTCGATCCTGCGGCCACCAGATCGCTCTTGCCACGTGACTCGCGGCCGCGCCTGGACCGTAGGGACGCGCCCCGTGGTCGGTCGGGAGCTCGGTGGTGTCCCACACCAGAGGATCGACCTTGCGCGCGTCCACGAGCAGGAGCCTGCGTCCCCGGGGACCAGCGCGGATGGCCCGTTGGGACCTGAGGCACTGCAGCCCCGCTGGACCCGGCGCGGCCCGATCGTCCACGACCACCTGGCATCGCGCCCACCGCTGAAGAAGGCTCGCCTGCCCCTCACCCTGGCAGGGCACGACTGCCGTTTGCCGGTCTCCGAGAAGGGTGGTCGAACAACCGGGGGACCAATCGCGGTGACCGTCTGCTACGCTCGGCGCCACCGGGAGACCTCCGATGCCGCTCTTCGGTCAACAGCAGCCAGCCGGCCCACCCGCCGAGGCGCTGGAGCGTTTACGGGCAGGGGCATTCACCAGCGACCTTTCGGTGGACGAGCTGCTCTGCCTCTCCAGCGTCGGATACGAGGCGCTGGGGCTGGTGCTGGGTAGCTCCATCTACCACATTGGCTGGCAGCGAATCCGCACCAACCGCAACGAGGAGCTCCAGGTGATCAGCCGGGCCATGTATGACGCCCGGCGGTTGGCCATCCAGCGGATGGAGCAGGAGGCATTGGCCATCGACGCCGATGGGATCGTCGGGGTGCGCATGGAGATCACCCGGCACGAGTGGGGTGCCGACCTGCTCGAGTTCCTCTTCATCGGCACCGCGATCCGGGCCCGGGATCCCGCCCACCGCAGACAGCCGAATGCCACTCCTTTCTCGTCCGACCTGTCCGGCCAGGACTTCTACAAGTTGCGGCTGGCGGGCTTCTGGCCGGTGCGGCTGGTGATGGGCTCCTGCGTGTACCACGTCAGCGTCCGGAGCGTGGGCCAGTGGTTCCGCGAGCTCAGCGGCTCGACCGAGCACGTGCCCCTGACCCAGGGAACGTACGCTGCGCGAGAGCTGGCGATGCGACGGATGGAGGCCGAGTGCACCCAGTTCGGGGGCACCGGAGTGGTCGCAGTCCAGGTCTCCGAGCGCAACCACGGCTGGGGCAGTCACATCATCGAGTTCTTCGCCCTGGGAACGGCCGTAGTGCCCGACCCCCAGCCTCCGCAGGTGTCACCGCCCAACGTGGTCCTCACCGCCAATGGCTGACCGACTCGGTAGGTGTCGCAGCTGCGGCGCGCCGATCGCGTCCGGCCAGCCCTGCCGGTACTGCGGCACCCCCCAATCCCAGGGCCCCGCACCGCCTCCGCCTGAGATCGTCGCGGCAGTGGCGGCGATCAGACAGCGAATGGAGGACTCGCAAGGTCTGCTCAGCTGGCTGGCGGAGTCGGTAGGGCGACTGGGCCCGGGAGCGGTCCGCCTCCAGCGGCGGCTGATGGGCGGCATCGCCGGGCTGGAGCTGCAGCTGTGCACCACCCACTATCGGATCCGCCGCCAGGGAGGGGGCTTGGTGGTCGAGCGCCAGGCGATCGCGGCCGGCATGCCGGTGGGGATGCTCGACGTGGTTCCGGCGAGCCGCTGGCCGGAGCTGTTGGCGTTGGATGTGGCCCGAGCCGCCGACCAAGGTGGGCTGGGCTGGCAAGCGGTGGTGTGGATCCTGGCCTGAAATCAGCGCGAGAAGGCGTCTTCTCTCTCCGCTATGGCGTGCCCGTCGACCAGTTCGTCCGCGACTTCGCCAACCGCGAGATGGCCGACCTGGGATGCGCACCGCACCCTGCGCTCGGACAAGGAGGTGGCCATGGGTGATGGACATCCGCACCGCCATGGTCGAGACCCGAGCATGTCGCCGATTGGGTTCGCAAGGTGCTGCAGCCACCGGTGCCACCCGCGGCCGCAACCGCAAACACCGGCCCTCGACGCTCGGTCCGGGCGCCGCTTGTGGCGCGATGCAGGTGGAGGTCCGGTCGACGCTACAGGCGCAGCTCGGAAGCGCCGGGCGCGCCGAAGTGCTGCTCCAGAAAACGCAGGTTGGCCAGCAGGCGGTCCGCGTTCTCTCGCTGAAGGTCCTCGGCGATCTCGTCCAGCTTGCCGTCCAGCAGCGCCAGCTGCTCGCGCAGGACCTGGAGCGGTGTGCGTCCGTCGGCGGTGACCGGTCGGTCGTCTCCCCCCAGGGCCAGGTAGGAGTCGAGCGTCGAGGGCAGGTAGGCGGAACGGATCTGACTCAGGATGTACAGCTTGCGGGAGCCCAGCGGGAAGCGATCCTGGTGCTGGAGCAGCATCTCGGCCTTGGTACGCACCTGCTCGACCCTGATCCGCACGTCGAGGGGCAGTCGGGCCAGCGAATCGGCCGGCGGCGCCGCAGGTGGCGTCGACGACGGTGCCGTCGGGAGCAGAGGCGCGGACGGCGCAACTGGGGCCAGCTGTCCAAGAAGGAGGTCGCGAACCGCCTGGGCTACGTTGATGGCAGCGATCGCTCCCCAGGCGACGCACACCGCAACCACGGTGGCCGGTCCGTGGAAGTCGGAACCAGCCACTGCCGTGATTGGGATTCCAAGTGCCACGGAGCCCAGGGCAAGGCCGATGTTGGACGAACGCATCCCCCTGGGCCGCAGCTCCGCCAGACCCCGCTCCAGCGCCTGCGCCACCGCCCGGTCGACGCGGTCCTGCAGCTCTCGATCCGAAGGCGGCGTTATCCCCATCTTGACAATCTAACCGTCCCCAGGCAGCTTGGGGGAGGCCGACGCAGCTGTGGCACCTCCGTCGAGCCGGCACGGCCCCAGGGCAGGGGGCGCGAATGCCCCCGGCCGCGACCGGATTCCCTCAGCTGCTGCCGGTGGCTGCGAACCAGGCCCCGGTGGGTGAGGTGACGAACACGATCGGAGCAATGCACGGATGGGGCAACGAGAGGCGGGCGAGGATCAGGGAATCACCCTCCTTGCTGGCGGGGA
>CADDZO010000210.1 GCA_902812395.1 bacterium | reverse complement strand
CTAGATCTTTGGTGGCGGCGGGTGGGTTCGAACCACCGACCCCACGATTATGAGTCGTGTGCTCTACCGCTGAGCTACGCCGCCGCCTCCTTCCAACGTCCAGGCTATCGGGCTTCTCGGGCCCTCGACTTGAGCTTGCGCCTCTTGGCCCGGTGTTTGGCCAGGGCAACACGCTTCCGCTTGTTCATGCACTCCCTCGTCTCAAGCTGGCCGCTCTCGAGCGAGGTCGCCGCCAACGCCGCGATACCACGGACTTCCCTCGCCCCGCCTCGCCCGAGTGGGTCGATTGTAGCTACTGCGCGCCGGCGCGGCCGAAGCCCAACCGCCCTTGCCCGGGTGACATCCCGCCTCGGGGTTGAGCAACCTTGCCACCCCGGCCCCCGGGCAGCGGATGATTGACCGGTGGAGCTGCTGAGGACGCCCGAAGAGCGCTTTTCGGACCTCCCGGACTTCGGCTACGAGCCACGGTTCGCTCAGGTGGCAGCGGAGGGCGGAGCCGTGCGCATTGCCTATGTGCAGGCAGGTCCGCCGGTGGGAGCCCCTGTGCTGCTGCTGCACGGGGAACCGAGCTGGTCGTTCCTCTACCGGCGGGTGATACGCGTCCTGGCGGCGGCTGGCCTGCGCGTGATCGCCCCGGATTTGGTCGGCTTCGGTCGTTCGGACAAGCCCGCCGATCCGGCCGACCACACGTACGGCCGCCACGTGGAGTGGATGCGTGCGTTCGCCTTCGATGCCCTCGACCTTCAGGACGTCACGCTGGTAGGCCAGGACTGGGGCGGCCTGATCGGCCTGCGGTTGGTGGCGGAGCAGCCCGAGCGCTTCTCCCGGGTGGTCGCCTCCAACACCGGCCTGCCCACCGGTGATCAGCCGTTGCCGGAGGTGTGGTGGAAGTTCCGGCGCACGGTCGAGCGTGCGGCAGTCCTGGACATCGGGAGGCTGGTCCAGGCGGGGTGCGTCACGCCGCTGCCGGACCGCATCCGCGCCGCCTACGACGCCCCGTTCCCCGACGAGTCCTACAAGGCCGGGCCCAGAGCCATGCCCGGGCTGGTGCCGACCCGGCCCGACGACCCGGCCAGCCAAGCGAACCGGGCAGCATGGCAGGCGCTGGGCCGTTTCCAGAAACCGTTCCTCGTGGCGTTCAGCGACCGCGATCCCATCACCGCGGCAATGGCTCCGATCCTTCGGGAGTGGGTGCCAGGGGCGCGAGGGCTGGGTCACCCTACGATCACCGGGGCCGGCCACTTCCTGCAGGAGGACGCAGGAGAACGCCTGGGCGAGGTCATCGCCGGGTTTGTACTCCAAACGACCTGATAGCCAACGCCTCCCGTTCACCCTCGTACGCTCGCCTCAGGAGACACCGCCAGCACCCGCATGGACGGCTTCCCGGCCGTAGTTGCACCCCCAGTATCGTCAACGCATGGAGGCAGAATGGCCCTGACCGGCAATCTGTTAGCGGTACTTCAGGCTACTCCCTTGGGCCCTGTTCCATGGCGCGATCGTCGACTCGCGCCGCCGCAGTGACCGCTGCTCGTACCGGCCCCCACACCTCTTTAGTGTGCCAAGCAAGCAGCGACCGGAGCGCGCTCTGAACTCGTACCCCAGGAACGTTAAGCTGCCGTGCGCATACGAGCCCCGCCGCTTGCACACGATACATGTCTTCTCCAGATGCAGCGTCAGCTGGCATTCCCCAGCCGGCGTCCGATCGCTGCCTTCACGTACTCGGCTTGGCGTTTCCTGACGCAGTGGACCACGATATCGTCGCAGTACCGCTCGAAGCCGATGTCCGGAACTCCCGGCGTATCCAGCTATCAAAGCAATAATGCATGGAGACGCTGGCCAAGAGCGGTGACGACGTGACCGCCGCGCCCGATCGCCATTCGGCAGAGGTAGACCGCACAAGCTGCCAGCCAGACGTCCTGCAGCAGATGACGGGCAAAGGCCAGACCATCCCCTAGCTATAACTGGGAAGTTGCGGGGGTCGGATTCGAACCGACGACCTTCGGGTTATGAGCCCGACGAGCTGCCGCTGCTCCACCCCGCACCTTCACTATACCGCAACCACACCTCGGGGTGGTCAGCGGCGGAAGGGGGCGGTGATGATGGCCCAGACCACCTCAGCGGGGCTGAGGCGAGACGGCGCCCGATGGAGATGTGGGTGTGCAGGCGGAGGCGGCGGCTCGCCGATGACGTACAATCGTTCGCCCGGACGTGAATAGCCCTCCAAGCGGGCCTCCTGCTCCGCTGCCGCTCCCGAGCTGACGGCGGCGATGTCGCGCTGGTAGCTCTGGTTGGCGGCCGCCAGGGCGGCGTTCTGGCGCTCCAGCGAGTGCGCCTGGCCCCGAAGCGACTCGTACAGCCCGATCTCCTGGACCAGAGAGACCACCAACCAGATCCCGACCACGGCCAGGACCAGCAGCGCGATCGACTGGCGCGAGAAGCGCACCGGTGCGTTGAAGGTGCCTCTGGTGGCGAAGGTTCTTCTCATGTGTCCTGTCCCTGAGGGGACCGATACCGATTCGTTGCTGGGTCGCAGCAGAGGGCTGCACCGACTATAGCAGCGTTCCGTTCAGGCCCCGATCAGTCCGAGCTCTGTTCCCAGAGCTGGGCCAGCTCTCGGGGAGGCAGGTCGCGATAGCTGGCACCCCGGGCAGCCAGCCGGCGCTGCAGGCCGCGGAAGCGATCGCGGAAGCGCTGGCCGGCCGTTCGCAGCGCATCCTCCGGATCGACGTGCAGGCACCGGGCCAACGTGACGGCGGCGAACAGCAGGTCCCCCACCGCACGGGCTGCCGCCTCCCTGCCCGATGCCGCCACGGCCAAGGCGGCCCGCTCGGCCACCTCACGAGCTGCCCCATCGGCGGTGCCGAGGTCGACGCCGACCCGGGCGGCGCGCTTCTGCATGTTGTAGGTCCAGGCCAGCGCCGGCATGGTCGCAGGGACCCTGTCGACCGGCGTCTCCGCCTCCCGCCCGGAGCGGTGCGCCTCTTCGGCCTTACGGTGCTCCCAGTTGCGAAGCACCTCCTCCGCCCCCGCTACCTCCTCTCCAGCGTAGACGTGGGGGTGACGGGCCACGATCTTGGCCGCCGCCGCCTCCGACACCTCCTCCGCGTCGAAGGCGCCCCGCTCGGCGGCGATGGCCGAGTGCATGGCCACCTGGAGGAGCAGGTCGCCCAGCTCCTCCCGCAGCTTGGCATCGTCGCCCCGGTCGATCGCCTCCAGGACCTCGTAGGTCTCCTCGAGCAGATACGAGCGGAGCGAGCGGTGGGTCTGCTCTCGGTCCCAGGGGCAGCCGCCAGGAGCGCGCAGGCGCCGGGCCACGGCAAAGATCGCCTCGAGCCCCTCCGGGTAGGGCCGCTCAGGCATTGACCGCCACCTGGGAGGCACCGTAGAGCTCGGCCATCGCATCCAGCAGGTTCATCAATTCCTCCTTCCACTGCTCGCCCTGGCGCCGGAGCAGGAGCCGATTCGGGCGCACCCGCAGGCGACCGCTGAAGCGACGTTCCAGCGCCTCGACGTCGAGCAGCCGGTCGGGGTCGACCTTGATCACGATCTCGTGGTCCTCCGCGGCGATCTGGCGCAAACCCAGGCGCTGGCCCTTGAGCTTGACCCGGAGCGTGTAGTCGAGATTGGCGAGTTGTGGCGGGGGCGGGCCGTAGCGGTCACGCAGCGACCGTAACGCTGCCTCCAGCTCGCGTTCGTCCTCGGCCGCCGCCAGCTGGCGGTAGGCGTCCAGACGCAGGCGCTCGTCGCGGATGTAAGAGCGCGGCACGAAGTGGTCGAGGGGCAAATCGACGCTGAGCTCGGGAGTTGTGAGCACATCCACAACCCGCTGTTCTTCGGCCCCGGTGCGCAGCTTCGCAACCGCGGCCTGCAGCATCTGCAGATACATCTCGAAACCGACCGCCGCGATGGCGCCGTGCTGCTCCACCCCGAGCAGGTTGCCTGCCCCACGGATCTCCAGGTCCCGGAGCGCCACCTTGAACCCCTGGCCAAGCTCGTGGAGTCCTGCCATCACGTCCAGGCGCTTGTCCGCTGCCTCGGTCAGGGAGCGCCTGGGGTCGTAGAGGAAGTAGACGTACGCGCGTTTGCCGGCCCGGCCCACCCGACCCCGGAGCTGGTAGAGCTGGGAGAGGCCGAAACGATCCGCCCGCTCCACCACCATGGTGTTGACGTTGGGGATGTCGAGGCCGTTCTCGATGATGGTGGTGCAGACCAGGACGTCGTGCTGGCCGGCAGTGAACTCCACCATCACCCGGGCCAGCTCGTCCTCGGGCATCTGCCCGTGACCGATCGCCACGCGGGCCGCGGGCACCAGCCTGCGCACCCGCTCGGCCGCCCGCTGGATCGTGCGGACCCGGTTGTGCACGTAGTAGATCTGCCCCCCGCGCTCCAGCTCCCGCTCGATCACCTCCCTGACGAGCTCGTCGTCGTCGCTGGTCACGTAGGTCTTGATCGGCTGGCGATCTTCCGGCGGGGTCTGGATCACGCTCATGTCCCGGATCCCGCTCAGGGCCATGTGCAAGGTGCGGGGAATGGGGGTGGCGGACAGCGAGAGCACGTCCAGGTTGGCCCGTAGCCGCTTCAGCCGCTCCTTCTGCAGCACCCCGAAGCGCTGCTCCTCGTCCACGATGAGGAGACCGAGACGCTTGAACCGAACGTCGCGCTGGAGCAGGCGATGGGTCCCGATCACGATGTCCACGGCCCCCGCCTTGAGCCCGGCCAGGGTGTGCCGCTGCTCCTCCTCGGTACGGAAGCGAGAGAGCACCTCCACCGTCACCGGATAGGGACGCAGGCGGTCGGTGAAGACCTGGTAGTGCTGCTGGACCAGCACCGTAGTCGGGGCCAGCAAGGCCACCTGGCGCCCGCTCATGACCGCCTTGAAGGCGGCCCGCAGCGCGACCTCGGTCTTCCCGAAACCGACGTCGCCGCACAGCAGCCGATCCATGGGCCGTTCCGACTCCATGTCGGCCTTGATCTCGGCCAGGGCCAGGGCCTGGTCTGGCGTCTCCTCGTAGGGAAAGGAGGCCTCCAGCTCTGCCTGCCACGGGGTGTCGGGCGAAAAGGCGTAGCCCTTCTGCGCCTCCCTCCGCGCATAGAGGCGGAGCAGGTCGTCGGCGACGTCCTCGACGTTGCGCCGGGCCCGGGCCCGGGCCCGTTCCCAGTCACCCGTTCCCAGGCGGTGCAGTGGGGGGGTCTCCTCGCCCCCGCCGAGGTAGCGCTGGACCCGGTCCAAGTTCTCCACCGGGACGAAGAGGCGGTCCTGGTCGGCATACTCCAGCTCCAGGTACTCGCGCTGGACCGTGCCCTGTTCGGGGTCCTCCGTCTCGATCAAACGCATGCCGTTGAAGCGGGCGATGCCGTGGTCGACGTGCACCACCAGGTCGCCGGGCTGGAACTCGAGGTGCAGCGTGGCCTCGCCCCTGCTGCTCCGACGCGAGGGCCGGATCGCTCGCCGCACCCGGCCAAACAGCTCGGCGTCGGTGACCACCACCAGCCCCGCCGCCTCGGAGGCGAAGCCGGCCAAGGGGTCCAGGTCCGCCCGCCAAAGCCCGGGCCGGTACTCGGTGGCCGCCTCGAGCTCGAGCTCCGCCGCGTCCGCCACACCTGCCTCGCCCAGGGCCGCAGCCACTCGCTCTCGTTGCTCGCTGGCCAGCACCACCATCGCCTCCCGCCCGCGGGCGGCCAGCTCGGCCAGGGCCTGGGGCCGCCCCACCACCGGGTCCAGTTCCCGCCACCCCAGGTCCATGGCGCCGTCGGCCTCGCCCACCGTGGCCATCAGGCGGGGGCGGCCCGGATGGCGCAGGCGGTCGACCGGGACCATGGGCGGAACGAAGCCCACCGGCACCTCCCCCTCTCGCGCCTCCGCCGCCAGCAGCATCAGCGTCTCCCGCTCCAGCTCCTCCGCCTCCGCCAGCTGCCGCTCCGGCTCCAGGTCCCACACCACCACCCGCTCCGGCAGGTGTTCCAAAAGACTCGGCAGCCCCGGCTCCAGATAGGCCCCGTACAGCTCCACCCCCGCAAACGCTCCCCCCGCCTCCAACC
>CADDZO010000209.1 GCA_902812395.1 bacterium | reverse complement strand
GAGGGGGACCTGGTCGGTCTCCGGGTGGGGCGCGGCTGCCGCTGCTTCGGGGTCTTCGTGCAGCGGAGACTGGCTGGCTATGGCTGGCTTTCGACGGGCCCGGAGTGGATCGGCGAGCTGGCCCGCGCGATCCGCCCGGGGCCGGGCGAGGCCTACGTCTGGAACTGCGTGACGCTCCCCGCTTTTCGGGGCCTGGGGGTGTTCCGTAACCTGCTGGTCGGCATCCGAGCAACCGCTCGCGAGGAGGGACTGCGTCGGCTCTGGATCGGCTCCGACGGCCAGGCCGAGGGTTCGGTGGAGGCAGCCGGCTTCCTACCTGTGCTGCACGTCGAGCTCTGGACGTTGGCCGGCCTGGCTGCGGACGCTCCCGGCGCCGGGGGCGACGTCAAGCATGGCGGCCGACGCCCGTTCGGCGCTGGACATCGGCGACCACGCATTCGGCCGCTTGCACCGCCGCCGCTACTGACGGATCGGCCCCGGACCGTTTGACAGCTCCTGGACGGCTCTGCTAGGTTCCCACACCGGATCGCACGCAGCGACGGTCCGGCAGGGGGGTAGCGCTTCGGTGAAGTCTGCCGACAACAGCAGCACACCTCAGGGCATCCGGCAGGCGTCAGTGGCTTCGGCCTCGAGCCGCCGGCGCCCGGACGGGAAGGCCCCCGGCCGGCCGCCGGTCGGCGCCACCGGCGCCGGGTCGACAAAAGGAGGGGTAGGAAGGTGCATCGACGCGATGTCGGGGTGCTGATGGAGGCTGCGCGGTGAGGCGGCTGTGCGCGCTGCTGACGGCCCTGGTGGCGCTGGGTACCGTCCCAGCCCAGGTACGAGCGGCGACGCCGAGCCCGAGCCCTCAACCTTCGCTGGCCCAGCTCAACCAGCAGCTGGCCCATGACCAGGCCGCCCTTGCCGCCATCAACAACGAGTACGAGGTGGACAGTGCGGTCGTGGCGGCGCTCGATGCACGGATCGCCGCCGACGGCAGACGCGAGAAGCAGCTGCACGCCCAGATGACGCAACTGGCCCGGCTGGAGTACCAGCGGCCGGTGTTGACGCTGACCGCCATCCTCCAGGCCGGCAGCCTGCAGCAGCTGCTTTCCACAGTCGCCCAGACCCGCCTGATCGCCAGCCAGGAGGCCAGGCTGATCGCGGAGACGGCACGGCTGCGGCAGCAAGACGAGCACGCTCGAGCCGAAGCCGCGGCCAGGCTGGCCCAGGTGGCGGCCTCCCGGGCGGAGGCGGCCAAGATTGCCGCCCAGGCCCTGGCCGCGCGCAACAATGCCCTGGCGGCCGAGATCGCTCGCGAGGCCGAGGCGATGGTGGCCTCGCCCCCCTCAAGCGGGCCCTGGCCCAACCACTTCTACTTCGGCCAGTGCACCTGGTACGTGGCCACGCTGGTCTACGTTCCCTGGTACGGCAACGCCATCCAGTGGTGGGCCAACGCCCGCCCCTACTATCCGGAGGGACAGACGCCCCGGGCAGGTGCCATCATGGTCGAAGACCTCAGCGCCTACGGCCACGTCGCCTTCGTCAAGTCCGTCAACAGCGATGGCTCCTGGACCGTCTCAGAAATGAACTATGAGGGCTGGGACGTGGTCGACACCAGGACCATCAAGCCCGGCCAGGACCCGGTCGTCGGCTTCATCTACCCGCCTGCCCAGGATGAGCGCTGAGAGCGTGCGGTTCCGGCGGCACGGCTGCCGCCGGAGCCGGCGCCACTGGCGTGGGGACCGCTCAGGCGGGGCAACGGCTGGGGCCGCGAACATCTCGGATGGTGTAGAGATCCTGAGCCGGGTCGTTCCCGGCGGTGACCACTTGCCAGTCGCCTTCGGCGTCTCCCTGTCCTTTCACGTTCTCGCCGGTTTGACCTGCGTGGCGACGGGGGCAGTCGCTGCCACCAGCGGAAAACGACGAGGCTGGCACCCGAAGTGCGGGTCTGTCTATTACTGAGGTCTCTGCATTGTTTCGTGACCGCGGTTGGTATGTCTGCGCTGCGCTGGCCCGAGGACGCCTACCTGCTCGCGCTCGGCACCACCGCGTTGGGTTTCGCGTCCATCGGGTTCGCGGCCAGGAAAGTGCGATGGAATGGCTGGCGAAGCTTCGACATTCTCGGCATGACCCTGTCGTACGTGGTGCTCTTCACGGCCTTCTACGTCGACAACGGTCCACAATCGTCTTCTGGATCATGCCAAGCCTGATCGGCATCCCGTTGGTCACCCGAGCGGTGCGGAACCACACCCACCTCACAGCAGATTTGTTGAAAGCACACCACGCGGGGCGGCATCGCCATCAGGCCCGCCAGCGTCGGGTGGCGTGACCGAACGCCTCGTTCTGCGGCAGCGTAGCCGCGCCAGACTCGACGGCAGCCGGGCTGCTCGGCCGCGGCCTTGATGGCGTCAAGCGTGGTGCGCATTCCGTGCGTCAGCATCTTTCCGCGGCCCCAGAGGACCCTCGTGGTGATGGACGTGGCCATCGGCTGGCCGTCTGGCCGGCATCGCTCCACGACGTCGCAGCCGGCGGCCGTCGAATGGAGCAGCGGTGTCGTGCTACGGTGGCCGGCATGCCCTTCCTGGATCTCCACGTTCCCTCCTTCACGTTCCCCGATGTACCTGCCGAGAACCTGTTCGGACGCCTGATCGAAATCGCTGCCACGGCCGAAGCCAGCGGCTTCACCGCCCTGTCGGTCATGGACCACTTCCACCAGATCGCCGGCCAGGGCCAGCCGGACGAGCCGATGCTGGAGTGCACGACCACCCTGGCGGCACTGGCCGCCCGAACCTCCCGGCTCCGGCTGATGCCCCTGGTCTCGGGCGTCACCTACCGCAACCCGGCCCTCCTAGCCAAGCAGGTCACCAACATCGACCTCATCTCCGGCGGGCGGGCCATCCTCGGGTTGGGCGCCGCCTGGTACGAGGAGGAGCACCGGGCCTACGGTTGGGAGTTCCCGCCGGTGGGGCGACGACTGGATCGGCTCGAGGAGGCGCTCCAGATCTGCCGGGCTATGCTGGACCGGAAGCAGGCCTGGTTCGAGGGGCGCTACTACCGAGTACAGGGCGCGCTCAACGTCCCCCGCCCGATCCAGCCCCGAGTCCCGATCATGGTCGGCGGCAGCGGGGAACGGCGGACCCTCCGCCTGGTGGCCCGATACGCGGACCTCTGCAATCTGTTCGGCGACCACGAGACCGCCCGCCGTCGGTTGGAGGTCCTGCATCGCCACTGCGAGGCCGAAGGCCGAGATCCGGCCACCATCGTCAAGACCCTGAACGCCGGCATGGTGGTCGTCGACGAGACCGAGGCCGGCGTCCGCCGACGGCTGGCGGAGATCGCGGCTGCCCCGCCGCCGGCGTTACGAGGCCTGGGTCCGGAGGATCTGCGGAGCCGGCTGGTGGCGGGCACGCCGGACCAGGTGGCGCAGCGCCTGCGACCGCTGGTCGAGGCGGGTGCCGACGGCCTGACCATGAGCGTTCGTGGGGTCTGGGAGCTGAGGCCAGTGGAGCTGGCGGCCCGGGCTGCCATGGGTGCCTTCGGCTGAGGGGCGCCGCCCAGGTGTACCCTGCCAGATGAGGTGCGAGGCGAGGTTGCGACCGCAGGGACGATCGCATCAGGCCTCAAACCGTTGCGAGTCAGTAAGCGATAGGAAGCTCACAGCTACCAATTGCTCGGTGGGCAGTCATACCCACTTGCGCAGTGCCGGGTTTCTGCTTCATCGAGGCTTGCCTAGCGCTGGCCGGCCATCCTTGCTACTTGCCGATCCAGATCAGCACGCTGCTCAGGCCGCGGGCGCTCACCACTACCCGGGGACACTGGCACGGGGGCCTCGACGAAGAAGAGAAGGTTTACCCACAGGCAGGGACAGGAGGCCTCCCTTGCTGGAACCAGCGGTAGGCGCGTCATCGTGTGGACGCCCTGGCGCAGTGCGCTTGAAGTTCACCAAATCAGACTTCGATTGCCTGGTGAGCCAGCGGCTATTCCCCTAGGCAGCTCCCCTCCTCCTGCTCGCCGAAGGCCTGCAGCAAGAGGTCGAGCCAGCGCCGTTGGTCGTCCAAAGGCAACGCTGCGATCTCCTCCGGGGCGCACTCCAGCCGCTCCAGCAGTGAGCGGCGGACCATCTCCCCTCTGGGGGTAAGGCTGACCTGCCGCACCCGCCGATCGCGGGCCGGCGGGCACCGTGCCACCAGGCCTTGGGCCTCCAGACGGCTGACCAACCCGGTCACGTTGGAGGGGTCGCAGTGGAGCCGAGCGGCCAGCTTGTGCTGGGCCAGGGGGCGATCTGGCTCCACCGCCAGCAGCAGCTGGGCCTGCGGGACGGACAGTTTCAGCTCCGTCGCCGAGCAGGCCAGCCGCTCCCGCATCAAGTCGAACGAGACCTGGGACATGAGACGCCAGATGTCTCCCGCCAGGCCGCTGACGGCGGGATCGTGTTCGTTCACCAAACCACCTCCGAGGATGCCCCTGGCTTCAGCCATGGGGAGGAACCGACGGTAGCATTCAGTGCGTCAAGCTGACGCTTGCCGTCAAGCTCAGACCCTCGGCCAATCAGCAGGCCGCGTTGCTTCAGACCATGGAGCGGTTCAATTCGGCCTGCGATGGGATCGCCGAGGTCGCCTTCCGGGAGAAGACCGCCAACAAGCTTCGGCTTCAGCGCCTCGTCTATGGCCAGATCCGGGACCGCTTCGGGCTCAGCTCCCAGATGGCGATTCGAGCCATCTCCAAGGTCTGCGAGGCGTACAAACGCGACAAGACGATCCGGCCTCGCTTTCGGCCGCATGGAGCGGTTCCTTACGACCAGCGGATCATGTCGTGGAAGGCTCCCGATCGAGTGAGTCTGCTGACACTGGGCGGTCGCGAGGTCATGCCCTACCGCTTGGGCGAGTACCAGCGGGCGCGCATGGACCGAATCCGAGGACAGGCGGACCTGATCTTGGGCCGCAACGTGTTCTACCTGTACTGCACCGTGGACGCCTCGGAGGCTGCCGCCGGGGAGATCCAGGACTTCCTTGGTGTCGATCTGGGAATTGTCAATCTCGCCACCGACTCGGACGGCGAATCCTTTGGTGGCGAGCAAGTCGAGGTCAAGCGGCGTATCTCCTCTCACCGCCGCCGCAACCTCCAACGCGAGGGCACCAAAGCCTGCCGTCGGAAGCTCCGTCAGATCTCCGGCCGTCAGCGTCGGTTCCAGACTGATACCAACCACTGCATCGCCAAGCGTGTCGTCGCCAAGGCGAAAGGCACCTGGCGCGGCACGCTAACTGGGCCTTCGGACAGCTGCGCTCCTTCCTGGAGTACAAAGCCCGGTGCGCGGGAGTACCCGTGGTCCTGGTCGATCCTGGCAACACCACCCGCACTTGCCTGGAGTGCGGGACGGTCGACAAGGCCAACCGCCGCTCCCAGGCCAACTTCAGATGTGTCTTGTGTGGGTGCGCTGCGCCCGCCGACCACAACGCGGCGCGGGTTATCCGTGCCAGGGCTATCGTCATGCAGCCGATGGTCTCGGATACGGCCACTGGGCCGTAGCGCCAGGGACAAGCCCCCGGCTTTAGCCGTGGGGTTCATGACTTGAGCTGACTATAGCAACCGGCGGGGCAGCTGACCGCCGCCGGTGGTCCCATACTCAGCGGCCGTGGACGCGTTGCTGGCGGCCCAACAGGCGGTGCGAGAGGAAGTCTGGCGGCGTCTCCAGGAGCCGAGGGAAGCGCGGTTCCCAGGCGCCTTCGGGCGCATCCCCAATTTCCGTGGCGCTGAGCGGGCGGCAGAGCGGCTGGCCCGACTGCCGGAATGGCACCGAGCTCGGGTGCTCAAGGTCAATCCAGACGCGCCCCAGCTGGCTGTCCGGGCGCGGGCCCTGGCCAAGGGCAAGCCACTCTACGTGGCCGTCGCCCGGCTGGCCGCCGACCTGCCCTTCTGGGGCCTCGACCCGGCAACTCTGCGGCTCTCGCCCCGGGCAGCGGCTTGGGTGGCGTCCAATCTCTGGTGTAAACGTGCGACGGGCGTAGGTTCCCGATGAGGAGCAACTCACGAAGGGAGACCCACGCCCGTGTCCAACCGAGTATCGCCTGCCGAGGCCATCCGTGGCCAGAT
>CADDZO010000208.1 GCA_902812395.1 bacterium | reverse complement strand
TCTGGCCACGGATGGCCTCGGCAGGCGATACTCGGTCGGACACGGGCGTGGGTCTCCCTTCGTGAGTTGCTCCTCATCGGGAACCTACGCCCGTCGCACGTTTACACCAGAGATTGGACGCCACCCCTCAATGGGCCGAGCGGCTGCGCGAAGAGATGCAAGCCGAGAGCATCGACCGCCAAGCCGCCGACGCCGCCCAACGAGAGTTGCTCACCCGCCGGCTCGCCAAAGCCGAAACCCGACGGCGCAAGCTGCTCGACGCCTACTACGCCGGGGCATAGACGTCCCCACCCTCAAGAGCGAGCAGGCGTCAATCACAGTTGACATCCAAGCCGCCAAGGACCGCCTCGACGATCTCGACGCCAACCTCGACGAATGGCAGGAAATCCTCGAACTCGCCGCCACCCTGGCGACCCGCTGCGGCGAGGCCTACCGGAAGGCATCCGACCGGACTCGCAAGATGTTCAACGCCGCCGTGTTCGAACGCCTCGAAGTCAAAGACGGCCGGCTCTCGGCATAGGAGTACCAGCCGCCCTTCGATGACATCTTTAACGTGTCCGAATTCGAATACGGAACACAAGTGGACCCGAGGGGACTCGAACCCCTGACCTCCTCAATGCCATTGAGGCGCGCTCCCAGCTGCGCCACGGGCCCTCGCAGGACTTCATCATAGCGAGCAAGTGCGGGCGGTCGGCCTTGCGGGGCCCGTCAGCCGGGCACCCATCGAGCGGGAGCCTATCCGCTCAGGAACGGGGACTGTCCACCTTGACCACCACCGCTGCCCCCGTGTCGCCGGCAGCACAGCCCGAGAAGAGCCCATAACCGCCACCCCGCTCGGCCAGCTCCTCGATCAGCTCGATCACCAGCCGCATCCCGGTTGGACCCTGGGGATGGCCATAGATGAGCGACGACCCGTGCCGATTGAAGGCGTCATAGGCCAGGTCGAAGGAGCGAGCGAAGTAGACGTCGTTCACCGCAAACGGGTTGTGAGTCTTGATCGCAGCCACATCGCCGATGTCCAGGCCAGCCTCCTCCAGCGCAGCCCGGGCGGCCGGGACCGGTGCCAGGGGCATGAAGGCGGGCTTGGTCCGGACCTGGGCGAAGCTGAGCAGCTGCACCTCGATGCCCGGGTCGCGGGCCAGCCGACGGGCGCGGTCGCGGCCGGTGACGACCATTCCGCAGTTGCCGTCGGCGGGGTGGGTTTGGGTCCCGTAGGTGACGGTGCCGTCCGGCTTGACCGGTTGCAGCCGGGCCAGTCCCTCGGCGGTTGTGTGGGTGATTCCCTCGTCGTCCTCCAGTGTCGCCACCACCTTCCGCCCGGAGGGGTCGCGCACCTCCAGCGGCACCGCCAGGTAGCGCCGGCGGAACCCCTCCGGGCCCGAGCGGTCGGCAGCGTACTGGTGGTAGCGAAGCAGGGCCACCTCGTCCTGCTCCTGGCGGCCGATGCCCTGCTCCCGAGCCACGTTCTCGGCCGTCTCCAAGGGCGAGGCCTTGGCGAAGGGATCGCACTGGAAGTTGTCCCAGACCCAGTCCTCGGCGGTGCCCATCCCGCCCGGACCGCTGCCATCCGGGTAGTAGATGTGGGGACCACTGCTACAGCGGTCGGCGGCAATCCCGAGGATGCATCGCTCTCCGCCCGCTTGATCTACCTCCCCGGCCGCCTGGCCAATCAGGCGGGCAGAGGTCGCGCAGGCCTGCATGATGGTGGGCCCGGAGATGCGCGGATTGCCGATCATCCCCGCGATCCAGGGAGCGGCATAGAAGCTCGACTTGGAGGGGACGGTCATGCCAAAGAACAGCGAATCGAACTCGCCCGCATCGATCCCCCGCTCGGCCAGCACCCGGGCGGCCACCTCCCCCGCCAGCTTCACCGGGTGGACGCCGGCCAGGCTGCCCTGCCAGCGGGCGAAGGGCGTCGACCAGTAGCCGCCATAGGGAACGAACGCCTTCTCGAACTTCACCGCGCCCTCCGAATCCAAGCTCAGAAACCCATCCCGGAACCAGCTCGAACACCTGGGCTTCAGCCTGGATCGTACCGCGCCACCCTTGACAGAACCTCCGCAGGTTCTAGAGTTGGGGCAAACCCGAGGGGCCCCAGCTGGGGTCGTGGTCTGGGAGGAATGCGGATGGCTGAACAAGCGGTGACAACGGCATCGTTCGAGGCGGCCGATCGCCACCTGCGCAAGGCGATGCCGTTCGAACACCTGCTCTTCATGTCCCTGGGCACCATCATCGGCTCTGGCTGGCTGCTGGCCAGCGTCCGGGTGGCTGCGGTGGCAGGCCCGGGGGCGATCATCTCCTGGATCGTCGGGGGCATCTTCATCATGCTGGTGGCGCTCACCTGGGCCGAGATCTCGGGGATGCTCCCCCGGTCCGGTGCCATCGTTCGCTACCCGCAGCTGACTCACGGCTCGCTGACCGGCTTCCTCATCGGCTGGGCCTACTGGTTCCCGGTGACCCCTGCGGCTGAGGCGGTGGCGGTCCTCACCTACCTCTCCGGGCGGTTTCCCAACGCCGGCCTGACCGCGACCTCCCAGGGCCAGACCCTGCTCACCTGGCCCCGAGGGATCCTCTCCGGCGTCGGGTTCATGATTCTCTTCTTCGCCCTGAACTACTTCGGAATCCGCTTCCTCTCGGAGTGGAACCGCTGGTTCGTGTGGTGGAAGATCGTCGTCCCGGTGCTGACCTTCGTCTTTCTCTTCTTCGCCTTCAAGGGATCCAACTTCCATATCTACGGCGGGTTCGTGCCCAAGGGACCGGGTGCTATCTTTGCCTCCCTGTCCACGACCGGCCTGATCTTCGCCTACCTGGGCTTCCGTCAGGCACTGGAGTACGGCGGTGAAGCCAAGAACCCGCAGCGAGACGTGCCCCTGGCCACCATCGGCGGGGTCCTGATCGCGATCGTCATCTACACCCTGCTCCAGGTGGCGTTCCTGGGCGCCATCAACTGGCACGCGGCCGGGATCACGGCCGGCAACTGGACCGCGCTGACCAGCAGCCACTGGGCCTCGAGCCCGCTCTACAGCGCGCTCTCGGCGGCCAGCATCGGGGCTCTGGGCGCCTTCGGGACGGTCCTCATCATCGACGCCGCGGTCTCACCCACCGGCACCGCCTGGATCGCGATGGGGACCGCGACCCGGACCTTCTACGGGCTCTCCGTCAACAAGTACTTCCCCAACATCTTCCAATGGATGAGCCGCTTCGGGATCCCCTGGGTCTCGCTGGTCGGCTCCTTCGTGATCGGCCTGATCTTCTTCATCCCGATCCCCAGCTGGAGCGCGATGGTGAGCTTCATCACCGCGACCACCGTCATTACCTATTTGATGGGGGCGATCGGGCTGCAGACGCTACGCAGGTATTGCCCTGAGCTGCCCCGACCCTTCCGACTGCCCCAGCCCTGGCTTTGGGCGCCGCTGAGCTTCCTGGCCGCGGCCATGCTCATGTACTGGGCCGGCTTCACCACCCTGGCCAACACCTTCGCCGCCATCTTCGTCGGCCTGCCCATCTACGGCGCCTACTTTGCCTGGCAGAAGGGCTGGGTCCACCCGGTGGTGGGCGGCGTCATCTCCATCGTCTTCCTGCTTGCCTGGGTCTGGATCAACCACATGGGCGGTTGGGTGCTCACCACCAGTGCCACCCAGCTCCCGCACACCTGGCCCTTCCCCATCTATGACATCGCCTTCTCGGCGGACGTGATCTTCTTCTGCGTGGCACTCTGGCTGGCGAGCAGCGCCGAGGGCCGCACCCACATCCAGCGAGCGGCCTGGCTCATCTTCCTGCTCCTGGCCAGCTTCCCGCTCTCCTACTGGGGATTCCTTGGACCGCTGGCCAAGCCTGCCATCAACTTCCCCTGGGACACGCTGATCGAGGTCGGGATCGGCCTGGTCGCCTACTTCTGCGGCTCGCTGAGCGGGTTCGCCACCGAGGAGATCCAGGCCATCCTGGAGTCTCGCGGGATGAAGGTGGGCAACGAGCCCATGCCGCTGCTACCCTCGATCTTCGGCAACGGCCGCCGGGCAGGGCCAGCGGCCGGGGTGCCCAGCGCGGGACGCTGAAGCGATCGGGGCCGGGCGCCGAGGCGCCCGGCCCCGGCTCACGGCTTGCCATGATCGCCAGCCTGGGCGAAGCCCTGATCGACTTCACCCCGGTCGTGGCCGGAGATGGGCAGCACGGCTTCCACATCCGTCCCGGCGGATCCCCCTACAACGTGGCCGTGGCCGTCGCCCGTCTCGGCCATGCCTCCGCCTACGCCGGCAAGATCTCCTCCGACCTGTTCGGCGATCTGCTGGTCCGACACCTGGCGGAAAGCGGGGTCTGTCTGGACCTGGTCCGGCGCGGTTCGCAGCCGACCGCTCTTGCCTTCGTCGCGTTGGGTGGAGACGAGCCAAGCTACGATTTCCGCCTTGATCGGACCGCCACCGTCGGGCTCCAACCGGGGGAGCTCGAGGTCGATGCCCTGGGGCAGCTGGAGGCGGTGCACTTCGGCTCCCTGGCCCTGGCCCTGACACCCGCTCGGGACGCGGTGCTGCAGCTGGTGGAACAGCTCCGAGGTCGGGTCCCGCTCAGCTTCGATCCCAACCTTCGGCCGCAGGCAGTGTCGGACTGGGCCGGCTATCGGGCCGCCGTCCGCCGGAGCCTGGAGCTGGCCGACCTGATCAAGCTGAGCGACCGCGATCTGGCGATCTGGGGCGAGGAGGTGCGGCCCCGGCCAGCCCAGGTCCTGATCGTGACCCGCGGAGCCGAAGGAAGCCGCCTCGTGATCCGAGGTCTCGAGCTCCGCTGCCCCTCCGCACCGTGCCGGGTAGTGGACACAGTGGGCGCGGGCGACGCCTTCACGGCCGGCCTGCTGGTCGGGCTGGCCGAGCTGCGGGTCCTGCAACCGGCCCAGCTGGCGACAGTGCCAGAGGGGATCTGGCGACGGGTGACGCGGCTGGCCACGGCCACGGCGGCGCTCACCTGTGAGAGGGCGGGCGCCGACCCGCCCCAGCGGTCGACGGTGGAGGCACGCCTTGCGGCCTGGCCGCCATGACCGCCGGTGGCAAGCTGGACGGCGACGTTCAGCAACCCCAAGGAGCCAGGAGCATGCGCATCGACCTCCATACCCACTTCTTCCCTCGTGAGTACCTGGGTCTGCTCGAGGACCGCGGCCAGGGGGTGCAGATCCGCACCGATTCCGATGGGCGCCGCTACATCGAGGAGGGAGGCACCCGCCTGGCCACAATCACGCCACCCATGCTGGAGATCGAGCCAAGGCTCGACGCGATGGACCGACAGGGCATCGACGTCCAGGTCCTGTCCCTCACCTCCCCCAACGTCTACTGCTTTGCTGCCGACGATGCCCTGCGTGCGGCACGGCTGGTCAACGACGCCTACGCCGCCCTGAAGGCCCGCCATCCCCGACGGTTTCTGGCCCTGGCCAGCGTCCCTCTGGGCTCGGGAGCGGAGCTGGAGGAGCTGGATCGGGCCCTCGACGGTCTGGGCCTGGACGGGGTGGTGGTAGGCACCAACGTGGGCGGGAGAGGGCTGGACGACCCCACTTTCGAGCCCTTCTGGCGCCGGGTGGCGGAGCTCAACCGACCCGTGCTGATTCACCCCATGACGCCGACCGCCGGCACGGTCGGCATGGAGCGCTTCAGCCTGGTGCCGCTCATCGGTTTCCCGTTCGAGACCACCCTCTGCCTGGCCCGGTTGATCTGGAGCGGGTTGTTGGACCGGAACCCCGGCCTGCGCCTCATCGCTGTTCACGCCGGAGGGGCCGTGCCCTACCTGGCCGGACGACTGGAGATCGGCACCGACGCCTACGCCGAATGTCGTCGGATCGAGCTGCGTCCCCTCGACTATTTGCGCCGGTTCTGGTACGACCCCGTCAGCTATCACCCGCCGGCGCTGCGGCTGCTGCGGGAAACGGTCGGTGTCGAACGGATCGTGTTCGGAACCGACTACCCGCACGTCATCGGCGACCCGGATCGGGTCCGGCGCAATCTGGAGGAAGCCTTCGGACCTGAGGACCAGGACGCGATCGGATGGCGCAACGCCAGCCGCCTGGGGCTCGGGGTCGCGCCGGATCGGGGCTGGTAACCGTTGGCGTTTGAAC
>CADDZO010000207.1 GCA_902812395.1 bacterium | reverse complement strand
AGAGCCGATGGAGTTCTTCCGCCGAGTACCACTTCTTCTCGGCTTCATACCGCGCCATGACCCGGGTCAGGGCCCAGTTCCAGGCGTAGCGCGCCGCCCCGACATGGGAGCGGAGCCTCCGCTCTTGCGCCGGGGTGGGATCGAGCGCGTACCGGTAGGCCTGGGGCACCCCACGAAGCCCGCTTCGTGGGGACCCCGCCTGCTGCAGCTTCACGGGTTCTCCCCGGTGGCCACCGCGATGGCCTTGGCCGCTCGGTTGGCAGCCGCTCGCCGTCCGGAGAGGCGAGCGCAGAGGCTGGTTGGGATCTCGGTCACGTCCCGGACCAGATCGTCATCCACCTCCGATGGATCCACAACCAGCAACCGGCGGCCCTGTGCCGCCAGCGCAGCCTCGACCTACTCCGCACCCAAGCGGGCGAACCGGTCGCGGTGCTCCACTCCGATCGTGGTCGCCAAGCTCTGGGCTGCCGCCCATGCGCTCACCCGAGCAACCTGTCGGTCCAGGTCGGACCTCTGGTCAGCGGACGACACGCGGGCATCCACGGCCGTGATCCCTGGAACGGCACTGACCGGTGGCTGGTCCACCAGGATCAGCCGGCCGGCGCGGCGCGCGGGAACTGGGAGTTTGCCTTCCCGGACCCAGCGGTAGGCAGTCATGGGATGAACACCTTGTCGCCGCACCCAGTCCTTCAAGGTCACCCCTGCATACTATCATAGGTTCAAACGCCAACAGTTACCGACCCCGGTCGCCCCGGTGGGAGATCGAGGGCACGCTGGTGTCCCGACCCGGGCGTCCCGGGCGATCTGGGCTCCACCGTCCCGATCGCCGGAAGGGGTACCGCTACGGACCGGGCCCGGCTACTCTTGGCCCTCCGGATTGAGAGCTGCCTTGAGGCCCAGCCCGAGGACGTTGAAGCCCACCACCGCGATCACGATCGCGATCCCGGGCAGCATGGCAACTCCGCTCTGCACCGCCATGTAGGTCTGGCCATCGGCGAGCATGGTGCCCCAGTCAGGAGTAGGCGGCTGGGTACCGAGGCCCAGGAAGCTGAGTGCGGAGGTCTGGCTGATCATCCAACCCACGTTCAGGAACAGAGCCGAGACCACCAGCGGGAACAGGTTGCGGAGGAGGTGGCGGCGGAGGACACCGAGATGCCCCACCCCCAGCGCCCGGGCCGCCTCGACGAAGGTCCGCTCCCGTAGCTGCAGGGCCTGAGCCCGGGCCAGGCGGGCGAAGAAGGGAAGATTGGCGACCGCGATCGCGATCAGCCCGTGCAGGGTGGATGGTCCGTAGAAGGCCACGATCAGGATCGCGAGCAGGATGAACGGGAAGCTCAGGAGCACATCCAGCAGGCGCATCAGACCGATGTCGATCCAGCCCGAGAAGTAGCCGGCGACGAGCCCCATCACCACCCCGCACCCGGTCGAGATCAGGGCCGCGGCCAGACCCGCCACCAGCGTGATCCGGCCCCCGTAGATGAGTCGGCTGAGCATGTCGCGCCCCAGTTGGTCGGTGCCCAGGGGATGGCCGGGCGTGCCGATCGGCTGGAGGTGGTCCACGGGGTTGAGCGCATTCGGATCCTGGAGGGGGAGGATCGGCGCCAGCACCGCCAGCAGGGCCAGCAGCATCACCACCCCACCTCCCACCACCAGGTATGGGTTGAGCCGCCACCCCCGGCCAGGCAGGAGGCCCTCTTCGACCGCAACTGCACCGATGGCTGCCTCCAGCTCTGCAGTCGAAAGCGGCGAGCCGAGGTCAGCCATGCACCGCCACCCGCGGATCCAGGAGCGGATAGAGCATGTCGGTGAGCATGTTGACGACGACGAAGATGGCGGCCAGGATCAGGGTGGCACCCAGCACCACCGGGTAGTCGCGGTTCAGGATCGAGACGACCAGCAGGTGGCCGACGCCAGGCCAGCTGAAGACGTTCTCGACCAGGACGTCGCCGCCGATGATGTAGTTGATCTCCAGCCCGAGCGTGGTCACGATCGGGATCAGGGCGTTGCGGAGGGCGTGCCGGAGCACCGCCCGCCGGTAGGACAGCCCCTTGGCCCGGGCCACCTTGACGTAGGGAAGCCCGATCTCGGCCAGGAGCGAGGTGCGAGCGACCTGGGCCACCACCGCCGCCGGCGCCACTGCCAGGGCTACGGCTGGCAACACGATGTGGTGGGCGAGGTCGGGCAAGCTGGGCGGGACGCCGGCGGTGTACATGCCGCTGACCGGGAACCAGCGCAGGACCAGGCCGAAGATCAGGGCGAAGATCAGGCTCAGCCAGAAGACCGGCACCGCCAGACCGACGAAATCGCCGACGTTGACGACGTGGTCGATCAGGCGACCGGAGAAGAAGGCGGCGAGAACGCCCAGGACCATGCCCGCCAGGGTCGCGATCACGAAGGCGACGGCAGCTAAGACCAGGGTGTTGGTCAGGTAGCCGACCACCAGTGGGGCGACCGCCTCGTGGTACGTGATCGAGGTGCCGAAGTCGCCCACCACTACGCCCTGGAGCCAGTGCAGGTACTGCACCGGGAGCGGCTGGTCGAGGCCCAGCTGTCGCTCCAGCGCCTGCACCTGGCCGGGGGTGGCCTGAGGCCCGAGCAGCAGCTGGGCCGCGTTCCCCGGTGCCAAATGGAGGGCGATGAAGACGACCACGGTTACGCTCCACAGCACCGGAACCAGGAGCAGAGCCCGGCGGGCCATGAAGGAGATCACGTGATCTCCCCCGCCTCGCCCCTCACGGCGATACCCGGCACGGCATCAGGTGACGTTCTGGAGCCGGATCAGGAACGGGAACGTCGGATCGAGCTGGAAGCCATGGACGCTCCGGTTATAGGCCACCACCATCTTGGCATGGTCGACGAAGATCCAGGGCGCGTCCTGGTTGATGAGCTGCTCCGCCTGGCGGTAGATCACGGCGCGCTGGTTCTGGTTCTGGGTGGCCAGGCCCTGTTCCAAGAGAGCGTCCACCTTCGGATCGTCGTAGAAGCCGGTGTTGAAGCCCGGCGGCCAGGAGGAGCGTGCCAAAAGCGGATTCAGGACCAGCCAGGGATCGACCGCCGAGTCCATCCAAGACAGCTCCCACATCTGGAGGTCTGCGGCCTTGGCTCCCTCCCCGATCTTGTTGAGAAACGTGCCCCAGTCCAGCTCCTCGATCTTGACCGTCACCCCGACTGCCTTCAGATAGCCCTGGATGGCGGTGCCCATCGCCACCGGCTCTTGCATTCCTGACCCCGAGGTCGGAACCAGCAGGGTGGTGGTGAAGCCGTGCGGGTAGCCGGCCTGAGCCAGGAGCTGCCGCGCCTTGGCGGGGTCGTAAGGGTAGGGGTTGACGTCGGAGTTGTAGCCCAGCTGTCCGGGCGAGAGCGGCTGGTCAGCCGGGATCCCGGTGCCGTAGAGGATTCCCTGGGTGATCGCCTGCTTGTTGATCGCGTAGTTCAGTGCCTGGCGGACCTTGACGTTGTCGAAGGGCGGCTGGCTGATGTTGACCCCGATCCACCAGACGTGGGGACCGGCCTGCTCCGCCACCTGGAACCCGGCCTTGCGCAGGCTGGAGAGGGTAGACGGGTCAGGGTTCAGAGCCAGATCGATGGCCCCCGACTGGAGCTCGTTGGCCCGCTGGCTGGTGTCGACGATGGGGATGAAGGTGATCTGGCGCAGGTGCGGCTTGGGGCCCCAGTAGTACGGGTTCGGATCCAGGACCAGCTCCTGCCCTCGCTTCCAGACCTCGAGCCGGAAGGGACCGGTCCCCATCCCCTCGAGCGCGAACTGTTTGCCCTCGGTCAGAGCCACCTTCTGGTCCACGATCGAGCCGGTGGCCACGGTGAGGCTGGGCAGGAAACCGGCATCAGGGCTGGAGAGCGTGAACTCGACCGCCGAGGGTGAGATCTGCTGGACGCTCGCCACCTGGCCGTAGAAGAACTTGCCGAACGGATACGGGCCATACTGGTAGCCGGGGTTGGAGGGGTCGAGCATGCGCTCGAAGCTGAAGACGACATCGGCCGGGGTCAGGGGATCTCCGTTCGAGAACCTCACCCCGGGCCGGAGGTCGAACGTGTAGCGCAGCCCATCCGAGCTCACCTTCCAGCTGGTGGCCAGATCTCCAACCAGCTTCCCGTTCGAGAACCGGACCAGCGTGTCGTACATCTGGTCGAGGACCTGCATGGTGTTGATGTCGGTGGGCTGGCCAGGGTCGAGACTGGTGGCGTCGGCCTCGTAGCCGACCGTGAGCGATTTCAGGCTGCCGCTGCTCGTGGCCGCAGGCGCCGCGCTACCACCGCAGGCGGCAAGGAGCAAGGCCGCTAGCAGTCCCGGAACCAGGAACCGAAGTCGATGCTCGAGATGCATCGCCAGACCTCCTGCGTCAACACTGAAACGGAGTCAGGGCTGCCGGATCCCCATGGGGAGCCCCCAGGCACCTCCAGCCGGATCCGGGGCCCCGACCCCGCCACGGGCACGCCATGCGCCCAGAACCGCCTCCTCTCATTCGTCCCCGCCTGGAGAACCGGCCGCATGCGCCGAGCCACTGGACGCTCCTTCCCGCCGTCGGCATCGACGCTGGCAGACTCCCCCTGGGGGCCGCTGGCGCTGAACCGCCCCTTCACAATCGCAGGCCATCAACCGCATTGATCATATCGATCGCAAGGCATTCAAACAAGGGCTGCTGCCGCAAGGAAGGAGGATTGGACACTCACCTGACAGGCGCCTGGGACGCGCACCCTCGTAGATCGGGCTCTCGCCGAACCGCTGCAGGCCGTTCTCGCCACCCCCAGCAGTCCTCGCCCGCCTCTGAGCCAGCCCTCTCGCTCCAGGCAGTGGTCAGGGGCGAAGCTCCCCCGCCGCAGTCGGGCCGCTCGCTTCCGGAGCCGATGGTCTCAGAAGCCCGAGACGACCCGGACGCGAAGCGCCCCGAGTCAACGTTGTGGACCAGGGCCGGCCGTCGTCCTGGCTGAACTGGGCGTGCCAGGACAGACTCGACAACTACGGGCTGTTCGAAGCGATTAGGCCCCAGCAGGTGGTCGTAGTGGCAGCGGCGGGTGAGGTGCACTGCGGGCATTGGGGCGAGCTCGTGAGTAACGCAGGGAAGGCACGAGGCGCTGTGGGAGTGGTCATCGACGGGAGCATCCGGGATGGGCGGCTCCTGTTCGAGATCGAGGACTGGCCTGTGTTCGCTCGCTACATGTCGCCGATCGAATCGAAATCCCGATACCGGGTATGGGACATCGAGTGCCCGATTGGAAGGCAGCCTGAACAGTCAGGTCCCCGTCAACCCCGGTGACTGGATCTTCGGAGACATGGACGGGGTACTTGTCATCCCGGCAGAGGCAGTGGGCGAGGTCCTCGTGCGAGCGGAGGAGGCGAAGACGGTTGAGGATCGGGTCCGCAGCGAGATCCAACGGGGTGTCCCTGTCCCCCGTGTGTACGCCAAGTATGGCAGGCTCTGAACTGGCTCAGAAGGGCCCGCTACCTCCACCTCGAGCCAGTGCGGATGCTGACCAGGCAAGGCGTCGAGTGGACCATCCGTTACTGGAGGCCCCAAAGGACAGCGTGGTTGATCCCAGCGCCTGACGGCTGCTTGGTTGCCCTGGGCGAGGCCATGATCAGGCTCTCGCCGCCGGGCCGGCAGCGTCTCGAACAGGCGAGTTCCATGGAGGTAGAGGTCGGGCGTGCTGAGCTCAACGCCCTCGTTACCTTCGCCCACCTGGGCGGCCGGGTGAGGTGGGTCTCGCGCCTGGCCGCGACGGCGCTGGGCTGTCGCATCCAGGCCGCTGCCCTGGCACACCGGATCGAGACGGTGATCGACTGGGAGCCGGCCGGACGCACGGGGGTCTATTTTGTGGAGCGGGGAGCCATTCGCCGGAGCCGCTGCAAGATGGAGGTTGCGGCATGGGAGCGGGAACCTGGCGTCCTGGATTGCGGTTTCAATCCTCAGCGACTCTGGCCCCGGTCGACCAACCCCTGCCCGGGCTGCATCTTGTCCTCATCAAGAATGATGCTATGATGCAACCAGTGCGGACGACCATCACGCTCGATCCCGATGTGGAGCTGCTGATCAGGCGCGCGATGGGGGAGCGCGGCCTCAGCTTCAAGCAGGCGGTCAACGACGCCATCCGCGC
>CADDZO010000206.1 GCA_902812395.1 bacterium | reverse complement strand
GGCCCCGGCCCCCTACCCCACCGTGTTCTGGGTCCACGGGGGCCCCGAATACCTCGATGCCGATCGTTTCGATCCCCGGGTCCAGGCATGGGTCGACCACGGCTTCGCCGTGGCCCTGGTCAACTACCGGGGCAGCGTGGGCTACGGCCGAAGCTGGCGCGATGCCCTGGAGGGCAACCCGGGGCTGACCGAGCTGCAGGACCTGAAGGCGGTGCGCGACCGGCTGGTCGAGAGCGGGATCGCGGACCCCCGCCGTCTGGTCCTGGGCGGCGCCTCCTGGGGCGGCTATCTGACCCTGCTCGGCCTGGGCCGGCAGCCAGAGGACTGGAGCCTGGGGGTGGCGGCGGTCCCGGTAGCCGACTATGTGGCCGCCTACGAGGACGAGATGGAGCCCCTCAAGGCCTTCGACCGGTCCCTGTTCGGGGGCACGCCGCTGGAGCGGCCCGACTTCTACCGGGAGCGCTCCCCGATCACCTACGTCAGCCGGCTGCGGGCGCCGGTCCTGATCCTCGCCGGGCGCAACGACCCCCGCTGCCCGATCCGGCAGGTGCACAACTACCTGGCCCGGCTTCAGGAGCTGGGCAAGGAGCACGAGTACTACGAGTTCGACGCCGGGCACGGCTCTTTGCGAGACGAGGAGCGCATCCACCAGATGGAGCTGATGCTCGACTTCGCCCATCGTCACCTGGGCACACCGGCGCCCCACTAAGGGACCGGCCCGATCGAAAGCCCCTGCCGAACACGCGCGGCGGTGCCCCTCGGTGCCGGCGAAGGACCGCCTCGGCGCATCGTCATGGCCGGATATTTCGGTAAGCTAACGAACTATCTATGTCGCTGCCGGCTTCTGCGATCGACCGTGCCCGACTCGCCCTCCGCCTCCGGCTGGTGGTGACCAGGCTCAACCGCCATCTCGGCGGTCAGGGCGACCTGGGACTCACCCCGACCGCCCAGTCCGCCTTGGCGGCGGTGGTCGGGCACGGTCCGCTCTCGCTGGGCGAGCTCGCTGACCACGAGGGGGTGAAGCCGCCCACCATCACCGCCACCGTGGCCGGGCTGGAGGCTCAGGGGCTCATCCGCCGGGAGTCGGATCCGACCGACCGGCGGGTGGTTCGGATCACCGCCACCCAGCGAGGCCGGCTCTGGCTGCTGCGCAGCCGAACTCGGACGACCGAGTATCTGGCGCGTCGCCTGCAGACCCTGGGCGAGCTCGACCTGGCCCGGCTGGAGGCGGGCCTGGAGGTGCTGGAGCAGCTCCTCGAGGAGGGCCGGGCGTGAGCCCGCTGCGCGGCCTGGCCAGCACCACCTTCGGCTCGCTCCGGGTCCGCAACTACCGTCTCTACTGGATCGGGCAGATCGTCTCGGTCAGCGGTAGCTGGATGCAGCGCCTGGGTCAGTCCTGGCTGGTCCTGCACCTGGGGGGAAACGGCCTCGATCTGGGCATGGTGTCCGCCCTCCAGTTCCTGCCCATGCTGGTGCTGGGCGCCCACGGCGGCGTCCTGGCCGATCGCACCGACAAGCGCCGGCTCCTGATCGCCACCCAGACCAGCATGGGGGTGCTGGCGGCGGCGCTCGGTGTCATCACCCTGATTGGCGCGGTCCAGCTCTGGATGGTCTACCTGCTGGCGCTGCTCCTGGGGTTGGTGACCGCCGCCGACAACCCCGCCCGCCAGGCCTTCGTGGTGGAGATGGTGGGAACGGACCGGGTCGCCAACGCAGTCGGCCTCAACAGCGCCGTGTTCACCAGCGCCCGCGTCATCGGCCCCGCCATCGGCGGTCTGGTGATCACCCTTACCGGGACTGGCTGGACCTTCGTCCTCAATGCGATCTCGTTCGGGGCGGTGGTGGTCGCGCTAGCGGCGATGGACCCGAGCCAGCTCCAGCGGGCCCCCGTCCGGCGAGCCGCCGGCCAGGTCCGCGAGGGGCTGCGCTACGCCTGGTCCCGCACCGAGCTCCGGATCCCGCTCTTCCTGCTCGCCGCCACCGGCACCCTGGCCCTCAACTGGTCGGTGGTGCTGCCGCTGTTGGCCCGCGACACCTTCCACGGTGGGGCCGGCACCTTCGGGCTGCTGTTCTCGGTCCTGGGCCTGGGCTCGCTGGCCGGAGCGCTCCTGTCGGCCAGCCGACAGCGGCCGGGGGACCGGCTGTTGCTAGGCGCCCTGGCCGCCTTCGGAGTGCTGATGCTGGCCTGCGCGGCCGCCCCCAGCCTGGGGCTAGAGATCGCGGTCCTCGTCCCCACCGGGCTGGCTGCGGTGGCCTTCCAGACCACCGCCAACTCCCTGTTGCAGCTGCGCTCCGACGCTCGCCTGCGGGGCCGGGTGATGGCGCTCTACTCGGTGGTCTTCATTGGCACCACCCCGATCGGAGCACCGATCGTGGGCTGGGTGAGCGGGGCCTTCGGCCCCCGCGCCGGCCTGGCCCTGGGCGGGGCCTCGGTGCTCATCGCCCTGGCGGTGGTCCTGGCCGGCCGCCGACTCCTGCCCGCCGGGCAGCACGCACCGGCGGAGACCACCCGACCTACGATGTGACCGCTATGGTTCGCCGGCGCCGGACGCTGCTGCTGGTCCTCTGCCTGCTGGTGGCCGGCTGCGGGAGCGCTCCTTCGTCGGGAGCGGCAGCGCCCGGGAGGCCGTCGCTGCCGGCCTCCACGATGCCTGCCCGCTCTCACGTCTTCATCATCGTGATGGAGAACCGCTCCCTCCAAGAGGCGATGACAGGGAGCTACGTGCGTCAGCTAGCGTCGACCTACGCCCTGGCCACCAATTACCACGCCGTCGCCCACCCCAGCCTGCCCAACTATCTGGCCCTGACCGCGGGCACCACCTTCGGCATCGACGACGACAGCTACCATCGGCTCCCCGAGACCGGCATCGGCTACGAGCTGACCCAGCACGGCATCTCCTGGCGTGCGTACATGCAGAGCATGACCGGGACCTGCCTCGACAGCCCGTATCCCTACGCCGTCAAGCACGACCCCTTCGCCTACTACGGTGGCCGCTGCCCGGCCAACGTGGTCCCGCTCTCCCGCCTCGCCGACGATCTGGCCGGCGACACCCCGCGCTTCGTCTGGATCACGCCCAACCTGTGCGATGATGGCCACGACTGTTCGACCGCGGTCGCCGATCGATTCCTCGCCGGCCTGGTGCCCAGCATCCTGAACTCGGCTGCCTTCCGCCAGCGCGGGCTGCTCATCATCACCTGGGACGAGGGGGCAGGGAACGACCCGACCAACCTGGTCCCCGCCATCATCGCCGCTCCCGATCTGCACCGGCACACCACCGCCGTCTACCACGATCACTACTCGACCCTGGCCACGATCGAGGAGGCCCTGGGAGTGCCACGGCTGGGCCAGGCCGCCACCGCAGCGCCGTTCGGCGAGCTCTTCCACTGACCGAGACGACCTGGCTGCGGCGCCGCCGCCCAGCTTCGATAATTCAGTCCCGTGCGCATCTTCTCCGGTATCCAGCCTACCGGCGGCAAGACCTTCGGCAACCTCTCCGGGGGATTCCGTCAGTACGTCGCCACCCAGGACCAGGGCGAGGCCTTCTTCTGCATCGTCGACCTGCACTCGATCACGATCGAATACGACCCCAGAGAACTGCGCGAGTCCACCCTGGATCTGGCCGCGATGCTGTTCGCCACCGGGCTGGATCCGCACCGCTCCACGGTCTTCGTCCAGAGCCACAACCCCGACCACGCCCAGGCGGCATGGCTGCTGGGTGCGGTAACCAGCTTCGGCGAGCTGCGCCGGATGACCCAGTTCAAGGACAAGTCGGAGGCGCACGAGTTCGTATCCAGCGGGCTGTTCCAGTACCCGGTGCTGATGGCCGCCGACATCCTCCTCTACCAGACCGACGTGGTCCCGGTGGGCGAGGACCAGCGCCAGCACGTGGAGCTGACCCGCGACGTCGCTGAGCGCTTCAACGCCCGCTTCGGGACGCTCTTCCGGCTGCCCCGGGGTCAGTACCCCAGCGCCGGCGCCCGGATCATGGATCTGACCGACCCCGAGCGCAAGATGTCCACCTCGACCAGCTCGGAGATGGGCAAGATCCTGATCCTGGATCCGCCCGAGGCCATCCGGCGCAAGGTCATGGCCGCGGTCACCGATAGCGGACGCGAGGTCAGGCGCTCGCCCGAGAAGCCCGGGATCTCGAACCTGATCGAGATCATGGCGGTGGCCACCGGGCGCAGCCCAGAGGCGATCGAGGGCGAGTACGCCGATGGCGGCTACGGTCGCTTCAAGGCGGCTGTGGCCGAGGCCGTGATCGCCTGCCTGGAGCCGATCGCAGCCCGGTATCGGCAGCTGCGTTCAGATCCCGCCGAGCTGGAGCGCCTGCTCGCGAACGGTGCCGCCAAAGCCCGCCTGGTCTCTGCTCCCACCCTGCAAGCGATGTACCAGGCGATGGGCTTCGCCCGCCTGCCGGACTGAGTCCCCGGGGTGCCGAGCCGGCACCCCGGGGTGGACGTCACTGGCAGACCCAGGCTCCCGGACCGCTGGTCCGGTACAGCCAGGCCGCGGCCTCGGCGTTGGCCACTGGATCGAAGGGCGAGCTCGATGCGTAGGGCGAGGAGCGCCAGGTCGAGGGCAAAAACTGGAAGAGCCCCTCCGCCCCTGAGGATGGGTTGACCGCGTTGGGGTTGTCCCCCGACTCGCAGGCGGCCACCTGGAGCGCCCAACCGACCGCACCCGCGCCGAGCGGCGCGAAGGCGGACTCAATGATCGAGGTGATGGACCCGCCGGAGGCGGCCGGGGCAGCGGTCGCCCGTGGCGTCGGGGCTGGACTCGGGGTAGGAGCGGGGAGGGACGCCAGCCTCGGTGCAGCGGCTGGCGGCGGAACCGAGGCCGATGGAACGCTGGGCGGCGCAGCCGCCGCGGCGGCGGCCTCCCGCCGCTGGTCGGTGAGCAGCAAGCCGACCTCGCGACCCTGCTCGGTAGCAACCAGGGCGGGCATCCCACCGTTGACCGGCCGGCGGTGTGAGCGCGACTGGCTCGCCAACGGCCGATTGGCGGGACCGGGATGGGAGAACGAGCCCGCCGCTGCGGCGCCCAGGGCGACCACGAGGGCAGGCGTGAGCCATCGCCGGGTGTGAGTCATGGGACTCCCTCCTTTCCGAGGGCGCCGGACTCGAGCCGAGCGCCCTCTCAGGACCCGAGGAACGGGCACGACGTGGGCGGAGACGAAGCGGTACCGAGGTACCGAGCTCGGGCCGTCAGCCTTCCTTATCGCTCCACCGGCATCTGCCGGCGGGTCACATCGTCCGGCGCCGACCCGGCGGCCCCCGGACGTGCCGCCTCATCCCGTGCGGGGCTGGGGCGAGCTCCATCGGCTCCTCCTTTCCTGCTGGGACCCGGCTACGCCGGCTCCCGGCTCACCCCGACCCTACCCCTGGCCGGGGCCTCACAGCCTGGTCGGCCGCGGCGCCCGTGCAGCGGGCGCGCCCCTACCCTAACCGATCCGGACCCGGCGGCGCCAGCGTTGCCAGATGGTCGTAGATGAGTTGGGACCAGCTCTCCATCTGCAGGTAGTGGATCCGCATCTGCTCCAGGGTCAGCAGCTCGCCCGCCAGCTTGTGGGTCTCCCGGATCGAGATCTCCGGGCTGTCACCCTCGGCCAGGAAGACCACCCCCAGGTGCACCCGGCCCACCGGCGAGGATTCCTCCTTGAGGAGGCCCAGCAGGCGCCAGCCGAGCCGGCCGGCGTAGCTGACCTCCTCCTCCCACTCCCGGCGGAGACCGGCGGCGATGGGATCGGAGCCCAGGTCGCCGGGGTTGACGTGCCCGCCCACCCCCAGCGAGTAGAGGTGCCGGAGGCGCCGCTCCGAGCTGGCTCGCAGGCGGCGGGTGAGCAGGTAACGGTCGCGGTGTCGGAAGACGGCATAGGGGATGACCTGCTGGTAGCTGGCGTCCTCTTCGACCCGGGCCCGGGGCATGAGAAAGCCTCGCTCCCGGATCCGCTCCAGGAACCCCGCCGGCGGCGGCCTGAGCCCCCACCAGGGTCCTTCGCCGAATACGTCCTCGCGGCGGACGCACCAGACCTCCTCCGCCACCGCCCACAGGATGCCCCAAGCGCCTCCACCCGCGTCCGGACAGCTGCCGCCGGACAGGGCGCCGCGGTTGCGGCCCCGAACGCGACAGCGCGAGAGCTGCAGAG
>CADDZO010000205.1 GCA_902812395.1 bacterium | reverse complement strand
GCCTGTCCGCTCTGCCCCACCCGCCCCGGGGAGGCGGAGACCGAGATTCCCGAAGCCCGCTACCACATCGCGGTCTTCGAGAACCGCTTCCCCGCGTACAGCGCCGAGCAGGGGCGCTGCGAGGTGGTCTGCTACACCGACCAGCATGACACGTCGCTGGGGGCGCTCCCGGTCGAGCACGTCAGCGACCTGGTCCGGGTCTGGCAGGACCGGGTGCGGGAACTCGCCCGACCCCCGATCCGGCACATCTATGTGTTCGAGAACCGGGGCGAGGAGACCGGGGTGACCCTGCACCACCCCCACGGGCAGATCTACGGCTACCCCTTCGTCCCGCCGTTAGTCCAGCGCGAGCTGGCCGCCAGCGCCGAGCACGCGCGGCGACACCGGGAGTGCCTCTACTGCCGGGTGCTGGCTGACGAGGTGTCGGGACCCCGGCTCGTGGCCTGCGATCGTTGCTGGTGCGCCTTCGTCCCCGCCTTCGCTCGCTGGCCCTACGAGGTCCACCTCGCCCCTTTGGCGCACGTGGGCTCGCTCGTGGACCTGGACGACCAGCAGTCTGACTCGCTGGCACGCATGCTCAAGGACCTCCTCCAGCGCTACGACCGCCTCTTCCGGAGGCCTTTGCCCTACGTCATGGCGGTCCACCAGCGCCCGGTTGGGCGCGGGGCCCGCCACTACCACCTCCATGTCGAGTTCTACCCGCCCAACCGCGATCGCGATCGGCTCAAGTACCTGGCCGGATCCGAGCTGGGGGCGGGGGCCTTCACCGTCGATGTCAGGGTCGAGGACAGCGCCCGAGAGCTCCGCCAGCTGGGCTGAGGGGTGGTGCGGCCGCGCCCCGGGCCGCGTCAACCTGATCGGGGAGCACGTGGACTACCTGGGCGGCCAGGTCCTGCCGGCGGCGGTGGACCGGTTCACCACCGTCCGGGGCTGCCCGGCCCACGCGTGGTCGGTGGAGAGCGAGGTGGCCGGCGGCCTGGCCTACGTCCGGGCGTTGGGCGAGGAGCTGGGGGTGGGTCCTCACGCGCTGCGGGTCACCTCGCAGGTGCCCCCCGGGCGGGGGCTCAGCTCCTCGGCAGCGCTGCTGGTGGCGATGGTGGCGGGTCTGGCCCCGGACATGGACGGGGTCGAGGCGGCGCTGGCCTGCCGCCGGGCGGAGCACCGTGCCACCGGGGTCGAGGTCGGGATCATGGACCAGATGGCCTCGGCGCTGGGGCGGCGCGGCCACGCCCTGCTCCTCGACTGCGGCACCCTGGAGTACCGCTGGGTGCCCTTCCCCCCGTCTCTGGTGATCGCGGTGCTGGACTCCGGCGTCCGCCGGTCGCTGGCCGAGACCCCATACAACCAGCGCCGACGCGAGGCCGAGGCCGGGATGCCGCGGCGCCGCCGCCACGTGGACTCCGAACTGGAGCGGGTGCAGGAGTTCGCTGCCGCCCTGGAGGAAGGCCGGCTGGAGCCGCTCGGCGAGCTCCTGCGGGCCTCGCACCGAAGCTTGCGCGATGACTTCGAGGTGTCCACTCCGGAGGTGGACGCGCTGGTGGAGCGGGCGTGGCGCGCGCCCGGTTGCCTGGGCGCCAGGATTATGGGGGGTGGCTTCGGCGGGGCGGTCCTGGCCCTGCTCGAGGCCGGGTCCGAGACCGGCTTCGCTGCCGCCCTCCAGGGGGTCCCGGTGCTCTTCTGCCAGACCGCCGACGGGGCCTTCGCTCGCGGAGGGGGCCGGTGAACGACTGTCTCAGCCTGCCCTTCCGGCTGTCGGCGGGCGGGGTGCGGGCGCTGGGGGGCTGGGAGGGCTGCTGGTGCCCGTTGGGCGAGGGAGAGGCGGCCGGCCTGCCCCTGGGCCGCGGCGGCGGCTGGGAGCCGGTCCTGGTGCCGTTCCAGCAGTCGGCGGTGGAGGGGCGCTCGGCGATCTGGTACCGGACCCGCTTCCCGCGCCCCGACCACGACGGCCGGGTGTTGCTGCGGGTGGGTGGCGCCTTCCTTGCCACCCATGTCTGGCTCAACGGCCGCATCCTCGGCTCCCATTACGGCTACTTCTGTCCCTTCGGGTTCGACGTGACCTCGCGTCTGCGCTCCGAGAATCTGCTGGTGATCTGCTGTGAGTCCCCAATCGAGACCGACCTCGCCCGCAAACGCCACGTGATGGGGATCTTCAACGACGGCGACAACCGGCCGTATCCGGGCTCGGCCTGGTTTGGCCTGCCCGAGGGGTACCGCTGGGAGGTGCCGGTGGGCCTCTGGCGCCCGGTCGAGCTGGAGTACGTGGGGCCGGTGACGCTGGACTGGGTCCGGCTGCGGCCGCGCCTGGACGCGGGCGACGCCGGGCGGCTCGACGTCGAGGTCCGGCTCCGCAACCTGGACGGTCGGGAGATGACCGGCGAGGTGGTGGTGGAGGTGACCGGCCCCGACCTGCCCCCACTTCGGCTCCGGCGCCGCTACCGCGTCCCGGGTGGAGGTGAGCAGACCAACCTGATGACGCTGGGCGTGCCCCACGCGCGTCGCTGGCAGCCCTGGCGGGCGGGCGAGCCGGTGCTGTACCGGTGCGTGACCACGGTGACCGCCAACGGCCGGGAGTCGGCCCGGGTCGACGATCGCTTCGGCTTCCGGGACGCTGTCGTCCAGGCCGGACACGACGGCTGGCGAATCGCAGTCAACGGCCAGCCGATGTTCCTGCGCGGGGCCAACTACGTCCCCGGCCTGCGGCTGGACCAGCTCACAGCGGCCACCTTCCAGGCCGATCTGCGCCTCGCCCGCGAGTGCAACCTGGACCTGCTCCGCATCCACGGCCACGTGCTACCGGACGAGTTCTACCGGCTGGCGGACGAGGCTGGGATGCTGGTGGTGGCGGACTTCCCCCTCACCCTCTCCTATGCCTACCACGCCACCGCCGAGGAGAGCCGCTTCTTCGAAACCTCGGTCCGGGCCCAGGTGCCGGAGATGGTCGAGCTGCTCCGCAACCGGCCTTCGGTGCTGTGCTGGGTCGCCCACGACGATCCGCCCTGGGTTCCGGCCAGCTCCGAGCTGGGCGACGTCCACGCCGTCCGGCAGAACTACACCGTCGACCACGAGATCAAGGCCCTGATCGAGCGGCTCGACCCCACCCGGACCGTGCTCGCTGCCTCGGGGGAGTTCGACCAGCACCTGTGGCTGGGCTGGCGGGAGGGGAGCTGGAGCGACTACGCCCGGGTCCGGCCCTCCCTGGTCTCGGAGTTCGGGGCCCAGGCTGCGCCCAGCCTCGGCTCTCCCGCCTGGGAGGCATTGAGCCGGACCTGGCCGCTACGCTGCGACGACCCGCAGTGGCTGTACTCCGGCTTCCAGCTGGCGGCCTGGGCCGAGCACGGGGCGGGCCTGCCCGAGGAGCACGAGAGCCTGGAGGAGTTCGTCGCCGCCGGCCAGGAATACCAGAGCCAGCTGCTGGGGTTCGCCATCGACCAGTTCCGTCTGCGCAAGTTCTCGCCCTGCTGGGGCGCCTTCGTCTACCAGCTCTGCGATCCGTTCCCGGGAGTGGGCTTTGGCCTGGTCGATAGCGCCCGGGTGCCGAGGCCGGCGCTGGAGGTGGTGAGGGAGGCCTTCGCCCCGGTCCGGGTGATCGTTGATGCGCTCGACTTCACCCCTCTCGAGCCCAGCGGGGCCGGCTGGCGGCCGGGCCAGTCGGTGGGGCTCCGGCTGGTGGTGGTGAACGACGACCCCCACTTGACCGGCCCGGCCGAGGTGCGCTGGGCGGTCTGGCGGGAGCGGGCGCTGGAGCGGGGCGGGTTGGCATGGCTCCGCGACGCGATCCGCCGCAAGTCGTATTCGGGGTCGGTGCCCCTCGACCTGCCGGGCGCCGGCGAGGCGGCCCTCCAGGTGACCGACCTGAACCTGGTCCTGGACGCCGAGGGCGAGTACGTGCTGGAGGCCGAGCTCCGCATCCCGGGCCGGGAGCCGGTTCGCACCGCCTTCGGCTTCCTGATCGCGGAAGAGCTCCCGACCGGACGCCGTCGGCCGCTCCTGCCACCGTATCTGGCCGAACGAATCGTGCTTCGGGACAGCCTCCGGCCCGACCCCGAGGGCCTTCGGTTCCGTCTTCGGAATCGAACCCGGCCGGCCGTCCTGACCCGGATCGCGGACCTGCGGGTCGACGGCCAGCCGGTGGAGGGGAGGCTTCTGGTGCAGACGGAATCGGGACGTCTGCCGCTGCCGCGCCGCCTCGACCTGCCCGTGGATCGGGAGGTGGAGCTGCTCCTGGAGCTGACGGAGCCGGTCGAGGCGAGGCCCCACGTGCTGGAGCTGGACCTGACCCTGCCCGGGGTGGCAAGCGGGCGGGTGCGGATCTCCGGACGGCCGGACGCGGATCCGCTACGACGGTAGATCGCCTCGTGACCGGCCGCGCGGGCGGTCGGGCACCGGGCAGGGGCGATGGCGCTGGAGGCCGTTGCGACCTGACCGCCGCTTCGCCTCGGGGCCGCTGTCGCTGTTGCATTGGACCTGCGGGCGGCGTCCGAGGGTCCCGGACCTGTCCCGCTCCCTGCCCGGAGGCCGCGGCCGGCGGCGATCCGCCCGACCACGGACCGGGGCCGGGGTCAGTAAGCCTGGGCCAGCAGCTCGGCCAGGTGGGCGACTCTCAGATCCGGCCGCCCGCGCGCCCGCAGACCGGCCTCGAGCTGCAGCTGGCAGCCCGGGTTGGCGGTCACCACCAGCTCGGCTCCGGTCTTGAGCAGGTCGTCCATCTTTTCGTCGAGGATTCGCTGTGACATCTGGGGCTCGAGCACGTTGTAGATCCCGGCCGAGCCGCAGCAGATGTCGGGGTGTGCCATCTCCACCAGGTGGAGGCCGGGAATCGAGTGCAGCAGGCGACGCGGCTGGGCCCGGATCCGCTGCGCATGGGCCAGATGGCAGGCATCTTGATAGGTCACCCGCAGCGCAACCTGGCGGCGCGGCTCGGGCAGACCCACCTCGGCGAGGAACTCGCTCAGGTCCTGCACCCGCCGGCCCAGGTTGGGATAGAAGTCCTTCAGGTGGGAGCCGCACCCGGCCGAGTTGACCACTAGCACGTCGAAGGACTCCCGCCCGAACACTGCCTGGTTCCAGTCTCGCAACTGCCGGGCCGTCTCCAGGTCGCCGTTGTGAGCCAGCAGCGCGCCGCAGCAGCGTTGCCCGGGGGCGAACCAGACCTCACAGCCGGCCAGCTGGAGGAGATACACCGAGGCCCGATGCGCCGCGGGATACAGGACCGGCATCACGCAGCCGGTCAAAAAGGCGACCCGGTAGCGGCGCTGACCCAGCGCGGGGGCGACCTCGGGCGGCCGGAAGCGGCCATGGAGCCTGGGTAGGGTCCGGGCCGAGGGCACCAGCCTGGCCAGGCGCAGGGTCTGCGCGACCCGAACCAACGCACCGGCGGCCGCGAGGCGCCCGGGGTGGGCCACCAGCTGCCGCAGGGCTTGGCGCGCGACCCACCGCCTGGCCTCCCGGTGCCGCAACCGCTCCACCTCGGCCCGACCGCCCTCGATGATGCGGCCGTAGGGCACCCCTGAGGGACACACCGCCTCGCACGTCCGGCAGCCCAGGCAGAGGTCGATGTGGCGTGCCAGCTCCTCGGTGAATGGCAGTCCGCCGCGCTTCCACTGGGTCATCAGGTAGATGCGCCCCCGTGGGGATTCGGTCTCCAGGCCGGTCACGCGGAAGGTGGGGCAGGCGTTGAGGCAGAGGCCGCAGTGCACGCAGGTGGCCAGGTCGTCGTCGGAGGGGGCGTCCGGACCGGTGAAGACGCCTCGACCCCGGGCCATGTCGCGAATGTTCACCTGGGCTGCCTGGCTCACACCAGGTACCGGCCGGGCGAGAGCGTGTGGTGGGGGTCGAATGCATCACGAACTCGCCGCATCCACTCCAGCGTAGCCGGTGGCGATCCCCATGCCCCGACCTGGCGCTTGAGCTGGAGAGGAGCCTCCAGGAGCACCAGCGACCCCCCCACCTGCTCGGCAACAGCCCGGGCCAGGCTCAGCGCCTCGGCGTCCAGGTCTCCGATCCAGTGGGCGACGCCGACCCCGGGTGAGGCCCACCACTGCGCCGAGCGGGGAAGCCGTGCCAGCACCTCGGGCAGGCGCAGGGGCGGGACCGAGATCCGCGCCCAGGTCTGGCCGGGTCCGGCCGCGCGCCTGGCGTGGTGCTGCCAGAGCCCCGGATCGCCCTCGGCCCAGCCCAGGGTGGCGGC
>CADDZO010000204.1 GCA_902812395.1 bacterium | reverse complement strand
CCGCTTCGGGCTGCGCTGGGGCGCCTCCGCCGAGCCGCGCGCGCCCATTCCCGCAAAAAGACCGGCTCAGCCAACCGAAGAAAGAGCGCCAAGCGCCTTGCTCGACTCCATGCCCGGATCGCCAACTGCCGTCTCGATGCCGTGCACAAGGCCACGACCTGGCTGGCTGCTCGATACGAGACGGTGGTGGTCGAGGACCTCAACGTGGCCGGGATGCTCCGTCACCGGAGGTTGGCCCGGAGCCGACCAGTCCTTCGGGACCGTGCGGCACCAGCTCGGCTCCAAGACCGTCTGGCGCGGCGGACGGCTGTTGGTTGCCGAGCGGTTCTTCCCCAGCTCTCAGACGTGCTCTGGCTGCGGGACGGTGAAAGCCAAGGCTGGCCGAGCGTACCTTCCGCTGCGAAAGCTGTGGCCTGGTCATCGACCGGGACGTGAACGCTGCGAAGAACCTTCTTGAGCTCGCCGTCAGTGGCAGAGGGGCCTGTGGAGCCGAGGTAAGACCCAGCCGTGCTGGGCACACGGCGATGAAGCAGGAGGGGACCCACGAAGCAGGCTTCGTGGGGACCCCAAGCGGGAACCCGGCACCGCGCAAGCGGGTAAGACCGGGACCGCCACCGGGCAACCGGTGGCTGCGGGTCGGCTGGCTAATGCTCACTGACCCGCAACGGATACCAGGGGCCGCCGTCATCCGTCCCACCGTCCCCCCGCTGCCTGCCCGCCGGGCCAGCTCGCGGACCTCGAGTGCCAGCCTGGCCGCGGCCGAGAGCGCATCCCGACGTACATCCGTGGGTGTGGTGCCAGCGTTCGCCGATTGCCCCCGGAACCGGACCAGGTGCCGTTCCACCCCGCAGGTCCCGGTGACCACGCCCAGGGGGAGGCCCAACCGCTCCAGCACCGGCCCCTGCTCGATGTGGAGCTCAAGGTAGCAGGCAGCGTCGCGCAGGCGGTGGCTCGACGCCCTCATCTGCTCCAGCTCGACCCCACATGCGGCCAGGGCCTCGGGCAGCGGCGTCCCCTCGCGGTCACGCAGGCGTCGGGCCTCCTCCACCAGGCCGACGGCGAGGTAGCAAGTGGGCCGTGACCCGAGCGGCGGGTTCGCCCGGCGTGATCGGTCCGAGGGCTTGGGATACCGCTGGTGGGAGACAGGGGATCGAAGCCGACGTCGGTGGGCTCAGGCCAGAGGGTCGCGCCAGCGCAGCCCCGGGTAGCGGGCGAAATCGCGGTCGGCGCTCTGGAGCTCCAGCCCCCACTCCACCGCCAGCGCGGCCAGGTGGGCGTCGGGGGCGTGGTTGCCCGTCGCCCGTCCGCCGATCAGCAAGCTCTCCAGGACCTGACGATGGCGGGCGGTCGGCACCGGGACCCAGACGTTGGGACGGTCCAACCACTCGGACACTGTGGCCCAGGCCCGAGCAAGGTCCAGAGGGCGTTCGAGGGCTCGGGGATGGGTGGAGATGCGGACGAAGGCGATGATCGTCGACCAAGGGATCCCGACCTGAGGGACGAGCGAGAGCGTTCTGGCCCACCAGCGATGTGCCTCCTCGTGGCGCGGGAAGCCGTCATGGTGTGCCCAGAGGACGAGGTTGGCGTCGACGAGCGGGGCTTCAAGCCGCTCAGGCACGCTCAAGGCGCTCGAGTGCCTCGACGACGTCGGTGACGTCGACCAGCGGCCGGCCGGTGTCGAAGGTTGGAGGCTCGTAGGGCGCCATCGGGGAGGGCCGTTGCATCGCCCGTAGCCCGATCCTGAGCACCTCGTTGCTCACCCTGGACACCGACCGCCCGCTCTGACGGGCGAATTCGGCCAGTCGTCGGGCGACGTCCTCGTCGAGGTTCAGCGTCGTACGCATCTCTATCAATCATAACTTCATCACCACCGATGACGGTGCCAGGTGGTGGCGGGATCTACGGGCCGTCCGGCCCACGTCACGTCAAGTGGTGGGTGCGTGCGGGCCATGGTCATCCTCAGTGACAGTGTTGGTATCAGAGGAGGCGCATCACGTCCTGGCACCGGGCGCCAGGCCCAACGGCTCGGTGATCAGGAGGATCTCACCGTCGTGCTCGACACCCAGGTCGAGCTTGCGGCAGCAGATCCCGCAGACCTCGTAGCGGCGCTCGTCCGGGTCGCGCCCTCCGCGGTGGGAGCACTGGGAGACGGTCTGATCGATCGGTTCGGACAGGCGGTCGCTGGTGCACCATGATCATGTCGGCGGCCGATGACGGGTTGCCGATGCCCTGAGGTACCACCGGCGCCCTGCTCGCTCGACGCCGTACCATCCGCGATGAGTTCTGCCAGGCTCGGTGGTTGCCCGGGGAGGCGCCGACCGTCGATCGGGCTGAGCAGCTTCGAGCGCCGAAGCGTGAGCGAGCTGCCGTCTCCTCCGGAGCCCTACCAACCCGAGCGCATGGACTCTCCACGACTCGGGACACGGTTCACGGATCACGACCACCGGTCGGATCACGACCACACCGGGTTCGGGCGCACGAGCCGCAACCTCCTGCACGGCCAGCTCGGCCCCGCCGTCAACCCGGGGTAAGGCCGCGCCGCCCGCCGCGGAAGGGACGTTCGCCTCGAATCAGGAGCCGAGAATGGTCCCGCGCCGGGGTTGGGACCCGTATCCGGGCGCGGCCGGGCGACGGCGACGGCCGGGTCGCCTTTATCATCGCAGGGCGAAACGGAGGAAGGCCAGAAGCCGATCTCGATCCCGACCAGGGGATGGTCGCACAGCTCGCGCGCTGGACGGTCTCTCCCCGTTCGGGCTCGTCGACCGGAGGCGCAGGCGGCCGCGCCGGCGGCAACCAGCCCGTCTCCGAGACCGGCCCACAGCTCACGGCCCCGCCGCCGGCCCGCTCCTCAGGATGGGCTGATGACCGGTATGCGCTACCAGGCCGCGGCTTCGGCCAACCGCATGTCGTAGCAGACCAGCGCCTCGAGCTCTCTCCCCAGCGTGCGGGTGGAGGCCAAGTGGATGGCGTGGAGCGACCGCAGCTCGGGAGGGCGCAGGATCCTGGCTTCGTCGCGGAGCGTCACGTCGGTGCCGATGCAGACCAGGCCATCCAGCAGCGCTCGCACCGGGCGGATCCGCTGCGGCGAGAGGTTGGGCCGGACCGCGGCCCGTAGCACCTCGGTCCGGAGCGGCAGGGCCGAGACGCGCGCAGCGGCCATGAGGACAGTTGACCCCGGTGCCAGGCCAGTTACATGTGGCATGCGTTGACCACACCCACTTCCAGGCTCGGCCGGAGCGAGCTGGGGGGGCGCCCATCGCATGGCCTGCAACCGCTATCCAGCCGGGGGCGTTCTGCCTCACCGGACGGCTTGCGTGGACACGCCGTTTCTCCGGCGCCCAGCGTTCACGACGAAGCCCGTCTCCGGGTTTGTTATCTCCGTTGGCGGTCAGTAATTCACCCGACTTGTGCGATTGCTCTGTCGGTGCAACGATCGACAGCGATGGGACGGATTCGGCTTTCCTGGACGAGGATGCTCGCCAGTATCCCGCCGGATGGCCCTGCCATTGCCACATCCTCACGTCACATTGCGCCGATCTCCTCCACCTCGATGCTGCCGACACTGCGATCAACCCCACGCCATGTCGGGCCATGCCCTGTCCCCATCCTGTCACCCGCTCGGCCAGCTCCTCCGCCAGCGGCGTCCGTCCCCCTGCCACCTCTGCCTGCGGGGGCGCCTTCAATCCTGTCGTGGGGTGGCCGCCAGCCTGGTCGACCATCGTCCCGGCGATTGGCCGTCTTGGTCCCGATCGCGGCCCTGATCCTCGCCACCTCGCTCAGCTTCCTGACCATCCGGCCCGCTGCCGCCTACGATGGCAGCCTCAACACCTACGCCTGCGAACCCTACTACGGCCCGTCATGGACCAATGGAGAGACGGATGATCTCTACCAGGCAACCTACTCGACCTGCGCGAACATCCCCTATGGCAGCTATGGCCAGTTCAGCGGGTACACATATGTCAGCGACTTCGTTCCCTACAATGGGGACGGCCGAGTCTGGTTCTACGTCTAGCAGAACCCCGATCAATACACTCAGCTCCAGATCAACGGGCCACCCGGCGGCAGCAATTGGATCTGGTTTTCCTATTGGCAGCAGAACCCTAACTGCTGGTGGGACGACCAGGTCAACACATGGAACGGCGGTCCCTATTGGCATGCTACAGGATACTGCTAAATGAGCAGGTCTATGGCCAGACCATTCAGTCACCATCCACTCATTGCCGTCAGTACCATCTGGGCATGGATTGCACTGACGGCGTTGGCGGTTGTAGCGTGTGGTGATGCATATAGTGCCGCACGGCTCCCGCCAAGGTTGCCAGCCCGTCACGCGGTGCTGCTCGCTGCAAGCTTGCAGCCCTATCGAGTGTGCTTCGCCCAGCCGGTGGCTGAAAATGAGAGTCAGATCGTTGTCTTGGATTCTGCCACGGGCCGGAGCCTGGCCATCGGTCGGCCTGCCCACTATACAGCTCTGCGCCTGTCGCCAACTGGAGGCTCGCTGGCGGCACTGGCAACACCACCTTCTCGAGGCCAAGCTGCCACCCTCTATCTGTGGAACATCTCGACACGGGCCGGACAGGCCGTCTCGCTATCTGCCTCGAGCGGATCAACCTATGTCGCCTGGTCACCGGACGGCCGGGACCTTGCCGTGGTTGGAGCCACGACCTACATTTTTACCGCTTCTGGCAAGGAGCTCGCGGCAGCTGGAGGGGGTACTCTAGGCGGCAGCTACAGTGATGGAGGTTATGCGTGGTCACCTGACTCTAGCCAGTTTGCAACAATTGTGGATGGAAATCTCATTCTTCTGGCTAGAGGCGGCCAAACGCGGGTCGAATCAGTTAGCAGCATCGTGCCAGCGGCACAGGCCGTGCCGATGGTCGCACTGATGGGATGGGTTGGCAGCCGGGCGGTCTCCCTGGCTGGATTCCCGTCCGGATCCCCCGCATGGAGAGTCGGCAGCCTCTGGTCGCAAACGCCGATCGTCGTGAGCGAAGGACAGGTCGTTCCTGCAAGCCAACCGCGATTTGGTGGTGGATTGGCCTCCCAGATCTCGGCGGCCATGGATGCTGTCGAACCTGCTGTGATGTGGGCACATGCGAGCGCGGACGGTGGGACGGATGTCTACGGGATCGCGACTGGCTCCACAGGTGGCCATCCGTTGGCCTTGGCTGTTATGTCCGGTTCGGAGGTGACCGTGGTCAGGCTACCGATCACTGCTAGCGAATCGCTGGACGGCTGGCTCGTCGATGCCGTAGCAGTCGATGCGTAGCCACCGATGGCGCTGGGGCAGAGATGGCCGATATGGACGGTGGCTGCGGGCGACACCTTGGTGGATCCTGATCTGTCTGGTGCTTACCGCCTGCCGGAGCGGGCTTGTCCAGCCATCCTCCTCATCGCAGTCATTGCAGTCTGCGGTGGGCGTCGCTGCGCGAGTGCAGGCTGCGGTGGATCGGACGGCCGGATACGACCTGACCGTCATGGGCCACAATCTCGTGCTACCGGAGTGGGGTGGCATCGACAGTGGTCACCTCTCAATAGCGTCAGCGCGCCGTGAGCTCACAGGTACTGTCTATCGCACCGGCGATGGTCTCTATTCAGTGGTGTACATCCACCACATGACATACTTTCGCCGGACCACTTGCCCGACGTACTCGCTGGTCCCCGGTGGCGGCAGCCTCGTTTTCACGACATTCCTGTGGTCAATGACTGACGCGGTGGCAAGAGCCAGAGATGTCCACATCACTGGTGTTATCGATAACCGAACGCTGCTTCTCAGCGCATTTCTTCCCTCGCTGGGGAATGTTGTGATCACCATCGACCGGTACACCTTCTTACCCATTCAGCTGATGTCACAAGTCAATCGGCTGTCAGGAGCCGTCACGAGATGGACGTTCTCGGATTGGGGCCATGAGCCCAGCGTGTCGGCTCCGGCACCGCCGATTGCGCAGGCAGGTCCCGGCGGTAACCCCTGCTGACTTGACCGCGCTACGGGACGGCGGCGAAGCAGCGCTGGCACCGATTCAGATCGGTCGGTGACGGTTGCGGGAATCTTCAGCCATCTTCACAGGGTCGGCCGGCCGAAGACGCACCTGCCGGCCGCGATCGAGCGGGGGGTGGGCGTGGTCGGCAACGGTTCGGACCGGTGATCCGGGCGGGACGCGGCCAAGCTGCAAGTGGTGTCGTCTGGGTACACCTCCC
>CADDZO010000203.1 GCA_902812395.1 bacterium | reverse complement strand
AGGAGGCTGCGACCGGCCCGAGTCGCGTGAGCGAGGGCGGGTCAAAGACCCAGTCACGCTAGCCTGCGGACCGCTCGTCGGCTCCGAGCCGCAGGCGAGACACCCGAGCCGACTACGCTCGTAGAAGTCCTGCGACGACGTCGGGGGACCCGGGTTCGATTCCCGGCAGCTCCACTTTCAGCCTCTTATTCGAACTCGGGCGAGAGAAGAGAGGCGCGAAGACCTCGGAGAACTCCGCCCGAGCGATCTTCCGGTCCTTCACGTAGACGGCTTCGAGAACGGCCTCGTTGAATCGACGACGGACGGACGGCCGCGCCTTGAGATACGCCCTGTGGCAGTTGCCGGCGAGGCGGATGGCTATGCCGAGGACGTCCTGCCAGCCGGAGAGATCCTGTTCGGTCACGTCGAGCTCTGATCGCCCAGCCTGCTCCTCGCGGGAGATCCGATCCTGTTCAGCCTTCAAGAGCTCGAGAGGGATGGCGTTCGCATAGAAGGCTCGGAGGAGCTTCTGCCGTTCGTCGGCGAGGCGGGCGAGCTTCTTCGTCAGCACGACGCGGCCTTCGGATGCCTCGGCCTGCCGCTCGACGATCTCGGCTTCCAGTTCCTCGGAGAGCTTCTCGACCCACGAGGCCGGGAGCTGGACGCGCCGGTAGAGGTCCTCGACCGCGGCCTCGGCATCGCCGGCGAGGACGTAGGGCTCCCGGCATCCGGTCTTCGCAGGTCCTCGCTGTCCCAAGCAGTAGAAGTACAGGTACTTTCCCTTGGCGAGCGTGAGCGAGAGGCGCCTTCCGCACTCTCCGCAGTACAGCACGCCCTTCAGGTAGTGGTCGTGGCGTCGTTGTCGGACCCCAGCGATGTCGTGGGCCCGGAGCACGTCCTGGACCCGGGAGAACAGATTTTCGGAGACGAGGGCCTTGTGCTGCCCGGGATACCGCACACCGTTCCAAGCCACGATCCCGACGTAGAACGGGTTCGCCAACATCTCCGCGATCTTCGATACCGACACGGGGTTGCCGGGCTTGAACGGAGACGTCAGGCCTTTGGCGTGCATGGCCGCCTGCAGCTCCGGGAGTGAATACTCCCCCGTGCCGTACAAGCGGAACGCCTCTCGCACGAGGAGCGCCCGGTCCGGGTCGAGGATCACCTTCGCCATCTCCTTGCCGGCCTGCTTCTCCCGAACGTTGAGATAGCCGATGGGAGCCCTGGTGGGCCACCCGCCCATCTTGGCCTTCTGGTCCATGCCTTTTCGGATCTCGCTCGCCAGATTGGCGGAGTAGAACTCCGCCATCAGCGCGTGGATCCCCTCCACGAGTCGCCCAGAGGCCGTTTCCTCGATGTTCTCGGTCACCGAGACCAACTGAACCCCGGAGCGCCTTAGCGCCGCTCTGATGGCGACGTGGTCCTCCATCGACCGGGCCAGACGATCGATCTTGTGAACGACCACGGCACCGACGTCGCCCTCGGCGAGGCGGCGGAGCATCTGCTTGAGCGCAGGCCGGTCCGCGGTCCTCGCCGACTCGCCCGCGTCGACGAACTCGTCGGCGACGTTCCATCCCCGCTCCACGATGTAGCGGAGACACGCCTCGCGCTGGGCGGGGATGGAATAGCCCTCGTCCGAGTCGCCCTTCGCGGCCTGTTCCTTGGTAGAGACCCTGAGATAGATCACGGCGTCCATGGGCGGTCCTCCTCTGCTTCGTTCTCGAGTTGCAGCGCCAGTTCGATCAGCGCCCGGGCGAACGCTCGGAGCTCGCCGGACTCGGGCGCGGTTCGGCGCGAGACGTCGAGCGTACTCCTCGGTGCCGACACGATCGGGAAGGTGTTGTCGGGAGTCTGCATGCGACGTGCGATGACGAGGCCGGTGTCGACGAACGTCGAGGGAGGAACCGGCTACTACCCCATGGGCGGGCACGGATCGATCGGGGAGATGTGCCCACATCTCCGTCGGGAGAGATGTCAGATCCGCTGCGGGCCACTGACCAGCGCGTTCACCGCGTTTGCGCGGCGGGGAGGGGGACACCAGACTGGGGACAGTCGGCTTGGGACACCCGGCTGGGACAACGGCCCCCCGTTCCGTGGCGGTAGGGGGACATCGATGGCGAGCCCCGGACGGGGTCGAACGAGGCACCCCCCCGAAGGCCGTTAGTCCCGGCGCGGCGCTCCTCGCGAGGTCCCAAGAGGCCGGAACTCCCTTCGAGGATGAAGCATCTGCGGGTCTCCTGGGCGAATCGGCGACGGAGACCCGGGTGAGGCTCTGCGGCCCCCTCGTTTCGCTCCATATGCGGTCGCAGCCCGTTCCTTCTCCCCATCTACTTATGAGTGCCAGCGGCCCGGCCGGAATTGGACAGCCCCTTCGATTCGTCGCCGCCAAACGCGGCGTGCTGTCCGGGCGAAGTCAGGTGGCCGGCTGGCAAGCGATCGCCCTTCCCCACTTACCTATAAGCCCCGCGGCGAAAGTGGAAACGTGACACGGCCCTGCGAGATTCAGAAAAGCAGGTTGGCGCCGGCACGCGCACGCCACGCGCAAGGCACGCGCAGAGGACGCGCGGGCCCTGTACCTAGGCCAAGGTGTGCGAACCGGGGAGATGCCTGACAGATCGTTCCGGAGACATCCGTGACGATGTTCCGGACACATCCGTGACACCGCCCGAGTGACGGGCGACGCTGCCTCCGCGGTCCCGGGAAGGAGGCAGGGTGGCCCTGAGGGTGGTGACCATGGCCGAGATGAGGCTGGAGGTGCTGCTCGAGGCGGAGCGCACCGGGGAGACCGTGGCCGAGGTGTGCCGACGCCACGGGATCTCCCGCGAGACCTACTACCGGTACCGCCGCCGGTACCTGGCCGAAGGGGCGGCGGGGCTCGAGGACCTCTCACGCCGGCCCCATCACTCCCCGATCCAGATCGGCGCCGAGCTCGAGGCGACGATCTGCAAGATGCGGACCGACCATCGCCGGTGGGGAGCTCGCCGGATCCGAGACGAGCTGCTGCGCAAGGGGATCGAGCCACCGGCCGTCTCCACGATCCACCAGGCCCTCAGGCGTAACCACCTGGTGGCCCTCCGCCCGCCCCGGCGCAAGAAGGCAACCCACCGCTTCGAGCGGGAGATCTCCAACGACCTGTGGCAGATCGACGCCACCAGGGTCCGCCTCATCACCAAGCGCAAGGTGTGGGTGATGGACATGATCGATGACCACTCCAGGCTCCTGCTGGCCGCGGTGGCGTGCCTCTCGCCCACGGCGGAGGCGGCGTGGGACTGCTTCGAGGAGGCGTCCTCCCGCTACGGGCTGCCCCGTCAGGTGCTCTCGGACAACGCGCTGTCGTTCACGGGGCGCTTCCACGGGGTGGAGGTGGAGTTCGAACGATCACTCGCCGAGCTCGGGGTGCAGCTGATCAACTCCTCAGGTGGCCACCCGCAGACCCTCGGCAAGCTGGAGCGCTTCCACAAGACGCTGAAGGAGTGGCTCTACGACGAGGGACCGCCGGAGGACCTCCCGCACCTGCAGGAGCTCCTGGACGCCTTCCGCCACCACTACAACACCGAGCGCCCGCACCAGGGGATCGGCGACGCCACGCCGGCCGAGCGGTACGGAGGAAGCTCAACCCAGGTCCCGATGAGCTCGGGGGTCGACGATCGAGGGGAGCCCACGTACGCCCCGCACGCCGTCGTCCGAAACGTCTCGAAGAACGGAAAGATCAGCTTCGCCAAGGCCGAGATCTACCTCGGCCTGAGGTGGGCCGGGGCGAGGGTCCAGGTCACCCGACACGGCGACATCGTGCACGTCTACTGGGGCCAGGAGCTCGTGCGGGCTCTCGTCATCGATCCCGACCATCGCTACCAATCGCTTGGAAGGAGGGTGCACAAGGCGAGAGCTGTCACATAAGTTCCCGGTACGCGGTGTCACGGATCTTCCCGGTACACACAGTACCTAGGCCAAGGTCGGCCGGCATCAACCTGCTGAAAGACCCGGAAAGATTCCGGGGTAGGAGCCTGTGTGACTATCCACAGCCCTGTGCCCAGTCCGTCCCGGTCCTCGTACGCACGAAGGAATTACATCGGGGACAAGGCCAGGGCAGCCCCATGGCTACCCGCCGATCATGACACCGGCCGACGCCTCCCGGGTGTTTGGCGGCCAGAACAATGCATCCAGAGGCCACAGGTCACCTGGGGGGAGACTGCCGAGCCCGCGTATCTCCTGACCCGTCCGGATGTTCAACTCAAGAACACGGCTTCCGTCGAGGTGCGCTTCGAAGAGGTGGTTGCCGACGACGGCCCACGATCGATTGCGGCCGGGGAGCTGGTACAGCACGGTTCCCTTGCGTGAGAGTGCGGTGAGGCGTCCGTTCACGGAGCGGCCCATGAGGATGGGGCCTGCTAGCTGAACGTCACTCAAGCCTTGGAGGGTCCGTAGGACACGCCACCTGCCGAGGTCCACGATCTGAGCGGTTCGTTCGAATGAACGAAGGTCTGCGCCCCCATGAACCGGATATGCCTCGTATCCCGTGACCAGAACGTGCGTCGCTCCGACGCTCGAGGCTTGGCGGTCCAGGGTCTCCAGGGCTCCCGCCGAACCATCGGCTGGGGAAGTTGACGCTCGCAGATGTGCCGCCATCAGACCCGGGATCGAGTGATAGGTGACGCGAGCCGAGTGAACTCTTACCGAAGCGACAGGCTCGGCGGCGCCGATGACATCAACGACGTTGGCGAACGAGACGAGCGCGGGTGTTCGCTCGATGCTGTCGCCGGCTGTTCCCGGATCGACGAAGCCAGCAATGAGCTGGTCCAGTCGGATGGTTCGAATTCGACCTCGCGCATCCATCGTCACGAGGCGTGTCGGGCCCACCATCCGGACGGGAGAGACGAGGAAGGCAGCCCCTCGACTCGTCGCAACAGCCGCCACGACGGAACCACGCAGCGGGACGGACTTCAGCACGTGCTGCTGCTCCGGGTCGAGAAGGAAGACTCGTCCCGGGAACAGCTCGTGGGCGCCGGACTGCTGCGTGTAGCCGATGATGCGATGTGAGGTGGGCCAGCTCACCAGCTCAACTTCCGGCGAGAATGGTGGCCGGTGCGCCACCTTGACTTTCGCTTCGATGCTGAGTTTCGCCGGATCGACCAAGATCACCTGGCCGAAGTTCACTCCGCCCAACGCGATAAGGCGCCTTCTCGGATCCACCAGACGGGTCGTCACAGAATCACCTAGCTGCAGCTGCTCGCCCCGAATCGGTCGGAACGTCGCTGGGTCGAGGGCGACTATGCGAGTGGCTTCGAAGTCCCCCTTGTGCTCCAGATACGAGCCAAAGGCAATGAGCTGAATCGGAGAACTCTCAGCCGGAGAGGGAGACGGGGACGTGACGCTGCCGGTTGGCATTGGAGACCGAGGCTCTGAGGAGGGTCGAGGCCCCTGCCCGGCGGTGCAGCCAGCCATGACCAAGGCAGAGCTGGCCAGCGCTATGACGACCCGGCGAATGCGTAGCTCCGGAGCCCCCATCCTCTCAGCCTCCTCGTATGAGGGAACCTCTCCTCTGTACGACGACATTCCAGAAGCCAGATTGATCGGAGCACAAGCTCCCGAGTCCCATCTGGCGGTGCCACTCTATCCCCTCCACCCCAGGGTACTCCATCCTCCTTACTGCTGCCTAGAGGGAGGTCGTGGGCCTTCTAGACTGATGGGCATGTGGGAGGGAGTCCGCAGAATCAATCGGGGATGGAGGCACATCCCCTGGTGGCTGCGGCCCGGTCCGGTCTGGGTTCTCCTTGGAACCGGGTACGCGGTCTGGGAAAGCGGTTCCTGGCGATACGTGTGGATCGGCGTCGCCATCCTGGGCCTTCTCATGTCGGCAGTGGCCTGCCGTCGAGCCTTCCAAGCCGGATCACCTCAGCCAAACTGAGGCACTACCCGACGGCGCGGCGGCTTGCCGACTGCTGGTTCTGCCGGATCGGCGTCACCTGGTCACGCTTCCGATTCTGGCCAGAGGAGGCTGAGGAGAGAATTCAGTAGCTTGCGGTTCGAATAGCGTCCCTCCAGGTCCACTCGATATTCCGGTGCGCGAACCGGCGCCGGACCCACTACGTGTAGGCGTCCAGGTTTTGAAGCGACGGGGCCATGCCCGCGGCGTGATCGCCGGCGGCGATGACGTCGGGGACACCGGCGGCGATGACATCGGGGCGCTCGGCCCGTGGGCGCGCCACCGCCTTCACGACCTCACGGAGTAGAG
>CADDZO010000202.1 GCA_902812395.1 bacterium | reverse complement strand
CGTGGGTGCGAATGGTCCCCAGCCGGGGCAGCGTGACCGTCGAGCCCGAGCAGCGCATCACCCCGGTGCTGAAGCGGCAGGAGTCCCGGCACCGGCCCTTCTTCTTGGACCGGGGGAAGCCCAGCCGGCGCCCCTTCCGCAGCCCCTTCTTGGACTTCGAGAAGTCCTCCAGCGCCCGGTCCAGGTTCCGGAAGGCCTCCTGGTAGACGCACTTGGAGTTCTCACTCCACCAGGCCAACTCGGGGTTGCGCTTCTTCTCCGCGTTCCACAGCCGATGGAGATCCTCGGCTGAGTACCACTTCTTCTCGGCTGCGTACTGCTCCTTCACCCGGTCAGACCCCAGTTCCAGGCGAATCGAGCGGCTCCGACATGGGAGCGGAGCCTCCGCTCTTGGGCCGGGGTGGGATCGAGCGCGTACCGGTAGGCCTGGGGCACCCCACGAAGCCCGCTTCGTGGGGACCCGGCCTGGTGCAGCTTCACGGGTCCTCCCTGGTGGCCACCGCGATGGCCTTGGCCGCTCGGTTGGCAGCCGCTCGCCGTCCGGAGAGGCGAGCGCAGAGGCTGTTGGGATCTCGGTCACGTCCCGGACCAGATCGTCATCCACCTCCGATGGATCCACAACCAGCAACCGGCGGCCCTGTGCCGACATCGCAGCCTCGACATACTCCGCACCGAAGCGGGCGAACCGGTCGCGGTGCTCCACTCCGATCGTGGTCGCCGAATTGTTGCGCAGGAGGGCCAAGAACGTGCGGCGCTTGCCGTTCAGTGCGGAGCCGACCTCGGTCACCACGCGGCCCACTGCCAAGCTCTGGGCTGCCGCCCATGCGCTCACCCGGGCAACCTGTCGGTCCAGGTCGGACCTCTGGTCAGCGGACGACACGCGGGCATACACGGCCGTGATCCCTGGGACGGCACTGACCGGTGGCAGGTCCACCAGGATCAGCCGGCCGGCGCGGCGCGCGGGAACTGGGAGTTTGCCTTCCCGGAACCAGCGGTAGGCAGTCATGGGATGAACGCCTTGTTGCCGCGCCCAGTCCTTCAAGGTCACCCCTACATACCATCATAGGTTCAAACGCCAACAGTTACCGACCCCGCTTCAATGACCACGGTGGGGTGCCTGCCGGTGCCGGCATTCGAATACGAGATCCGGGCTGACCGCGGAGAAGTAGGGTTGGAATGACGGAGGGCGAGGAGATCGCTGCTGCTTCCCGACGCCTGCTCAATGAGATGGGGAACGGCTCGCGTCGGGCCGCCGCCAGCTCCTGACTCGCTCTTTCGCGGTCAACATCAGCCCCACGTCGGACCCGTCTGGATCGTGCTACCCGGGGCACAGATCTGGCAGTCTCACTGCTGGGCCCGATCGAGGCTGCGCGAGGCACCTTTGGAGGGCCGTTATGGATGAGGACATGGCAGCCATCCCCGATGCCGACGCCCAGACGCTGCGCGAGCTGGAGATGCGGGTCTACCGCCTCCTGGTCGATGTGTCCCTGGTCTACGAGCCGGCGGCACGCCGCCTCCACGTGAGCGGCCTGGAGATGGCAGGCTGGGTGCTCGCGGAACTCCAGAGCACCCGGCAGCGAGAAGCGGAAGGCACGCTCTCCTCGATCTGGCGGGCGCTGGCGGAACTCTGCGACCAGCTCCCTCCGCCCGCGGTCCAGACCTGAGGTGGACCGGGGAGGTACTCGAGTGGGACGACCACGGCGGGTCGGGGCTGGATGCACCGAAACGGCGTGGGATGGTGATAATTCGTCTGCTGTGCCGATCTACGAGTACCGCTGCGGAGAATGCGGGCGGCGCTCTTCGGCGCTGCTCTCGCGCTGGGACGCGCCGGACCCGGCCTGTCCACACTGCGGCAAGCAGAGCCTGCGACGCCTGGTCTCGACCTTCGCGACCATCGGCCGGGAGGACTCCGATGGCGACGATCTCGACGACCGCGACGACGGCGACTTCGGCGGCGGGGAGGACGATTTCGACTCAGGCGACGGCTCGGACGACGACTGGTAGCGCCCTCGACGGCGGCCTGGCCTCGCTGGGGATCCATCGGACCGTGCTCGGGATGCGCTCCCGCCGGGCCGCCGACCCGCAGTGCCCCGCGCCGGCGGCACGGCCACGCCTGCCGGCGTCGGGGTGCGAGCAACTCCACTCCCTTCTGGGGATGCTGCGAGCTGGCCCCGAGGTGAGAGGTGTCGGGAACAGGAGCGAGGGGGCCGCACGTTTCGTAGAGGGTAGTGAAGCGGTCCTTGCCGGCGGCGGTCTCTCAACAGATGAAGGTCTCGACCCGTAGGCGACGAGTGGGTAGAGTTTGAGAGGATGGCGTGATCCCAGCCATTGACGTGGGATGCCGGTCGCGGGGGATGCCCGGCCCCACCCCGTTTCTTCATCGTCACTCGTCAGGCAGGGAGGACATGCTGCAATACCCCGGTTTGCAGCTGGCCGGGGCCCCTGACCGGGACGACGTCGCGGTGTCCGTGTACTGAGGAGGTGCGACATGGCCGCAAGCCGGAGTCCGAAGAGGATTCCGATCGAACGGCTTCGGGAGGCGCTCGGCGACCGGAAGGTCGACGAGATGCTGAGCGATATCTACGGTGACAGGCAGGCCCGAGGTCCCTACCTGAAGGCCAGCCAGCTCCAGGCCGCCCGGCACTTCGCCATGCACCTGGAAGTTCCCGACTCGGGCGGGTGGTCAGAGGTAGAGCCGGTTTTGCGTGCCTACTACGGCCAGCGGGCAACGGCGCGCAAGGCGCTGCAGGAGTGGATCGACCGGCAGCTCCACGCCTCGTTCAACGTCAACGGCAGCGTCGACGACTGACTGCGTGGGGAGAGGTGAGCGGGCGCGCATCGATGGCGCGCCCGAGCAACGATGACCTGGCCTGCAGCTGGGGGAGCACGCGTCTGGGTGCGCGGGCCGCGCCTGCGGCTGCGCGACTTCCGGCCCGACGACGCCCCAGCCGTGCACGTCTACGCATCCGACCCGGAGGTGACTCGCTTCCTGGCCTGGGGTCCCCAGCAGTGGGAGGCGACTGAAGCCTTCGTCCGCGGTGCCGCCGGGGCATGGCCGGCCCGCAGTCAGTACGAGCTGGCCGCCTGCCTGGAGGATGGCTCTTTAGTTGGGGCCGGCGGGCTGCGACTGCGTGACCTGGCCAACCGGAGCGGGGACATCGGCTACACGCTGCGCCGTGACGTCTGGGGCCGCGGCTATGGAACCGAGGTTGCCCATCTGCTCCTGCACCTCGCCTTCGGGCGGTTCGGCCTGCACCGCGTCTGGGCAACCTGCGATGTCGACAACGCTGCCTCAGCCCATGTCCTGGAGAAGGTCGGTATGCGGCTCGAGGGCCGGCTTCGCGAGTATCTTTGGGTTCGCGGCTCCTGGCGCGACCATTTGCTCTACGCCGTGCTCGAGCAGGAGTGGCGGCCCCAACCGGGCATGACGTTGCTCTAGCTAGGCGAGGCGGTCTCGCTTTCCCCCAGCCCGACCAGGTCGTCAGGGCGCACCGGCACCCGGGTCAGCTGCCGACCGGTGGCAGCCCGGAGCGCGGCCACGATGGCCGGGGTAGAGGAGAGAACCGGGGGTTCGCCGACGCCCTTGAGGCCGTAGGGTGAGTGGGGGTCGGCCAGCTCCAGCAACTCGGTCCGCACCGGCGGCATGTCCAGCGTAGTCGGGATCAGATAGTCGGTGAAGGAAGGGTTCAGCATCCGGCCCTCGGCCAGCTGGATCTCTTCCATCAGTGCCAGGCCCAGGCCCTGGGCCGCCCCGCCCTCCATCTGCCCCTCGACCGCCTGAGGGTTGATGGCCCGGCCCACGTCCTGGGCGGTGGCCAGCTCCACCACTCGCACCAGCCCCAGTTCCAGGTCCACGTCCACCACCGCGCGGTGGGCAGCGAAGGCGTACTGGACGTGCGCATCGCCCTGTCCGGTCCTTGGGTCCAGGGGATGGGTGGGCCGGTGGTGGAACTCGTGCGTCATCTCGATCGGACCGGGGGCCAGCAGCTCCGCCATCTCCGCCACCACCTGACCGTCCCGCGTCACCACCATGCCACCACGCAGCGAGAAGCTGCCTTGCCGGGCCACCGGCTCGGGCCGCCGGCGGTCCAGGCGCTCCTGTGCCCGTCGCAGCAGCTCGTCGCGCACCGCCTGGCAGGCGGCGCGGACGGCCCCACCCGTGCAGTAGGTCTGGCGTGATGCCGAGGAGGAGCCGCTCGAGCCCAGGCTGGTGTCGGCGGTGCCCACCGTCACCTCCGCGACCCCCAGCTCGGTGCGGACGATCTGGGTGCAAACCGTCACCAGCCCCTGGCCGACCTCGGCAGCAGCGGTCGCCACTCGCGCCACCGGCCCGGAGGGACCGAGCTCGAGCCGTACCCGCGCGGTCGAGTAGTCGTCGGAGCCCTCCGAGTATCCCACGTTCTTGAAGCCGACTGCATAGCCGACACCGCGGCGTACTGACTCGGCGCGGGAGGTGTTGCCCACGCCACCCGGCAGCCAACGGGGATCGGGATTGGGGTTGAGGGCCGGGGGCAGGGGCAGGTCGCGCAGGCGCCGCAGCAGCTCCGGGACCGGCACCGATCCCTCCACCTGCTGGCCGGTGGGCAGCATCGCCCCCGCGTCGGAGAACGCGTTGCGAAGCCGCAGCTCGACCGGATCCATCCCCAGCTCAGCCGCCAGCCGATCCATCTGGGACTCGTAGGCGAAGCAGGTCTGGACCGCTCCGAAGCCCCGCATGGCCCCGCATGGCGGATTGTTGGTGAAGGCCACCATCGCCTCGATGTCGGCGTTCGGGCACTGGTAGGGCCCGACCGCGAAGCAGGCGGCGTTCGCGCAGACCGCGGGCGAGCTGGAGGTGTAAGCGCCGCCGTCGAGGAGGATGCGAGCCCGGACCAGCACCAGCCGTCCGTCACGGGTGGCCCGGTGCTCATAGTGGAGCTGCCCGGGGTGGCGGTGGACGTGGCCGAAGAACGACTCCTGGCGGGAGTAGACCATCTTGACCGGCCTGCCGGTTCGAAGCGCCAGCAGGCAGGCATGGATCTGCATCGAGAGATCTTCTCGGGCGCCAAAGGCGCCGCCCACCCCGGCCAGCGTGATCCGCACCCGCTCCGGCGCGATCCCCAGGCTGGCTGCGATCTGGGTCCGATCTCCGTGCAGCCACTGGGTCGCCACGTAGAGGTCCACGCCGCCGTCCTGGGCGGGGACGGCCAGCCCAGCCTCCGGGCCCAGAGCTGCCTGGTCCTGCATGCCCAGCTCGTAGGTCCCTTCCACCACCACCTCGGCCGTGGCATCGAGGTCCCCGCGCCGGATCACCACCCGGCGGGTCACGTTGCCGCTGGGGTGAAGCTGCGGAGCTCCCGGCCTCAGCGCCAGCTCGGGGCTGGTCAACGGCTCTAGGGGCTCGTAGTCAACTCGCACCAGCTGGGCTGCCCGTCGGGCGCGTTCGGGGTGGTCGGCGGCCACGATCGCGACCGGCTCTCCCTGGTAGCGGACCCGATCCCAGGCCAGCACCGGCTGGTCCGGCACCTCCAGACCATAGGTCCGCCGGCCGGGGACGTCGCGGTAGGTGAGGGCTGCCGCAACCCCAGGCAGGCTCAGGGCGGGGGAGACGTCGATGGCCCGGATCCGGGCGTGGGGGTGCGGGCTGCGCACGGTAGCGCCCCAGAGCATGAACGGCGCCCAGAGGTCGGAGCCGTAGGCGAACTCGCCCCGGACCTTGGGAACTCCGTCTGGCCGCTGGGCCGGCTCGCCGATGCCGCCGGCGACGCCGGAGCGGATGGCCGGGAGGATGACGCTCATCTTCCACGCTCCTGCAGGCGGCGCTGGGCGTCAGCACCGCCGCGGGCGGCCCGGGCTACGTCCACGGTCACCAGTCGTCCTTGCTCGACCACCGGCCGCCCGCCTACGAGCAGCAGTTCGAGGGGGGCGGGCGGACCCAGGACCAGGGCGGTGATGGGATCGGAGATGCCGGCGTGGCCCAGGCCGTCCAGCCGCCACAGGGCCAGGTCGGCCAGCTTGCCCGGCTCCAGCGACCCCAGCTCCGCCTGCCGTCCCAGGCAGCGAGCGCCCTCGATCGTGGCCATGGCCAGTGCCCGGCGGGGGGAGAGCGCCTGCGGCCCGCTCCGGGCGCGGGCGAAGAGCAGGGCCTGGCGCAGCTCCGGCAGCAGCTGGCCGCACTCGTTGGAGGCGGCTCCGTCCACACCCAGGCCAACCGGCGCCCCGGCCGCCAGCAACTCGGCCAACCACGGCGGCGGCAT
>CADDZO010000201.1 GCA_902812395.1 bacterium | reverse complement strand
ACCGGTAGGCCTGGGGCACCCCACGAAGCGAACTTCGTGGGGACCCGGCCTGGGTCAGCTTCACGGGTCCTTCCCGGTGGCCGCTGCGATGGCCTTGGCCGCTCGGTTGGCAGCCGCTCGCCGTCCGGAGAGGCGAGCGCAGAGGCTGGTCAGGATCTCGGTCACGTCCCACACCAGATCGTCATCCACCTCCGATGGATCCCCAACCAGCAACCGGCGGCCCTGTGCCGCCAGCACAGCCTCGACCTCCTCCGCGCCCAAGCGGGCGAACCGGTCGCGGTGCTCCACTCCGATCGTGGTCGCCGAATTGTCGCGCAGGAGGGCCAAGAACGTGCGGCGCTTGCCGTTCAGTGCGGAGCCGACCTCGGTCACCACGCGGCCGACCGGAAGTCCCTCGGCTGCTGCCCATGCGGTCACCCGGGCGACCTCTAGGTCCAGGTCAGACCTCTGGTCGGCGGAGGACACGCGGGCATCCACAGCCGTGATCCCCGGAACGGCACTGACCGGTGGCTGGTCCACCAGGATCAGCCGGCCGGCGCGGTGCGCGGGAACTGGGAGTTTGCCTTCCCGGAACCAGCGGTAGGCGGTCATGGGATGAACGCCTTGTTGCCGCGCCCAGTCCTTGAGTTCACCTCTACATACTATCAGAGGTTCAATCGCCAACAGTTATCGACCCCTGCGCCGCCGATCCTCGCCTGACTGGACGATCGTCCCTCTTTGTCCTCGCCTTTGCTTGGATCAGGGCCGTCGGGAGGAGGTCGACGACGTCGCGCGGGGCGGTGGGAGCTCGGGTTGCCGTCAGCTGGGGCCAGCCCGCTGCGCCGAGACCATCGCCCGCGCTTCCCGGAGCAGATCGCCGATCGTGCTCACCGGCACGCTGTTCCGATACCAGATCCGGCCGTTGGCGGTGATCAGGAAGTAGACGTCTGGCGTGCCCGCCGGGTCGTAGGCCTTCACCAGCGGCATGGTCGCCATCCCCCAGGTCCAGTCGGCATCGTGGAACGCGGGACCGGCAGCTGCTTGGCCGAACTGCTGGAGGTTCGACAGCTGCTCTGACCCGGAGCCGAAAGCGCCCGGTAGGCCGAGCGTGATCACGCGGACTCCCATGGCCGAAAGCTGCTGGAGATGGCCCGCAACGGTAGGGATGCTGACCGCGCAGCTGGCACATCCGCCGGCCACGAACCAGAGCAGCACCGGGTGGCCGTGTAGCCCGGCGATGCTCGCCCGCCCGCCCTGCACCGTGACGTACTCGCCGTTGGGTGCCGGACGCTCCTGGCCGGTAGCGGCGCCGAGTCGGGTCTGGCCGAGACCGATCGTGCCCGCGCAGGCCGGAAGCGACAGGACCGCCAGCGCCAGCGAGGCTGCGATCAAGGCCGCTCCCACTGGCTGGGGGCGCACTCGCTTGACGGTGTCCAGATGGCGACGAACGTCAGCGTTCACCACCAGCCCTCAACGAAGCAGCGTGCTGGGCCCCATCATTCGTGGGCCACCTTGTGGATCTGAGAGAGGAGCTGGGGCATGCTCTCACCAGGTGAGCCGTTGATGTAGACGATGCGGCCCATGGAGTCGAGCAAATAGTAGATGTCCAGGTAGCTCTGAGCGTCATAGGTCTGAGTGAGGGTCTGCGAGGCCTGTCCAAAGGTCCAGTCCGGGTTGGTGATGGCGTTGCCTGCGTACGTTCGCGCGAAGCTGTCGATTCCCGGGCCCGCCTGTCCAAGGTCGTTGTAGAGCTCGAGCTCGACCACCCGGACCCCGGCGTTGCGAAAGGTGTTGATCTCCGACGCCATCGCCTGGGTGCCGGCCTGGCAGGAGGAGCACCAGGTGGAGACGAACCAGAGCAGCGCGGGGTGCCCGCGCAGGGAGGACACGGCCAGCTGGTCGCCGGTGACGGTCCGAAAGGTGCCGTCCGGAGCGACCGACCCGACCGTTGGCTCCGCCCCCGCCCCACCGTTGCTACCGGCGCTGGCCGGAGCCTGGGCAGAAGTGTTCGATGGGCTCGGAGACGCCTGTCCGAGCAACCGCAGAGCGATCAGCCCACCCACGATCACCGCGGCGACCAGGGTGAGCGCGAGTGCCCAACGGGAGCGCGTGCTGGAACGCCGTCTCTTGACCGGGCGTCGCTGCCGGGCCGGTGGCACCTTGCTGCCAACTCGACTCACCGCATGACCCCTCCTGTTGGCTGGCCTGGACCGCAACCGAGTGACGACTGCGATCGGCCGGTTGCACAACTGCCGGCTGTGCAGGAAGCTGCGAGCTTCCGCAACCCCATCCAGACGGCCAGGGCCACAAGGGCCAAGCTGCCCACCAGAAACGGTGTCTGGTGGATGGCGAAGAAGTACTGCAGGTCGACGCTGGTCCGGTAGAGCGTTGCCGCTGACAGGCCCACGAATGCTAGCACCGTGGGCAGGATCGGGGTGCAGCACAGGAAGCTGGGGAGCAGGCTGGCCACGAAGGCCAGGCCGCTCACCGCCCCGGTGTTGGCCACCGCGAGCCGAGAGGTGGCGTGGATCTGCAACACGATTGCGAAGGCCACTCCCGTTCCCAGCACGACGCTCCAGGCGACGAGGCCCGGGCTCAGGTATGCCCAGTTGGCGATGGAGAAGCGCTGCGTAAAGTCGTAGGGCAGGAGGATCGTATAGGCGAACGTGGTCAGCGCGGCGACCACGACCAGCATCCCCTGGTTCCGGGGCCGGCTCAGGACCTCGATTGCCGTCGCGAGGATGGAGGGACGGCCTCGCTGCGCAACCCCGTTGCCGGACAACTCCCCCCACCGAGGTCTCACCGGTGCCGCGCTCCGGAGGGAAGTCGGGTGGTCTCTGTCTGCCCGAGCGCGCTGGTGCGGTAGTCGTCAGTGTCCAACTCAGCCAGCGTCGGGGATGCCGGCTGACAGCAGGCCGCCGCCTGCCGGCGGCGATGGAGCGCCCACCACCCCGCACCCACCCCGACGACGACGACAGCCAGTGCACCGACCAGGAGGCCGTGCGCTGCCAGCCAGGCGCCCAGGCCGAGGCTTGCAATTGCGGCGGCGACGAACGGGCCCGCGCAGCAGAGCAGCATGAGCGGGAGCACGATCAGGCCCGCCAGCCAGCCGAGCGCTCCCTCATCCCGCTTGCGGGGGGTGCCACCGTCCCCTTGCCCTTCGATGGAAGCCATGGGGCCAGTCTACTACGGATCGGTAGAAGAGAGCGCCGTGACGGCGCGCCTGCCGGCCCTATCGCTGGCGGTACGGCCACGGCCAGGTGGGTCGCAGCCCGACCGCGGCCATCGCCGCCGTGCACAGCGCCAGCCCCGGCAGCACGGGATCGCGCACCAGCAGGGCGCAGGCCGACCAGCCGAAGGCGGCTACCAGCATCGCACCCAGGACGCCGGCGATGGCATTGGCGGGCGTGCAGCGACGGCGGCCTGGTTCCTGGAGCCTGCGAAGGCGGTGGCGAAGGTGACCGCCCGCGGCCAGCGCCGGCGCCGCAGCGGCGGCGGTCAAACCGACCCTGGCCAGGGCGGTCGCCAGCGGCGCCGCACCCACGAGCCGCGCCGCCTCGTCGTCGGCAGACGCCTCCAGCTCCAGGTTCAGCCCGTCCCAGGCTCTGCGAACGACCGGCAAGAACCCGTAGGCGCGCGCTACCACAGCTCCGAGCATGAGGAGGTACGGATGTCCGAAGCGCAGGTGCGCCCCCTCATGTTCGAGCACCGCCTCGCGCTCGAGCGGCGTCAGCAGGTCGAGCAGCCCGGTGGTGACGACGGCATAGGGCCGCAGAAAGCCGCCAGCGTAGGCCATCACCTCTTCGGAGGGGACGATCCAGACCACGCCGCCTCCGCGAAGCCGGTGCTTGCTGGCCAGGACGCGTTCCAGGTCTCCGGGTCGTAGCCGGGCTGCGCTGCGCACGATCGAAGTCGCCTGCCAGCCAAGGGGCGCGAGCGCAAGCAGGACCGTGCCGTAGACCAGCAGCCGCCAGGTGCCACGGCTGAGCCCGAGCCAGCAGCCATCCCCGAGCAGCCCGGGGCCATGCCCGATCAGTCCGGCGAAACCCACGGCAAGGCATGCGAGCCAGCCGGCGGGCAGCACGCCCAGCCCGATCAGCCTGACCAGGTGCCCGGTTGCCAGCAGGCGGGGAGAGGCCCGAGAGGTCCACCGCCCTCCTGCCGGCTCCGGCAGGAGCAGGAAGCACGCCAGCGCAAGCGAGGCGACGACGAGCTGGCTCATGGCCTCTGATTGCGTGCCAGCAAAGCGGCCAGCTCGTCCAGTAACTCCGGCTCTTGGGTCTCATCGACCAGGTGTGCGAGCACGGCCTTACGGTCCTTCGCCCGGGCCAGAAGCTGGCCGATGGCGCGAGCGGTGAGCCGGTCGGGATCCCCGGCAGCTCTGTACCGGTAGACCCTCCCCTCCGGAACTCGCTCCACCAGGCCCTTGCCGACCAGCCGACCCAGTACGGTCATCAGGGTGGTGTAGGCGCGTTTGGGGGAGGGCATTCGCTCCAGCAATTGCCGGCCGGTGAGGGGGGCCTCCGCCGCCCAGAGCTGGTGCAGCACCTCGGCTTCCAACTCCCCGACGGTTCGACCTCCGACCACCCTGCCCGGCATCGTCTCCCATTTTCTCAGCCGTCGGCCATGCACTCGCCCGAGCTGCTGGCGGTGGCGAGCTTGGAGGGGGCCACTGCCCTCGGGGCCCAGGTCTTCGATGGCGGTGGACGTGGGTCTGCGGCTTGTCGCCGTGATCTGGGCAGCGTGAAGATCGCCTCTCGATCCCGACCTGGGGCGGGGGCTCCAGGACCCCGAGCACGTTGACGAGGAACCCCGCTGCCGTAGCCGCGGTCGGAGCCGGGGGATGGGCCACCTCCCACGGCTGGATCGGTGTCACGGCACGCTTCGGGGCGTCGGTGGCGAAGCCGAAGCGTCAGACCGTCTCGCCGGCGAGGGGTTGGCGACGGCGCTCACTGCCCTTGCCAGCAGCTGGGCGATCTGCCCGTCCTCCAGGCCCAGACCGGAGAGCAGCTCCCAGGTGCGGAACTCGAGTACCAGGCGGATCAGGGCTCGGATCCCGCTCCGGTTCCCTCTCAGGCGCTCGGCGTAGGCGTGGGCGACGGCGTCGAATCGGGCGTCCAGCGTCCGCTCCAGGAGCCGATCGAGCTGAGGCACCAGGTGCCGGTCGTGATGCACGTGCCGCTGCATGCCTTGGGTGGCCCGGAACCAGCCGTAGAGCAGGGTCAGGGCTTGCTCGAGACGAGCCGTGGGGTCCCTGGTGTCGGGGTTCAGATCGGGGGGAGGGCTCTGGGTCAGGAAGTTGCTCTGGCAGGCGGCGAAGAGCTGGGCGGGGTCGGGGAAGCTCCGGTAGACGGTGAGGCGCTGGACGCCGGCCTGCCACTGACGGCGAGCGCGAGAAGGTTCTTCGCAGCGTTCATGTCCCGGTCGATGACCAGGCCGCAGCCCTCACAGCGGAAGGTGCGCTCGGCCAGCCTTGGCTTTCACTGTCCCGCAGCCAAAGCACGTCTTGGAACTGGGGAAGAACCGCTCGGCAACCAGCAGCCGGCCACCGCGCCAGACGGTCTTGGAGCCGAGCTGGTGCCGCACGGTCCCGAAGGACTGGTCCGCTGCGGGCCAGCCTCCGGTTGCGGAGCATCCCGACCACGTTCAGGTCCTCGACCACCACCGCCTCGTATCGAGCAGCCAGCCAGGTCGTGGCCTGGTGCACGGCATCGAGACGGCAGTTGGCGATCCGGGCATGGATGCGCACCAGCCGCCGCGCGCTCTTCCTGCGGTTGGCTGAGCCGGTCTTTTTGCGGGAATGGGCGTGCGAGGCTCGGCGCAGGCGCCCCAGCGCAGCCCGAAGCGGCTGGGGACCAGGGAACCGGATCACCCGACCCCGATGGTCCACCGCCGTGATCAGGGCCGAGACCCCCAGATCGATGCCGACCGCCGTCTGGGGCCGCCGATGATGATCCGGGATCTCACGCTCCACCTCCACGGCGAAAGACACCAACCACCGCTGGGCGGTCCGCGACACGCTGGCAGAGAGGATCCTGGCCTTTCCTTCCGCGATCTTGCCCGCCAACGCCTCGGTGGGCTCGTGGGTGCGGATGGTCCCCAGCCGGGGCAGCGTGACCGTCGAGCCCGAGCAGCACATCACCCCGGTGCTGAAGCGACAGGAGTCCCGGCACCGGCCCTTCTTCTTGTACCGAAGAAAGCCCAGCCGGCGTCCCTTCCGCAGCCCCTTCTTGGACTTCGAGAAGTCCCCCAGCGCCCGGTCCAGGTTCC
>CADDZO010000200.1 GCA_902812395.1 bacterium | reverse complement strand
CGCCTACAGCCCGCCCGAGCCGGCTGGGCTGCCGGCTCGGGCGGGCTGTAGGCGGGCGCTGCCGGAGGCTGAGGCTGGAACGTCGCTGCCGGGCGTGAAGGGGCGGGTGGCGGAGCGGGGGCAGGTGCGGCGAACCCACGTCGCCCTCCGATCACGTCGCTCATGTCAAGCGGCTCGTGCCGGGTCTCGGCGCGGGTCTTCACCTCGATCATGGCGCCCGGGTCACGGCACAGGGCCAGCACCGCATCGGCCCGCTCGCTGACCTCGCGCGACTCGCTCGTGTACGCCCCGGCCAGCTTGCCGTCCTTGAGGATGATCACGCCGGTTCCGGTCGCTGCTCGGACGGTCACCGTGCCGTTGAGCTGGCGCTCCTCCAGGAAACCGAGCAGGGCGGACACGTTGACCCAGGACGCATAGAGCTCGGTATAGACGGGCTGGGCCACGGTCAGCTCGTAGAGGCCATCGACCAGCTCAGGCGTCAGGCCGACCACGTCCAGCACTCCCTGGCCGCGATTGACCTCCTCATTGAAGTGGATCAAGGCCGCCTTGCCCAGCTCCGGGGATGGGTCGTCGCCGGCATCGTAGACGCACTCCAGCACGGTCCCCTCACGGAAGTAGATGAGACCATTGGCGGTCTCGGTGAGCAGTCGCACGTAGCCGGTGTGGCCCTCCCGCTCCAGTGTCGTGATCAGCCGGGGGAAGTCGACGAAGGAGGTCTTGAGCGAGTCGTACATCGTCTGCCCGGCCGGCACCGGCACCGGTTCGCGCCCGTGCCGCGGTCGCGGTCGCTGCTTGAAAAAGCGACTCCAGCCGGCCGGCGTGGACTGCGGCCGGGGGGTGGCCGCCGGAGGTGGCGTCCAGGGCTCGGCCTCGGCCTGCGCGGCTGCCCGGCGCGCAGGCTTGGGCTGGGCGGGCGCCGACGCGACACGCCCGTTCTGGTGCGCTCGCTCGATCAGCTCCGGGATCGAGGAGCGGACGGTCTCGTCGGGCGGCAACTTGGCCTTGACGTCGAAGTCGAACTCACCGCTCGACCAGCTCAGGGCCGAGATGACGGCCTCGTCGCCGGTCGTGCCCTCGCCCACGGCATGGAACAGGTGGCCGAACAGGAAATACAGGGTGGTGAAGCCCTGCCCGTTCTGACGCAAGGTCAGCACCCCTGTAGCCCGTTCGGCCTGAGCCGCCTCGAGCAGGGAACGTACGTTGAAGTCGGCTAGCGACCCTGTGGTCTGCAACAGCTTCTCCAGTTGCGGCACGGCCCGGGGCCCGCCGTCCCAGTGTGAACCAGGTAAGAGGCTAGTATAGATTCCACGCTATGCCGAACCCGGAGCCCGCGCCTTCGCTGAGCGCGACTCCCGGCGGCTCCGAGGATCACGACCTCGCCCCGTCCCGTCTGCTCCTCGTACGCCATGGCGAATCCACGTGGAACGTCGTTGGCCGAATCCAGGGCCAGCTCGACCCGCCCCTCACGGCCCACGGCCGAGAGCAAGCGCTGGAGCTGGCCGCCCGCCTGCGCGGCCACCGGCTGGCAGCGTTCTACTGTAGTGATTTGACCCGCGCACGGCAAACGGCCGCCGCGCTGGCCTCGGCGGTGGGCATGGAACCCGTCCCGCTGGCCGGGCTGCGCGAAATCGGGCTGGGGGCCTGGGAGGGGAAGACCGCCGAGGAGGTATGCCGAGACTTCCCGGCCGAGTTCCAGGCCTGGAGGCAAGAGCGCTCCTGGGACCTGATCCCGGCCGGGGAGGGGGCCTGCGCCTTCGAGCGGCGGGTGATCGCTACCCTGCGCCAGATCCTGGAGCGGCACCCCTCGGGTGATGTCCTGTGCGTCACCCACGGCGGCGTGATCCAGGTCGCGCTCCTGGCGGTCGTCGGCCGCCGTAGCGTCGGTTTCTTCCCCTTCGCCATCGACAACGGCTCGCTCTCGATCATCCACCGGGCCAATGGCCGCTCCAGAATCACGGTCGTCAACGACACCTGCCACCTGTTCGGAGCCACCTGAGGCAGACTTCGGTCCCATGGTGGACGCCGCCGTGAGCAGCCAGACGATCTCCCCCGCCACCTGGGATGCAGCCCTGTGCGAGGTCCAGTCCCCAGCTCCCCTGCTCCAGTCCTGGGGGTACGGCGAGGTCCAGGCCCGGGAGGGCTGGGCGGTGGAGCGTCTGCTCTTGCCCGGGGGCGGGCAGGCGACCCTGCTGCTCAAGGGGAGTGGGCCGCTGCGGTGGGCCTACTGTCCCCGAGGCCCGGTGCCGGCTACCGCCGAAACCGTGGCTGAGCTGGCCGACTGGGCGCGGCGACGGCGGCTGGCGCGGCTCCGGGTGGAGCCGGAGGCACCAATCGCCCTGGGCGGGGAGCTCCGCCTGTTCGGCTTTACTCCCGCACCTGAAGAGGTGCACCCCCGGCACACGCTCCTGGTGCCGCTTGGCCCGCCCGACGAGATGATGAGCCGGCTCAAGCCGAAGCACCGCTACAACGTCCGTCTGGCGGAACGGCGGGGGGTGGTGGTGGAGGTGGGTGAAGACGCAGTCGAGCTCAAGCGCCAGAGCGACGGCACCGAGCGTCGCCAGGGCATCTCCCTGCCCAGCGTCGAGCTCTACCGGCATCGCCTGGAGCTGCTCGAATGGTGTCGGATCTACGTCGCCCGCTACCGAGGCGAGGCCCTGGCAGCGATCATGGTGGCGCGCTTCGCGGGCCGTTCCTATTACCTCTTCGGCGGGGCCTGCGGGCGCCACTTGAACCTGATGCCGACCTACGCGGTCCAGTGGGCGGCGATGGTGGACGCGTACCGGGCTGGCTGCCGGGACTACGACCTCTGGGGCATCCCTCCCTCGCGCGATCCCTCACATCCCTGGCACGGGCTTTGGCAGTTCAAATCCGGGTTCGGGGGACGTTTGGTGGAGTACTGCGGGGTCTGGGATCTGGTTCTTTCCCCGGTTGCCGCCCGCCTCGACCACCTGGCAAGCCGGGCGCGCAGGACGGCACGCCGCCTGCGCGCGGAGGCGGTCCCAATGGGTAGAGTCCTCGGCCGTGACCACCCTGGTGTGTGAGGATCTCTGGGCTCCGGCGCCGCCGAGGGGCCACCGCGTCGTCCTGATCGCCGACCCCGACCCACGGGTCCGTCGCGAGGTCGGGGACGCCTGCCGCCTGGACGGGTTCGAGGTCGTGGAGGCAGGTAACGGTCGCGAGGCTCTCGATCGCTTCCTGGAGCGGCGGCCGTCGGTGGTGCTGGTCGAGGTCGACCTGCCCGACGAGAGCGGGCACGAGGTCTGCCGTCAACTCCGGCGTCTGGACCAGGTGGTGCCGATCATCCTGCTGAGTTCATGCGCGGATGAGGTGGAGGTGGTGGTGGGGCTGGAGATCGGGGCCGACGACTACGTCACCAAGCCGTTGCGGGTGCGTGAGCTGACGGCCCGGATCGGCGCCAACCTGCGCCGTGCCCGCCTCAACGGACACCGGCCGGGCGGGGGCCGGCTCGAGTTCAAGGGCCTGGTCATCGACCTCGACCAGCGTCGGGTGCTGCGCGACGGGCGCGAGGTGGCCCTCACCCACACCGAGTTCGAGTTGCTCTCGACGCTGGCGGCCAATGCCGGCCGGGCGCTCTCGCGAGAGCGGATCCTGCAAGAGGTCTGGGGCGGAGCCCATGGTGGGGGCGAGGTGGAGTCGAGGGTGATCGACGTCCACGTCCGCAACCTGCGCCGCAAGATCGAGCCCGAGCCCAGCCGGCCCTTCTACGTGCTCGCCGTCCCCGGCATCGGCTACCGCTTCACGAACGCAGGTCCGGACGACTGACCTCAAGCAGCCGCCGGTAGAGGGCGAGCAGCCGGTCCAGGTTGCGGGCCAGCGAGTACCGCTCCACCGCCCGCCGCCGGGCCAGCCGGCCCAGCAGCGCGCAGACGGAGGGGTTGGCGGCCAGCAGCCGGATGGCGGCCCGGAGCTCGGTCTCCAGGTGGGAGGGGTCGAGCACGATCCCGGCACCTCGCAGCGCCTCCCCGTCGCTGCCAACGTCGGTGGCGACGGTGGCGGTGCCGCACGCCATCGCCTCCAGCATGGCCAGCGACAGCCCCTCCACGCTGGAGGGCAGGAAGAAGGCGTCGGAGCTGCGCAGTACCTCGATCCGTTCCTGCTCGTCCCCGATCACGCCGGTGAAGACGATTCGGGGGTCTCGGTAGCGGCGTTCCAGGTGCCGCCGGCCGATGCCACCGCCCACCACGAGCAGCTTGAGGCCATCGGGCGGATCCGCGTCCAGGAACGCCGCCAGCAGATGGTCGACGTTCTTCTCCGGGTCCAGCCGGCCGACGTAACTGAAGAGCCGCTCGGCTCCGAGCTGGGACAGCTTGGTGGGCGGCCCCGGGGAGTAGCGCTCGACGTCCACGCCGTTGGGCAGGACGTGGATCGCTTCGCGCGGCACGCCCAGCCGCGCCAGCAACTCAAGCTGGTCCTGGCTGAAGATGATGACCGCATCGCACTCGGCCAGTGCCTGGGCGTAGAGGCGGTAGACGGTGCCGCTGATACCGCGCCAGAGCGAGAAGCGGCCGTCGTAGGGCACGTGGAAGGTGGCCACCACCGGGATCCCCAGTCGATGGCAAATCCGGGCCAGGTTGAAGTCCAGGCTGGAGAAGGCAAGGGATACGTGGACCAGGTCGATCCGGTGCTGCTGGAGGACGTCGATCAGCTTGCGCCGGGCGCTGGGCGGGGAGAGCACGAGCCGGTGGGAGATGGCGAAGGAGTCCAGCGCGATCGAGCCCGGATCCTCGGCCTGGTCCCGGGCGTGGTGGAGGAAGAGGACCTCGACGCCGCGGGCACGCAATCCAGCGGTGGTCTCGCGCGAGTAGGTCAGGATGCCGTCGGCGCCAGAGGCGGAACGGTGGCCGAGCCACGCGACCCGGAGCGGCCTCACCGCCTGACCAGGTCGGGACGGAGCTCGCCCAGGGGCGCCAACACGAAGTCTCGCGTCCAAAGCCCGGGATGAGGGATGACCAGATCCGGCTCCGCCACCTGCTCGTCTCCGAAGAGCAGGATGTCGACATCGATCTCCCGCGGCCCCCAGCGGTAGCTCGGCGTGCGTCCGATCGCCGCCTCCACCGCCTTGGCTGCGGCCAGCAGCTGGCGCGCCGATCCCGGCCACTCCACCTCCAGCACCTGGTTCAGGAAGCGAGGCTGGTTGGTCACCCCAAATGGCTCCGTCTCTCGCACCCGGCTGGTCCGCAGCACCCTGGCGCCTCGCTCGGCCAATAGCCGGCGCGCTCTCTCCAGGTTGGTCTCCCGGTCTCCGAGGTTGGAGCCGAGCCCGAGGTAGGCCAGCGTCACGGCACCGCCACCGGCCCCCGCAGCGCCTCCGCGACCCGCACCACCGCTGCCATCTCGGCCACGTCGTGGACACGCACCCAGGCGGCTCCCCGCATCACCGCCGCCGTCACGGCGGCGGCGGTGCCCCAGACGCGCATCTGGCCCTCAAGCCCGAACAGGCGTCCAAGGTAGCCTTTGCGCGAGGGGCCAACCAGCACTGGTAGCCCCAGCTCGCCCAGCTCGTCCAGTCGGCGCAGGAGCACCAGGTTCTGCTCGGCGGTCTTGCCAAACCCCAGCCCTGGGTCCACCACGATCCGCGAGCCGGGGACGCCGGCGGCCCGGGCCACCCCCACCGACCAGCGCAGGCCGCTGACCACCGCCCGGACCAGGTCGCCCTCGTACTCGTGGCCCTGCTGGTTGTGCATCAGGACCAGACCGAGGCCGCGCTCGGCGGCGAGATGGGCGATGCCGGGCGAGCGACGCAGGCCCCAGACGTCGTTGATCCAGGCAGCCCCGACCCCCGCGGCCGCTCTCGCCACCTCCAGCTTGCTGGTGTCCACCGAGACCTCGAGGCCCCGACCGGCCAGTGCCTGCACCACCGGCAATACCCGCCGGATCTCCTCCTGGACGGGGACCGGGCGGTGCCCAGGACGGGTCGACTCGCCGCCGACATCGATCACGTCGGCGCCGGCGGCGACCATGGCCAGGCCACGGGCGACGGCTGCCTTCGGGTCCATCAGACCGTCTCCGCTGAACGAGTCGGGGGTGACGTTGACGATGCCCATCACCCGCACCGTGGCCACGTCCTCAGTATGCTCACCCTCCGTGCGCCTCCAGCAGCTGGCCGAGGCGGTCCCCGGGGCCCGCGTCCAGGCCGGCGGTGGATACGACGTGCAACGGGTGGTGGAGGACTCCCGCCAGGCCGGGCCGGGGGACCTGTGGGTGGGTCGGCGGGGGAGCCGGAGCGACGGTC
>CADDZO010000199.1 GCA_902812395.1 bacterium | reverse complement strand
CCTGGCCCGCTCGGCCACGGTGGACATGGGCTGCACGGCCATGATCGCGCTCTACGCCATGACCGGCCGCCAGGTGAAGGAGAGCATGGTGCTGGGCACGCTCAGCCTGGGCCAGGAGCTGGGCCGCACCATCCGGGAGGCTCGGGCCTGCCACCGGGACCCGATCGCGGCCGTCACCGAGCGCCTGCGCGGACGCCGGATCTTCAAGGGCCGGGTGGTGGGCGTACGGCGCCGCACCGAGGCCGGGTTCGCCCGCGGCTCGACCGAGCTGCAGGGGGTCGAGGAGTTCGCCGGCTCCTGCCTAGTGGTGCGATTCCAGAACGAGCACCTGGTGGCCGTCCGCGACGGCCGGGTGGTGGCCTCGGTCCCCGACCTGATCGTCCTCCTGGACTCGGAGAGCGCCGAGCCGGTGACCACCGAGGAGATCCGCTACGGCTTTCGGATCACCGCCGTCGCCGCTCCCTGCGATCCGCGCTGGCGCACCCCCGACGGCCTGGCCCTGGTCGGACCCCGGTACTTCGGCTACGACTTCGACTACCGGCCACTGGAGGAGCTGAACCCGTGAGCTGGCAGCTCACCCTGGACCACCTCTTTGACCTCGCCCGGGGGGCGGCGCTGCTGGGCTCGGGCGGGGGCGGCGACCCCTACGTCGGCCGCCTCATGGTCGAGCGCGCCCTGCGGGAGGGCGCCCGGGTCACCGTCTGGGACCTGGACGAGGTCCCGGACGAGGCCCTGGTGGTGCCCACGGCGATGATGGGGGCCCCGACCGTGATGGTGGAGAAGATCCCCTCTGGCGGCGAGGGGGTGCACGCCCTGCGCACCCTGGAGCGCCACCTGGGCCGGGAGGCGACCGCGACCATGCCCATCGAGTGCGGGGGGATCAACTCCACCATGCCCCTGGTAGTGGCGGCCCGGACCGGCAAGCCGGTGGTCGACGCCGACGGCATGGGTCGGGCATTCCCCGAGCTACAGATGGAGACCTTCCATGTCCTCGGCGTCTCCGGCAGCCCGATGGCGATCGCCAACGAGCAGGGCGACGTGGTCCTGGTGACCGCCCACGACAACCGGGCCATGGAGTGGCTGGCCCGCGGCGTCACCGTGCGTATGGGCGGCGCCTCCCTGATCGCCGAGTACGCCATGGACGGGGCGACGGCCCGGCGGGTCTCGATTCCGGGCACGCTCAGTCTGGGCATCCGGGTGGGGCGCGCCATCCGCGAGGCCCGCGAGCGGCACCGGGACCCGATCGAGGGGCTGGCCGAGGCGCTCCAGCCCAGCGGCTACGGTCCACCCCGGATCCTCTTCGAGGGCAAGGTCGAGGACGTCCTGCGCCGCACCACCGGTGGCTTCGTGCGCGGCAGTGCCCGTATCCGGCCCTTCGCTCCCGGCCCGGCGCTGAGCATCAGCTTCCAGAACGAGCACCTGATCGCCGAGCTGGACGGCCAGGTGCTGGCCTTGGTTCCCGACCTGATCTGCGTCCTGGAGGCGGAGTCGGCGGAGCCGGTCACCACCGAGGGGCTGCGCTACGGGCAGCGGGTGCGGGTGATCGCGATCACCCCGCCCACGATCATGCGCACCCCGGCCGCCTTGGAGGTGTTCGGGCCCGGAGCCTTCGGGCTCCCGCACGCCTACGCGGCCGTGGCCGAGGTGGCCTGAGCCGTGGATCTGATCGTTCGCGGCGGAACCCTGGCCACGGCCGAGGCGGTCTTCCAGGCCGATCTCGGGATCGAGGACGGTCACATCGCCGCCATCGCGCGCCGGCTGCAGGCGAGCACCGCCGAGGAGATCGACGCCCGAGGCCTCATCGTCTGCCCGGGCGCGATCGATGTCCACACCCACTTCGACACCCGCCTGGAGCAGGGGGCCACCGCCGACGACTACGAAAGCGGCTCACGGGCGGCCGCGGCCGGCGGCATCACCACCTTCGTCAACTTCGCCTTCCAGTCGCCTGGGCAGCGGCTGGGCGAAGCGGCCCAGGCCGAGCTGGAGAAGGCCCGCGACCGCTCCCACCTCGACTACGGCGTTCACCTGGTGGTGACCGACCCCGACGTCCCGGGCCTGTTCGAGGAGCTGCCCGAGCTGATCGGGGCCGGGTTCTCGAGCCTTAAGGTCTTCACCGCCGTGGGTGACCTGGCCCTCACCGACCGCGAGCTGCTGCGCACCCTCCGAGCCGCAGCCGGCCTGGGGGTGATGGTCAACGTCCACGCCGAGGACGGCGCCCTCATCGACCATCTCACGGAGCGGCTGCTGGCGGCCGGCCGGCGGTCGGTGGAGCACCTGGTCGAGGCCAGGCCGCCCGCGGCCGAGGCCCTGGCCACGGCACGGGTGGCTGAGTATGCCCGCCAGGTCGGCTGCACGGTCTACTTCGTCCACCTCTCCTGCCGCGCGGCCCTGGAGGCGGTGCGACGAGCGCGCGGGGACGGCGCCTCCATCTACGTGGAGACCCGGCCCGCCTACCTCTTCCTCGACCAGAGCCGCTACCAGCTGCCCGATCGCGAGGGGAATCGCTTCGTCTGCTGGCCCCCGCTGCGGACCCCGGACGACCAGGTCGCGCTCTGGGAAGGGCTGCGCAACGGCGAGATCCAGACCTACGCCACCGACCACACCACCTGGCTCGCTGCCCAGAAGACCGACCCGGCGTTGAGCTTCGCCGACGTGCCCGGCGGGGTGGCCAACGTGCAGACCTGCGTGGGCATGCTCTACGCCGAGGGCGTGGGCCGGGGCCGGATCTCGCTCAGCCGCCTGGTCGAGGTGATCTCGACCAACCCGGCGAAGCTGTTCGGAATGTGGCCCCGCAAGGGCAGCCTCTCGGTGGGGGCGGACGCCGACCTGGTCCTGATCGAGCCCTCCCGCCGCTTCCGGATCGAGGCGGCGCGGATGGAGTCCCGCTCCGACTTCGACCCCTACGAGGGCTACGAATCCGCCGGCTGGCCGGTACTGACCATCTCGCGGGGCGAGGTGATCGTGCGCGAGGGCGAGGTGCTGAGCCGGCCGGGACGGGGGCGCTTTCTGCGCCGGAGCGTGTACCAGGCGCCATGAGCGGAACCGAGGTCCGGCTGGAGCGAAAGGCCGCCTACCGACTGCTCGCCCACCTGCTGGCCAGCGCCGAGATCTGCGCCGTCGAGCCCGGCTTCTACGGCACCTTCCGCCTCCTCGACGCCGCCTCCCGCCTGGCCGGGGCGCTGCTGGAGGCTGGCCTGGACGACCCCTGGCTGGGCCAGCTGCACGACGACATCGAGGCCAAGAAGGTGCTGCTGATGTCGGACCGGGAGGCGTACTTCGCCTTCCTCCCCGAGGCTGCCCGAAGGATGGCCGAGCGGCTACGGGAAGAGGAGGGACGATGAGCGCGCCCCCGGGCCCGCCCGCGCCGGTGGAGGCCGATGGGCTGCTCCAGCTGCTGCGCCGCCGCCGCGTCTGCCGCCGCTTCTCGGACCAGGCCGTGGACGAGCGGCGGCTGCGGATGGTGCTCGAGGCCGGCTGCTGGGCCTCCAGCGCCAGCAACAACCGCATCCATCGCCTCCTGCTGGTCCGCGACCAGCGCCGGATCGACCTGGTCCGGGCCATGTCCCCGGGCATGCTGGGGCTGCCCACCGCCCTGGTCGTGATTTGCACCGATCTCGACGCCGCCGCCCGGGCGCAGGTCCGGGTCGACCGCGACACCACCACCTGGATCGACGTTGGCACCGCGGCCATGAACATGATGGTGGAGGCCGAGGCGCTGGGCCTGGGCACCTGCCCCACCACCTCCTTCAGCCGGGGTGGGGTCCGGGCCGCCCTCGAGCTGCCGCCCTCGGCGGTGCCCGAGTTCATCCTCCAGATCGGCTGGCCGGCCGGGACCGAGCCCCCGGCCGAGACCGCGGCACCAGGGCCAGCCGGCCGCCGTCTGCGTGCCTTCGCCTACGCGGAGCGCTATGGGACGCCGTTGGCCTGAACCCGGGTTGAGGGAACCGACCCGCCGCCTCGGCATCCTTACGATCGGCCAGTCGCCCCGGCCGGACGGTCTGGCCCGGGAGGTGGCGGCCGTGCTCGGCGACGGGTTCGCGGTGGTGGAGCGGGGAGCGCTGGACGACCTGGGGCCGGGCGACCTGGCCCAGCTGGCGCCCCGCCCCGGCCAGGATCTGCTGGTGACCCGGCTCCGCGACGGCGGGTCGGTGCGGGTGGCCGAGGAGGTGATCGTGGAGCGGCTCCAGCGCCAGATCGGGCAGCTGGAGGGCGAGGACGGGGTAGAGGCCACCCTCCTCCTCTGCACTGGCACCTTCCCGGCATTCCACCACCGCCGACCGCTGCTCCAGCCCCAGGCGGCGCTTCACGGCGCCGCGCTCGGCATCGCCGGCCCCGACCGGCTGGGGGCCCTCATCCCCCTGGCTGAGCAGCGGCAGCAGGCGGCCCGGGCCTGGCGGGAGCGGGGCGCCGAGGTCGTCCTGGTGGAGGCCGACCCCTACGGACCCCGGCCGGAGGCGGCGGTGGAACAGGCTGCGGCCGAGGCGCGGGCCCAGGGCGCCCGGGTGCTGCTGATGGACTGCTTCGGCTATGACCTGGCCATGCGCCGGGCAGCAGCGCGCGCCTTCCCCGGGCCGGTCCTCCTCGCGCGCTCCCTGGCGGCCCGGCTCCTCCTGGAGATGGTGGTATGAGGCGACGTCGGGAGCCGGCATGAGCTGGCGTGCGGTCCTGGACCTCTACGAGGTGCTGCGACGCGCCGATGCCGACGGGGAGCGGGTGGCAGGGCTACTTCGGGAGGCGGGGGCGGACGAGGTGAGGATCACCAGGGTCCAGGGAGCCGAGGGGTCGACCGACTTCGTCCGGGCCGTGATCGCCGGCCGCGAGGGGCGGCTGGTCGGCGGCCCCGCCCCCACCCTGGGCGTGATTGGGCGCCTGGGCGGAGTAGGCGCCCGGCCGGTCCAGGTCGGCTACGTCTCCGACGGCGACGGTGCCCTGGTCGCGCTCGCCTGCGCCCTCGAGCTGGCCCGGCTGCGGGAAGGAGGCGACCACCTTCCTGGCGACGTCGTCGTCGCCACTCACGTCTGCCCCCGGGCGTCGATCCGCCCCCACCACCCGGTGCCCTTCATGGTCTCTCCTGTCGACCAACAGACCATGAACCGACACGAGGTGGACCCGGCCATGGACGCCCTGCTCTGTGTCGACACCACGCGCGGCAACCGCATCCTCAACCAGCGGGGGCTCGCCATCACCCCCACCGTCAAGGAAGGCTATATCCTCCGGGTGAGCGAGGACCTACTGGACATCGTGGAGGCGGTCACCGGCCGGCCGCCGGCGGTGCTGGCCATCACCCACCAGGACATCACCCCCTACGGCAACGGACTCTTCCACCTCAACAGCATCCTCCAGCCCTCTACCGCTACCCCGGCCCCGGCAGTGGGGGTGGCCCTCACCGCCGAGAGCGTGGTCCCGGGCTCCGCCGTCGGCGCTGCCCAGCTGGTCGATGTGGAAACGGCCACCCGCCTTTGCCTGGCAGTGGCGACCGCCTTCGGCGCGGGCCGGTGTCGCTTCTACGACCCCGCCGAGTTCGCCCAGCTGGTGGCCCGGTACGGCTCCATGGCCCACCTCCAGACCCCCGGCCATGAACCCGGGTCGGAGGGCGGGTAGGACCACCCGGTCCCGGCACCCACTCCATTCGTGCATAGTCCGAGCCTCGACGAAACGCCATGCGGTCCAAGAGCACCTGCCCAACGTGATCGTGGTTCCGCGAGGGCCAGTTGAGCCTTTCCTGGTCCCGAATGCCGTATCACGGTGGGGGCGGCCGGGGGCACTGAACGCCGACAGTGCGACGTCCTGCTTGGCCAGCGGGTCAAGCTACCGCGCCGGCGGCCGCCGGGATCGGGCAGCGGCCAGGAACGCGGTCAGGACCGCCACCGCCGCCAGCGCCGGCGCCATTCCCCCTCCTCCGCGCCGGGCTCACCCCCGGGTCGAGGACCCGAGGCTGGAAGTGGCCGGGGTCGCCCAGCATCGTCGTGGCATCCGGCTGGACGCCGGTTTGCGCGCCAGCCGCCCCCACATCTCCACCGCCGGGGACGTCACCGACGGGCCCGAGTCCAGCCACTCCGCCGGCTGGCCGGGCCAGGCGCGGCAACGCCCTCTTCTCCGGGCACACCAGCGGCTTGCGCGAGGCTCCCCTGGGCGGTATTCACCCACCGTGCGGTGGCCCAGGTCGGCGTCACCGGCGTGGGAGGCGGGTCGCGAGGGGCCAGTGCAAGTGCTGCGGCTCGGCCTGGAGGCCGCGGACCGCGGCCGGCGGCACAGACGGGGCCTTGAAGCTCATCATCGCGGCAGCCTCCTGGGCACCGTGATTGTGGCCCCGGCAGCGGGCTGGCTGGCGAGCTCTGGCTCGCGATCCGCCCGCAAGTCGGCCGGTTGGCCTCGGCCAGCTCGTCCGGGCCATCTCCGTCTCCCCGACCCACGCCCCGCGGCCTGCCCCCGGGGGC
>CADDZO010000198.1 GCA_902812395.1 bacterium | reverse complement strand
CAAGAAGGGGCTGCGGAAGGGACGCCGGCTGGGCTTCCCTCGCTCCAAGAAGAAGGGCCGGTGCCGGGATTCCTGTCGCTTCAGCACCGGGGTGATGCGCTGCTCGGGCTCGACGGTCACGCTGCCCAGGCTGGGGACCATCCGCACCCACGAGTCCACCGAGGCGTCGGCGGGCAAGATCGCAGAAGGAAAGGCCAGGATCCTCTCTGCCACCGTGTCGCGGACCGCCCAGCGGTGTCTTTCGCCGTGGAGGTGGAGCGTGAGATCCCGGATCATCATCGGCGGCCCCAGACGGCGGTGGGCATCGATCTCGGGATCGCTTCCCTGATCACGGCGGTGGACCACCGAGGTCGGGTGATCAGGTTCCCTGGTCCCAAGCCGCTTCGGGCTGCGCTGGGGCGCCTCCGCCGAGCCTCGCGCGCCCATTCCCGCAAAAAGACCGGCTCAGCCAACCGCAGGAAGAGCGCGCGGCGGCTGGCGCGCATCCATGCCCGGATCGCCAACTGCCGTCTCGATGCCGTGCACAAGGCCACGACCTGGCTGGCTGCTCGATACGAGACGGTGGTGGTCGAGGACCTGAACGTGGTCGGGATGCTCCGCAACCGGAGGCTGGCCCGCAGCGGACCAGTCCTTCGGGACCGTGCGGCACCAGCTCGGCTCCAAGACCGTCTGGCGCGGCGGACGGTTGCTGGTCGCCGAGCGGTTCTTCCCCCAGCTCTATAGGGTAAACGCCTGTGGAGCCGAGGTAAGACCCAGCACCGCTGGGCACACGGCGATGAAGCAGGAGGGGACCCCACGAAGCAGGCTTCGTGGGGACCCCAAGCAGGAACCCGGCGCCGCGCAAGCGGGTAAGACCGGGACCGCCACCGGGCAACCGGTGACTGCGGGCCGGATGACTCATGCTCACTGACCCGCAACGGTTCTCATGGCGCAGGTCCCCTTTCGGTCGCGCCTGGACCGGTCACCACGGATGTGATCCAGTCGGCGGGGACCTCAAGCCCGGCGGGGCGCCGAGGTGGCAGGGATCCGGGGCGTCATGCTGCGCTGTGGCGGAGGTGCTGGCGTGGATCGAGGAGAATCGGCTCAGGGGCCGTGCCGCGGGCAACGGCTCGCCGACCGCGCTACGCTGCACCGGTGCCTTGCGGCCGGCTTCACTGGGGTGATGGCGGCGGTCATGCTGCCGGAAGCATGAAGCGGTCCCTGATCACCTACTACGAGCACCGGGGTCGGATCGCCGACATCCAGACCGTCGCTCCTGGCGATCTCGATGGGACCAACCGCTGCTTCTTTGAGATGCGAGGCCCCGAGGCGCAGCTGCTGCCGCCAAAGACGGCCAGCCTGGACGATCGGCGCCGGACCTACCAGATTGCGGCGCAGTGCGCCGGCCTTCAGGCTGGTGGTGGAGCCTCGCGCGACCCTCAAGGGCGCCTTCGTACACTTGTTCCGTCCGATGACGGACCAGGTCGGGGGGCACCCGGTGACTGGACTGGGGGGACCGCAAGAACCAAGCGGTCCGAACGTCAACCACCCGGCGGTACGCCGACCCGGAATCTCCGCCCCTCAGGGCGGGGAGGATGTCAAGGCTGCTTTCCGGAGATGCGGGGGCTGGTCGACCAGCCCCTCGCCGACGGGGCGCCGTGACCGGCGAGCTAACCTACCGCCCAGTCGGTCCGAGCGATGCGCCCTGGGTGGCGGACCTGATCACCGCCTGCCATCCGGACGACCCCTGGGACCCGGCCGCGCTCCGCCATCGCTGGCAGACCTCGCGGCCGCAGTGGTGGCATGATCGGGTGGTCCTCTTCACGGGCGGCCGGGCGGTGGGCGTTGCCGAGGCCGAGCACCCGCCCTGGGATCATGACCCGGACCGAAACGGCAGCCTCTGGTGGTTCGTGCTGCCGACCGCGGCTGAGACCGCCGACCGCTTCCTCGAGGAGATGGAGCGCCGGCTGCGCGAGGCAGGCACCGGCCGCCTGCTGGCCAGCTGCCGGGAGGACGACCACCATTTGAGGGCACCAATGGAGGCGGCCGGGTATCGCATGGAGCGAACCGAGCGGGTCTGGGAGCTGGACCTGGTCGGCGGTCGGGAGCGGCTTGTGGCCATGGCCGAGGCCAGCCGTCGGCGCATGCGCGATCAAGGGATCCGGCTCCTGACCATGGGCGAGGAAACGGATCCGCAACTCTGGCCGAAGCTGACCAGGCTCCAGAACGAGACCGAGGCCGATATCCCCAGCAGCCATCCCTTTCATCCCAGAAGCGAACAGGAGGTGCGGGCGTTCTTCCAGGATCCGCGCGTGCGCCCCGACCGAGTCTGGCTGGCCCGCGCCGGCAACGAGCTGGCCGCCATCTCCTTCCTCACCTTCCCGGAGCGGGGCCCCTCCTGGACCGGCTACACGGCCTGTGGCCGCGCCTTTCGGGGGCGGGGCATCGCCCGGGCGGTCAAGATGGAGACGCTGGCCCAGGCGATTGCACTCGGGGTGGACCGGGTGCGGACCGCCAACGACGCCGCCAACGCTCCCATCCTCCACATCAACGAGACCTTGGGCTACCGCCCGGTGCCGGGCTGGCTTGAGTACCTGCGCCTGCTCTGATCCTGCAACCGGGCCGGCGTCGAGCACGTACCGTAGCCCAGGCCGTCTCTTCGGGGAGCCGAACCCGACCGGTGCGCTCAGAACACTCCGGGGATGAACCGAGCCCGCTTGCCCAGCAGCTCCTGGTAGCCCGGCACCGCCCGCAGCAACCGTTCCTCCGCCCGGATCCGGTCCCAGAGCACTACCGCGTTCAGCGCCGAGAGAGCGACCGCGGAGGCCCAGGCCCCGCCGGCCAGAGGCAGCGCCACGAACTCCAGGGCCACGGCCAGATAGTTGGGGTGTCGGACGAAGCGATAGGGGCCGGCGGCGGTCGGACGAAGGTCCGGCGGTACCAGCGCGCGTACGTTCCAGCTCGGGCCCAGGGTCCGGATACTCCACCAACGCAGGCCGGTGGCCGCTGCCAACAACCCTATCCAGACTCCCTGCCGCCGAGGCCGGCGCTGCAGGCAGATCGCCTCCAGCGGGGGGAGGATGAAGAGCGCGACGTGGGCCGCGACCATCAGCGGGTAGGTTGCCGGGGCGGCCACCGGCCCTCGGCTGCGCCGCTCGTTGCGGCGCGATATCGCCAGCTCTGCTGCCCGCATCACCGCCGCCAGTCCGACCAGGGCCAGATAGCGCCGGCTCACGTGCCCTCCTCACCACGAAGGCGGAGCACCACCTTGCCCAGCGCGCGCCTGGCCTCGATCAGGCGCAGGGCCTCGGCCGCCTGCTCCAGCGGGAACTCGGCGCCAACCAGCGGGTGGAGTCGACCTGCCTCGGCCAGCTCGGATAGAGCGACATGGGTGCGCCGGGGCAGCTCCGGAACCCGCTCGGCGAAGGCGCCCCAGGCGGCGCCGACCACGTCGATGTTCCGGAACAGGACCCGGTTCATGGCCAGGCTGGGAATGCGTCCTCCGGCGAAGCCGATCACCACCAGCCGACCCTCCGGGGCCAGCGCTCGTACGGTGTCGTCGAAGCGATCCCCGCCCACGGGGTCGAACGCCACATCGACGCCGCCCCCGCTCAACTGCCGGACCCGCTCCAGCCAGCCCTCCCCGGCCAGGACCACGTGTTCGGCCCCAAGGCGACGGACCACCTCGGCCTTGGCCTCGTCCGAGACCACGGCCAGGACCTGGGCGCCCAGCGCCCGACCGAGGTCGACGGCGGCGCTCCCCACCCCGCCGGCCGCACCCTGCACGAGCAAGGTCTCACCCGCCTGCAGCCGGCCACGCCGCACCAGACCGAAGTGGGCGGTCTGATAGTTCATGAGGAAGGCGGTGCCCTGGGCCAGACTCAGCCGATCGGACAACGGGAACACCTTTTCCGGCGGCGCCGCCAGCAGCTCGGCCCAACTTCCCAGTCCGCTCACGACCACCCGCTGGCCCACGCGCAGCCCGCTGGGCTCTGGAGCGGAGAGGACCCGGCCGGCCGCCTCCAGGCCGAGGACGAAGGGCAGCTGAGGCTTGACCTGGTAGAGGCCGCGGGACAGGAGCAGATCGGGGAACGAGACCCCCGCCACGTGGACCTGGACTAGGACCTGACCGTCCGCCGCCGGCTCCGGCCGTTCGACCAGGGCCAGCCCCTCCGGCCCCTCCAGGCGCTGGACCTCGACCGCCTTCACCGCCACCGCTCGCGTCCTGCCATCGCCTCACCATCTTGCCCGAGCCGGCAGGAAAGCTGGCTCTGGGGCAGAATCGGGACGATGGACTTCGATCTGACCCCCGCCGAACGCGCCTTCCGCGACCAGCTCAGGGATTGGCTGGGCGCCAACCGGCCGGCCTGGGCGGACGGCGCCAGGACCGCCGACGGCAACTGGTTGGAGCGCCACGTGGCCTGGCAACGGCAGCTGCACGAAGCCGGGTACCTGGGCCTGAACTGGCCCCGCGAGTATGGCGGCCGCGGCGCCAGCCTGATGGAGCAGGTGATCCTGAGCCAGGAGATGGTGCTGGCCCGTGCCCCCGACCCGATCAACGTCATCGGGCTGGCCATGGCCGGTCCCACCATCATCGCCTGCGGTACCGAGGAGCAGAAGCGCCGCTACCTGCCTCCCATCCTGTCTGCCGAGGAGATCTGGTGCGAGGGCTTCAGCGAACCCAACGCCGGCAGCGACCTCTCCGCCCTCAGGACCAGGGCCGAGGACCGAGGTGATCACTACCTGGTCAACGGCCAGAAGGTCTGGACCTCGCTGGCCCAATACGCCCGGTGGTGCCTGCTGCTGGCCCGCGAGCGCGAGGAGCCGAACCCACATTCCGGCCTCACCTACCTGATCGTGGACATGCACAGCCCCGGGGTAGAGGTGCGGCCGCTGCGCCAGATCACCGGGGACGCCGAGTTCAACGAGGTCTTTTTCAAGGACGTGGAGGTGCCCAAGACCCAGGTGCTGGGAGAGCCCGGGGAGGGCTGGCGGGTTGCCATCACCACCCTGCTCCACGAACGGGGCACGCTGGGCGCGGCACTCGCGGTCCGGGCCGCCATCACCGCCGAGGAGCTGATCGACCTGGCCCGGCGGCTCAACCGGGGTGGTGACCGGCTGGTCCGCCAGCGCATTGCCCAGCACTCCATCGAGGCCCGGGTACTCCAGCTCAACGGCCAGCGCGCCCTCACTCAGCTCTCCCGCACCGGGATCCCCGGGCCCGAGGGCTCGATCATGAAGCTGTTCTGGTCCGAGCTCAACCAACGCATGCACGAGACCGCGCTCGAGCTCTTGGGGCCGGAGGGAGCCACCAGCGGGCCCTGGCAATACGGGTTCCTGCGTTCCCGCGCCAACACCATCGAGGCCGGGACCTCGGAGATCCTTCGCAACACGCTGGCCGAGCGGGTGCTTGGTCTGCCCCGTAGTCGCTGACCCCTCAGGTGCGGGGGGTGGTAACTGTTGGCGTTTGAACCTATGATAGTATGTAGGGATGAACTTGAAGAACTGGGCGGGGCAACAAGGCGTTCATCCCATGACTGCCTACCGCTGGTTCCGGGAAGGCAAACTCCCAGTTCCCGCGCACCGCGCCGGCCGGCTGATCCTGGTGGACCAGCCACCGGTCAGTGCCGTTCCGCGGATTACGGCCGTGGATGCCCGCGTGTCCTCCGCCGACCAGGGGTCTGACCTGGACCGGCAGGTTGCCCGGGTGACCGCATGGGCGGCAGCCGAGGGACTTCCAGTCGGCCGCGTGGTGACCGAGGTCGGCTCCGCACTGAACGGCAAGCGCCGCACGTTCTTGGCCCTCCTGCGCGACAATTCGGCGACCACGATCGGAGTGGAGCACCGCGACCGGTTCGCCCGCTTCGGTGCGGAGTATGTCGAGGCTGCGCTGGCGGCACAGGGCCGCCGGTTGCTGGTTGTGGATCCATCGGAGGTGGATGACGATCTGGTCCGGGACGTGACCGAGATCCCAACCAGCCTCTGCGCTCGCCTCTCCGGACGGCGAGCGGCTGCCAACCGAGCGGCCAAGGCCATCGCAGCGGCCACCGGGAAGGACCCGTGAAGCTGACCCAGGCCGGGTCCCCACGAAGTCCGCTTCGTGGGGTGCCCCAGGCCTACCGGTACGCGCTCGATCCCACCCCGGCCCAAGAGCGGAGGCTCCGCTCCCATGTCGGAGCGGCTCGCTACGCCTGGAACTGGGGTCTGACCCGGGTGAAGGAGCAGTACGCAGCCGAGAAGAAGTGGTACTCGGCCGAGGATCTCCATCGGCTGTGGAACGCGGAGAAGAAGACCAAGCCCGAGTTGGCCTGGTGGAGTGAGAACTCCAAGTGCGTCTACCAGGAGGCCTTCCGGAACCTGGACCGGCGCTGGGGGACTTCTCGAAGTCCAAGAAGGGGCTGCGGAAGGGACGCCGGCTGGGCTTCCCTCGGTCCAAGAAGAAGGGCCGGTGCCGGGACTCCTGTCGCTTCAGTACCGGGGTGATGCGCTGC
>CADDZO010000197.1 GCA_902812395.1 bacterium | reverse complement strand
GCGGGGCGGGACCGGCGGGGGCCGATGGACGCTGGCCGGCTCCGGCGGCGCCAGCGGCTCGGCAGCGAAGCCGCTCTCCTCGGCCATGCGGAGCACGGTCGCATCCGGGGAGGCGATCGAGACCTGTTTGCCCAGCCGCATCGCGTACTGGCGAAGGAGCTGGAAGTTGAAGCGGCTCTGGGCGAAGCGGGAACCCGGCGCCAGGATCAGCTGCACATGATCTCCCGGCGACTGCCGGATCCGCTCGACCACGCCGGGCACGTCCTCGGCGGGCTGCACCACGATCGGGCTCACCGCCACCGCGGCCCTCCCTGTCCCTTCATCTCCGCTCGCCACCTCCGGCCCTGGCCCGACAACTCACCCCCTCATCCCTCGCAGGACGCCCCTCATGACCACGTTGACCTGGTCGTGCTCCTCCGCCTCGACCGAGAGCGCATGGCTGGCCAGGCCCATCGGGCCGACGTCCTGGGCCGAGGTCAGCTGCCCGGTTGAGTCGATCAAACTGCGCATGTCCTGCGGCCCCAGCAGGCTGGCCTGGGGCTGGCTGGCAAAGGGAAGCCCTTCCGCCCACACAGCCGCCGACAGCTCGCTGGTCAGCTCCGGCAAGAGGGCGCCGCCGCCGCAGACGTAAATGGTAGAGGGAAGGACCTCCCCCCGCGAGAGCTCGCGGAGGCAGAGGGCCAGGCCCTGCAGGAGCACGTCCACGTCCACCATCAGCAGCTGGCTCAGCGCGTACTCCTCGTCGGGCGGGAGCAACCCCTCGGAGTGGCGCAGCTTGCGGGCCTCAGCCTCGAAGTAGCTCAGCCCCAGCTCGGCTGCGATCCGGCGGGTGAAGGCCTGACCGCCCAGGTTGAACATCCGGATCCCCTCCACTCCCCCGCCTCGGAGCAATGCCACCTCCGTGGTCCCGCCACCGATGTCGACGAAGATCCCTCCCTGGGACCACACCTGGTCGCTAGAAGCGGCCCGGGCCAGCGCATACGGCTGGGCGACCACGGCCGCGACCTCCAGATCGAGCTCCCGCGCCACCGTCTCGATCGCCGCCACCTGGGCGGCAGGGGCGAAGGCGTTGAAGACGGTCAGCTCCAGGTTGCGGCCCTGGAACCCAACCGGGCTGGTCAGCGGGTAGCCGTCCATGCGGACCTGGGTGATGGCGGAGTGCACCAGTCGCACCTCCCCCACCTCCCCGTAGCAGCGCTCCATCTCCAGCAGGTGCTGCGCCTCGCGCAACGCCCGCCGCTCCACCAGCTGGAGCATGTTGCGCAGCTCAGACTCACGGACCCGCTCGGCCGGGCGCTCCCGCGGATAGGCGATCGAGGAGCTGAAGCCCTTGACCAGCTCTCCGGCCATACCGATGACGGCCTGGCCGGGCACGGTCCCGGCCATGTCCTCGGCCGACTCCAGGGCCCGGTTGCAGGCGTCGATGACCAGCTCGGTATCGGCGATCGCGCCCCCGACCAGTGCATCCGGGTGCTGGGGCTCGCGGCCGACGCCGAGGACGGTGCCGTTGGGTGTCTCCCTCCGCACCACCAGCACCTTGACCAGGTCAGTGCCGATGTCCAGGGCGGTGAAGTGCCGGTAGTAGTCGTCGCGGCTCTTGAGGAAGCGGAAACCGCTCACCGAAGGGCCGCCTCCAGGGCCTGGAAGGCCTCGGCCGCTGGACGCCTGAGGCGCCCCTGAGCCAGCCCCGGTCTGCCGCCGCCGGAGCCGAAGAGCCCGGCCAGCCGGTCAGCCGCGTACTCGTCGGCGAGGTCGCGCGAGACCTTGATCACGAAGTTGGAGTCGCCGGCAACGGCGACCACGCCGCTGCCACCCAAGGCCTCAAGGTAGCGATCGGCCCAGCCCCGCAGGTCCACCAGGCCCTGGGCGGGGACCTCCTCGGCCACCAGCGGCACCCGAGCCGGACGTCGGCGCAGGCCGCCCCCGCGGAGCGCGGCCTGGCGGACCTGATCGCGCAGGCGCTCGATCTCGCGACCCTGTTCCTTGAGCTCTCGCCGGAGCTCGGCCAACCGCTCGGGAACTTGCTCCGGCGCCACCCCCAGGGCTCGGGCAGCCTCGTCCAGCGCCCGCAGCCGTCGTGCCAGCAGGGCCTCGGCAGCCTCACCAACGGTCATGTCGATCCGGCGCAGCCCATGACCAACGCTCGTCTCGGAGGTGATCAGCACCGTCCCCACCTCGGCGCTGGTCGGGGTGTGCGTCCCGCCGCAGAACTCGCAGCTCCAGTCCCCGAAGCACACCACCCGGACCACATCGCCGTAGCGCTCGTCGAAGAGGTGGGTGGCGCCGGTGGCCACGGCCTCGGGGTAGGGCAGGACTCGAGCCGTCAGCGGCAGCGCCGCGCGCACCTGCTCGCGAATCCGGGCTTGGAGACGCTCCAGCTCCCCGGCAGTCAGCGGCCGGTCCAGGGGGAAGTCGAAGGTGGTGTGGTCCGGCCCCACCCACGAGCCGCGCTGCAGGTTGCGCCGGCCCAGGAGTTCCTCCAGGGCCCGGTTGAGCAGGTGAGTGGCGGTGTGATGCCGCATGATCTGGCGCCGCCGACGCTCGTCCACCACCGCCCGCACCCGATCTCCCCGCCTCAACCGGCCCAGCGCCACTCCACCCAGGTGGGCCACCACCCCCTCCCGAGGACGCTGGGTGTCCTCCACCCGGAACTCTCCGCGCTCGCCCACGATGCGGCCGGTGTCCCCGATCTGCCCTCCCGACTCGGCGTAGAAGGGGGTACGGTCCAGATAGACCTCCCCCTCCTCACCCTCAACCAGCTCCTCCACCTCGACCCCTTCCCGGCGCAGCGACAACACCACGGCCCCGCTCTCCAGCTCCTCATAGCCGGTGAAGACCGAGGTGGGCAGGCCCCGGGCCTCCAGCCAGTGGACCCGGTGGGCACGACGGGAGCGCTCCCGCTGCTCTGCCATAGCCGCCTGGAAACCGGCCTGGTCCACCGGCATGCCCCGCTCGGCGGCCAGCTCGAGGGTCAGCTCCAGCGGAAAACCAAACGTGTCGTGGAGCCGGAAGGCCTCGATGCCCGGGATCCCGTCGGGGTGGCGGGCGGCCAGATCCTCAAAGAGTTCCAGCCCCCGTTCCAGGGTGCGGCCGAACGCCTGCTCCTCGGCCGCCACCGCCTGGCGCACGTCCCCGGCCCGTTCGACCAGGTAGGGATAGCGGTCCCCCATCACCGCGACCACCACCCTGATGCCCTCGGCCAGCGGCCGCCGGAGGCCGATCCGACGGGCGTGCATCACCGCCCGCCGGACGATCCTGCGCAGCACGTAACCACGGCCCTCGGTCGCCGGCACCACCCCGTCGGCGCAGAGGAATGTCGCCGCTCGCAGGTGGTCGGCGATGATTCGCTCCGGGCGCTGCTCGCGCCGGCCCGCGTGCTCGACCACGAAGGCGATCAAGGGTGCGAAGAGGTCGGTGTCGAAGATGGTGGGGACGCCCTGGACGATCGACGCCACTCGCTCCAGGCCCATACCGGTATCGATGGCAGGAGCGGCCAGCGGAGGCAGGCTTCCGTCGGGCTGGCGATCGTACTGGGGGAAGACCAGGTTCCAGAACTCCAAGAAGCGCTGGCAGCCAGGGTCGTGGTCGGGCGAGCAGTCGGGGCGGCCGCAGCCGTGCTCGGGTCCACGGTCCCACCAGAGCTCGGAGTCGGGCCCGCAGGGACCGACGTCCAGTCCCCACCAGTTGTCAGCCCGCTGGTAGACCCACTCGGGATGGACGCCCGTTTCGGTGCGCCAGATCTGGCGCGCCTCTTCGTCGCTGGGGTGGGTGGTGACCCGCAGCCGCTCCGGCGGCAGGCCGAGGCCACGCTCGGGGTCGGTGACCAGCTCCCAGGCCCAGGGGATGGCTCGCTCCTTGAAGTAGTCGCCAGTGGGGGCAAAGTTGCCGAGCATCTCGAAGAAGGTCTCGTGACGGTCGTCCCCGACCTCGATCAGGTCGTCGGTCCGCAAACACTTCTGGCAGGAGGCCAGACGGGGATGCGGGGGCGGCCGCAGGCCCTGGTAGTAGGGCTGGAGCGGCTGCATCCCGGCCGAGATGAAGAGCGTGGTCGGGTCGTCGGCCGGGACCAACGGCGCACTCTCCAGGACCCGGTGGTCCCGCTCCTGGAAGTGGCGCAGGAAACGGCTCCTGATCTCCTCGCCGGTCACCGGACGCCGGACAGTGTACTCGGCGATCCCTCGGCTGCCCTGCCGGGTGTCACCGGCCGTACCGAGGGTCCTTCACCGTCGGTGCGGATGGTGCGCAACCGGAGGTTGCGCCCGGAGCCTGGCCGACCTTTCGGGGCAATGCGGCACCAGCTCGGCTCCAAGACCGTCTGGCGCCGCGGTCGACTGATCGGACTGGTTCCTCCCCAGCTCCAAGGCGTGCTCCGCCTGCGGGACGGTGAAAGCCAAGGCTGGCCGAGCGCGTCCACCGCTGCGAGGGCTGCGGCCCGGTCATCGACCGGGACTTGAACGCCACCAAAACCTGCTCAATCTTGGGATCCCCACGAAGCCTGCCTCGTCGGGTGAGATCCTCGCCGGCACTGGCAGAGGGGCCGGTTGAGAGGCCATAGGCCCAGCCTGGCTGGGCCTCGATGAAGCAGGAACCCGGTCCTGCTCTATGCACGATGGCCTGCTTGGTGCGGACACCCACTTTCGAGAGCGGGCAAGAGCACCGAGCAATCGGTGGCTCGAGTCGTGAGCTCACCAACCTTTGTTGACTCGCAACGTACGTACGCCTCTGCCTCCTGGCCACCGTCCCCCGGTCAGCCACCGGCTCTCACCTACGCCCTCAGGGCGCGTCGGGGCCGAGCGACTCCCGCAGCTGCTCCAGCGCCGCCCGTTGCAGCCTGGAGACATGCATCTGGCTGATGCCCAGGCGCTTCGCCACCTCGGACTGGGACATCTCATCGAAGAAGCGCATCATCATGATCCGGCGCTCGCGCTCGTTCAGATGCTGCATGGCTCGGGCCAGGACCTCTCGCATCTCCACCCGGTCCAGATTGGGATCCTCGCTCCCGACCGACTCCCCCAGCTCTCGGCTCCCCTCCTCGCTGCCCAGGGTGGCGTCGATCGAGACCGGGATCAGGGCGGAGGACATCTCCATCGCCTCCAGGACGTCGTCGGGCTCGACCTGCAGCCGTTCCGCCACCTCAGCCACGCTGGGCTGCCGACCGAGCTCGTTCTTCAGCTCCTCGTTGGTCCGGACCACCTGCTGGTAGAGCTCTTGGAGCCGGCGGGGGAGCCGGATCGACAGGCCCTTGTCCCGGAAGTAGCGCCGGATCTCGCCCAGGATGGTTGGGGTGGCGAAAGTGGTGAACTCGTTGCCCAGGGCTGGATCGAAGCGATCGATGGCCTTGATCAGGCCCAGATAACCAACCTGGACCAGATCCTCCAGCGGCTCGCCCCGGTTCTGGAAGCGCCGTGCCAGGTAGTGGACCAGACCCTCGTAGGCAGCCACCAGCTCGGCGCGGATCTGGTTCCGGTCGGCGCCCTTGGCGGTCCGGTAGCGCTCGTGGAGGCGCCGCAGCTCCTCCCGGGGCGGCTCATGCGGTGGGGACACGAAACCGGTCCTCGCTGGGGACCACACCACGTTCAACTGCTGATCAGGTATTTGACCATCCGATATCGGATCCGGCGCCGGTCCAGGTCGATCTGAGGCGAGAAGTCGTCCACGAAGAGCCTGATCATGTCCCGGGCCAGCTCCCTGATCATCTCTGCTTCGGCGCTCCGCTCCGCCAGCGGGCGACGAAGGGCGGGGAGGGCCTCGGGCGAGCTGGGCGCCACCGCCTCCACCTCCACCGCCAGACCCCTGCGGGTAGGCGAGAAGGTCAGCTTCAAGGTGCTCCCGCCACCCCAGCTCTCCTCGGCGGACTCGATCACCGAGCCACATGCCTGGGCGACTGCGATCGCCAGCTCGTCGATGTCGTCGAGGCCAAAGCCGAGCTGGCCCGCGAGCGAGGTGGCGACGCGCTTGGCCAGCCCGATGAACTCCTCCCGGGCCGGGATCTTGAGCTCGGCCAGCTGGGTGTAGGCGACCTCAGCCATCCGGCTTCTCCTGGTGCCCTGCCTCGGCCTCCAGCTCCTGCCAGCGCTTCTGCGCGGCGCTCCAGCCGTCGGCCACCGCCCGTCGCACCGGATGATCGGGGTCGCGCACCGCCCGCCGGACGCCCTCGCTCAGCTCGATGCCGCGCAGCCGCAAGTTGTCGATCGGGGTTCGCCCCGGCCCGCGGCTCAGGTACACGCCAGCGGCGAAGCCGATGGCCAGCCCGATCACCAGGCCCCAGCCAAAGCCGCGGTCACGATCGTCCATCCACTCCTCCCGGCCGGCGGCCGTTGGCGGCATAGTGCACCAGGCTCCTGGCAGCCACCCGGGCGCCAAAGAGCGCCGCCAGCGCGCCCCGACGCGACCGTGCGGCCGCCTCGCCCAGCGCACCCGCGGCCGGTGCTGCCGAGCGCAGGGCCACGTTCACGCCGGCAGCGATGTCGCTGGCGGTGGCGAGGCCACCCCGCAGCTCCGGCACCACC
>CADDZO010000196.1 GCA_902812395.1 bacterium | reverse complement strand
CCGGAGGCAGGCTGGACCATGTTGCCCCGCCTTGCCGGCGACGGCATCCTGCTGACTGGCGACGCCGCCGGCCTGTGCTTCGCCACCGGGCTCTACCTGGAGGGGATCAACTATGCGGTGGCGTCGGGGCGGGCGGCGGGGGAGACGGCTGCCGAGGCGGTCGGGTCGGGGCGAACGGACGCCGCCGGTCTTGCCGGCTACCAGCGTCGCCTCCGTCAGAGCTTCGTGTTGCCCGACTTTCGCCGCTACCGCTCAGCGCCGGGCCTGATCATGTCGGAGCGCATGCAGCACGTGTACCCCGGGGTCATGACCCGACTGGCCGAGCGGGCCCTGTCCTCGCAAGGAGAGCGACGACGCAAATTGCTGCCACTGGCGCTGGAGGAGCTGCGCCGCGCCCGGGTGCCGATTCGCCAGGCCGCACTCGACGCTTTGCGGGCCGGGCGGGCCTTCGGGTGGTAAGGCAGGAGATGGAGCCGACGCTGGCCGAGAAGCTCTCCACCGTCCGCTTTCGGCCCGACCCGGAGCCACACATCGTGGTCGACGGCACCATCTGCCGGGACTGCACGCTGCATGCGTGTGTCCACGCCTGCCCGGCCAACCTGTTCACGCTGCTCTCCGACGGCACGGTGGTCTTCAGCTACGAACAGTGCTTCGAGTGCGGGACCTGCTATCTGGTCTGCAACCGCGAGGGGGCGATCCGGTGGCGCTATCCGGGGGGCGGCTACGGCGTCTCGTTCCGGGACTCCTGACGCGGTGCGGGTGGTCGCGGTGGTCGAGCAGGGATGGGACCCGACCTCGATCGAGGTCGATCCGGCGAGCGGTGCCATCGACTGGGCCCGGGCGGCAGCGGCCTCGGTGCCCGGCAGTCTGGAAGCGGTGGAGCTCGCCCTGAGGTTGGGTGCCACCGCCGTCTACGGCCTCGGTCCGGACGCTGCGGCACTGTTGCGCCGCTGTTGGGCGATGGCCGGCGGTGTCCCGGTGGCCGTGGCCCCCGATCTCGGCGCCCTGGCAGCGGCGCTGGCCGAGGATTCGGCCGACCTGGTCCTGGTCCCCCACCGCTCCGGTGACGGCTCCGTGTCGCCCCTCGGTCCGCTGCTGGCCGGCCTCCTCGACCTGCCCCAGGCGACCGGGGCGGAACGGCTCAAGACAGCGGGGGCCGAAGTCCGGCTCCGCTGCCGGCTTGACGGCGGGTGGCGGGAGGAACTTGCGCTGCCCATGCCGGCCGTGGTTGCGCTGGAGCCAGGCCTGGTCCGGCCCCGGCGTCCCGGGCCGGCGGCACTGGTCGCCGCCCAGGGGGTGGAGGTGCCAGTCCTACCCGCAATGCCCACGCTCCGGCCCGTTCTGCTCGGCCACCGACCGCCGCGACCGGTCCCGCCGCGAGCGCAGCTGGGCCAGGCGCTGGAGGTTGACTCGCGTCTGGAGGCGTTGCTGGGAGGCCGGGGGCCGGCCAACCGGGAGGTGGCCAGGGGATCTGCCGAGGAGGTGGCGGGGCGGGTGCTGGACTTCTTGGCCGAGCGCGGTTACCGCTGAGGAACGCCGGACTGGTGCGGGTGGTCCGGGCTCTGGCGTCCCCCATCCTGCGGCGGCGCGGCGGCGCAGCACTTGGCCCTCGCGCCAGCACCCGATCCCCCGGTGGTGTCGGTGAGGTCCGGCTTACGGAGACCAGGAACTCGAGCGCGTTCGACGCCGCCCCGTGCCTGGCTTGAGAGATCCAGTTGAACTTTACCTGCGGTTCGCGACCCTGGCTGGGCGGTCGGCCTCGGCCGAGAGCGTGAGCGCTGCCAGCGCCTTCCCGCTCCAGGAAGAAGCCGCCGGCGGCGGTAGCGGGAGCACCGATCCACGTCGAGCCCCCGAGCCGCAGATCAGGTCCCGACAGGGCGATGGTGGTACATCGACTACCGAATACGGCCGTGGGTCGGCACCAGGCCTCTCCGCCGAGCGACCGGCAGACTGCGACCGGGCGGCCGACCAAGCCCGATCGGCGCGGCTGATCGCGAGATCTAGACCGACGCTCCTGAGCGACTTGGACTGAGCGCGAACTTGGGCGGGATATGCACGTTCTGGCTACAAAGCGCCGATCGTGGATCCAGGGTCGCATCCAGTGCCAATGCGGCGCGACCGCTACTGGCTACATCTGCATCGGCACGCCAAGTTCAAAATCAAGTTCAGCGCTTCGGGGAACTTCGGTCTAGAGAACCAGCTGTCCGGCCTGGTCGAACCGGATCGGGAAGGGCCCCTCGACGCTCTCCAGGTGCTCCAGGCTCCGGATCTCGGCCCAAAGCGGTTCGGTGACCCAGAGCTCGCCCAGCTCCAGCGTGTTGCGGATCCAGGCGAGCCTGACGCGCTCGGGCTCCAACTGGCCCAGGGTGCGGACCGCGATCGCCACCGCCTCCTGATCGCTTCCCGCTACCAGGGGCAGCTTGGCTCCGTCCAGGACCTGAGCGGTGACCTGGTTCGTGTACGTGGCGATGAAGTCGATTTTGCTCGCCGCCCGGGCTGTGACCAGGTCGGCCACGCCGATGCCGCAGGCGTTGCCGTGGGTCTCCCAGGTCAGGTCCAGCACTACCAGCCGGCCGATCCTGACGTCGGTCTCGACCCCTCTCACCCCGAAGCGGCCGGTCACGTTCGGGTCCATCCCTGCTCCGGAGATGTTCTTCCCGATCTCCTGGACCAAAAGCACGTCGGCTTCGGTGAACGGGAGCCTGGCCATCCACTCGCGGGCCAGCAACAGCAGCTCGGGCTCGCGCTCTGCGAGCCGCTCGGCGGACACCGCCTCCACCACGGCCGCCTCCTCGTAGGCGTCCTCGACGATGGCCAGGCCGAACGGCACCGGCACCCGCTCCAGGACCAGCTGGCCCACCGCCCATAGCAGCTCGGAGAAGCGAGCGATGGGGAAGGTGTGCAGATGGGAGGCGCCGCGGTGCTTGCCGAAGCCGATGCCGAGCATCTTGTGCAGCCCGCTCTCGATCGGACCCCGGAAGCTGGTGTGGGGCTTGACCCGGGCCACCGGGACGACGACGTCGGCCTCCTCGCGGGCGATCCGGTCGAAGTGCACGACCACGCCGTCCAGCACCGTGCCCAGCTCGACTGTCTCCATCGAGGCTCGGATCGGAACTCCCACTGCCTCCTCGGTGATGCCGTAGGTGGCGAGGAGCTGGCGTTGGCCCTCGGCGGTGGCGCCGCCATGGCTGCCCATGGCGGGAACGATGAAGGGCCGGGCGCCTTGCTCCAGCAGCTCGGCCACGGCCGCCCGGACTACTGGTTGCAGGCACTTGATCCCGCGACTGCCGACTCCGAGCGCGACCCTCGCCCCGGGCCGGATCCGGCTGGCGATCTCCGGCCGGTGCAGCTGCGCCCGCACGGTCCCTTCGACGTCGTCGAGGCGGCGGTGGGGGAAGTGCTGCCGCACCCGCCGCCACGGCGGCAGCGCCACCTGCTCGCGCGAGCGCTCCAAGACCCCGACCCCAGCTGCCAGCATTGCCACGGCGGCGCTCCTCCTCACGTTGGCTTGGCCTCGAGGATACGGGTCAGCAGCCCTGTTGCGCCACGAATGTAGAAGGTTAGGCCCCTTGGACCCGCCTTGCAGGAGGGTCCAAGCCACCGTGAGCTGCGCCGGCTCAACGGCCGGGGTGGTGAGCGTCACGGAAAGCGGCGCCCGAAGAGGGCGTCAGGTGAGAGTCGGGAAGGTGAACGACAGTAAACTGCTGACGACGTGTCGAGAACCGAGCTTAACGATGCCGAAACCGGGAATGCAGAACGGCCCGGGAGGAGCCGTCGGAGGTAAGGAAGCGGCTCGGCATCCAGAGCGGCGACGAGCTGCTGGTCGAGGTGCGCAGTGTTACAGCCGGATCTCACGACTATGGCCAGCGGCTGCGGGGGCTGCACCGCGAGAGATGGGAAGGTATCGAGCCCCATGAGTATGTGCGGCGAGAGCGTGAGGCGTGGCAGATCTAGCCGTCGCACTCGGCCGCCATGAGCGCGTCGGACTCGACACGCCCGTGTTCATCTATGACATCGAAGGCACGACGCGCTTCGCCGAACCCGCCTGCGTGGCCCTGGACGAACTTGCCGATGGGCCTCGCGGATGTGACCTCGGTTCTCACGCTGATGCAGATCGCTGTCAAGCCGTTACAGGCGGGGCGCATCTACTCCAACAACGGGCGATGACGCCAGGCGCCGCGGAAACGTGGACGGCATGGACCTGGAGAAGATCGACGCCATCATCAGCGCACTAACCCGGATCTTCGCGCAGGGATTTTGACCCCAGGCTCTTTCCTGAGCTCCTAGGCGCCCGGGTGGGCGTACCGGTCGGGATCCCGCTCGAACGCCTCCCGGCATCCGGCCGGGCAGAAGGCGTAGGTGACACCCCGGTACTCCAGCCGCTCCGCCGCGTCGGCCCTGACGGGCATCCCGCACACCGGATCACGCCCCTCCGTCGGCTGCTCGGGACCGCCCTCCATCGCCCGCAGCATCGGTAAGCCGCCGGTGGTGAGGAACCGCCAGGCCAGCACACCCATCAGGGCCAGGAAGGCCAGATCCAGGGCGGTGGTCAGGCCCCAGCCGGGCCGAGCCTGGAACACCATCACCGGATGGTGCGGGGGCGCGATCCCGGCGACCTGGAAGGCCCACCCCACCAGCAGGCCAGCCGCGACCATGGCTACGTAGGAGACGGCCAGCAGATAGAGGCTCATCCGCCCCCCGTAGTACTTCCGGTAGATGTTCAGGATCGGCAGGATGATCAGGTCGGCGAACACGAACGAGATCACCCCTCCGAAGCTGATGCCCCCGTTCCAGAGCACCGCCGCCAGGGGGACGTTACCCACCGAGCAGACGAAGCTGAGCATGGCGATGATCGGGCCTACCACGGGGCCCCAGAACTCGTTACCGGCCGGGTTGCCGGTGAGGAAGAGGGCCTTCCAGAAAGCGTTCGGCACCCAAGCCGCGAGCGCGCCCGAGATCACGATCCCCAGCCCGAGGTCGGTCCACAGGCTGGCCAGGTCCATGTAGAAGGTGTGGCTTATGGCGGTGAAGGCTCGCCCCGAGAAGAGCCGTTGCCAGAAGGGGCCGTCGGTGATCGACATGTCCATGCCGGCGTGGCCCTCCATCCGGCCGGCGAGGCCCTTGTCGGCATGGCGCCGCGCCGTCTCGACCATGCCTGGGCGGAGGGTGGCCCGCAGCAGGAGCCAGAGGATGGCGGCCATCAGCAGCCCGCCCGCGAATTCCGCCCCCACGAACTGCCATCCGAGCAGGACCAGCAGGACCAGACCCAGCTCGAAGACCAGGTTGGTCGAGGCGAACTCGAAGATGATGGCGTTGACGAAGCTGGCTCCCCGCCGGAAGAGAGCCCGGCCCAGCGCCACTGCGGCATAGGAGCAGCTGGAGGACGCCGCCCCGAACCCGCAGGCGAGGGCGACACCGCGCAGGTCGGGCCGGCCGAGCGCACCTGCCACGGCGCGCTTGGAGACCACGGTCTGGACGATGGCCGAGAGCAGGAACCCGAGCATCAGCGGCCAGAAGACCTCCCACAGCATGGAGAGCGCGTCCAGAAGGGCGTTGGCGACTGCCTGGAGGATGAACATCGGCTACGACCTGCTCATCGGGCTGCCGGGCGGGTCCGATGGAGCCGGTGGAGGCCGGCGGGCATGAGACCAATATACCCTGAGGGGGTATCTGCGATCAGCCTCGTGCGAGTAGACGCAGCTCCGCCGCCAGCGGACGCAGGGTGCGCTGGTGCGCGCAGCCGATGAGGATCCCGCTGTGGTAGGCGAGCTCGTCGAGGGCATGCGCGGCGAGGAACGCAGGCAGGGACAGACGTGGGCGAAGGCGGGCCCAGTCGGCGATGCCGGGGACGGCCAGGGCGAGGGTGATGGCGAGCAGCCGCCGCTGCTTCGGGCCGGGCAGGGCCAGCAGCGGCAGCGCCCAGTAGCGGACGAGCTGGCGGGCGAGGTGGTAGCTCGACGCCGCCTGCCCGTGCAGCAGGGCCTCCAGCGACCGGGCCCGGGGAAGGCCGGTCGCGGCGGCCAGGCGCTCGCTTGCCGCCGCTTGCTCGGAGGCGAAGGCGATCAGACCGGCCGGGCCGGTGAGGGCCGCGGCCAGGCCGGGGCTGAGCCCCAGCCAGCGGCCGCTGGCGGGGTGGCGACGCAGCAGCTCGGCCTCGGAGCCCGCATAGCGCGCCCGGGAGGCCAGGAACCCAGCCAGCCGGGAGCGGTGGTGGTGGCGCACGACGGCCCGAGGTCGGTAGACGAGTCGGTACCCGGCGGCGGCCAGGCGCCAGCTGAGGTCCACGTCCTCGCCCACCCTCAGGGTCGGATCGAAGCCACCCACCGCCCAGAATGCGGAGCGGCGAAGGGCCAGGTTGGCGCTGACCAGGTAGGGAACGGGGGTCCGCGGCCCCACCACGGCCCTGCGAGGACCGAGGTCCAGGGGCGAGCGGACTGCCTCGTAGTGCTCCAGCCAGGTGTGCTGGCGGGCGCCCAGGACCCGCCCGCCCGCCAGCACACCTGGCTGGAGCAC
>CADDZO010000195.1 GCA_902812395.1 bacterium | reverse complement strand
GCTCGGGGGTGGCGGGCGCCCGGCTGCGCACCGGGCCGGATCTCGTCGAGGTGCAGGCAGGTGCGACCGTGCTCGCCACCGGCGGCTACGCCGGCCTCTGGCGCCGCCACACCACCAGCCCCCGCTGCCGGGGCACCGGCCTGATCGCGGCCCTGGGAGCCGGCGCCCGTCTCGTCGACCTGGAGTTCGTGCAGTTCCACCCCACGGCCTTCGCGGGCGATTCCACCTTCCTGATCACCGAGGCGCTCCGGGGTGCCGGCGCCCGGATCACGGATCTGGACGGCAGGCGATTCCTGTTCGCCGCCGACCCACGCGGCGAGCTCGCCCCCCGGGCGGTGGTGGCCCGGGCCATCGCTGAGCACCTAGCCCGCTCAGGCGCCCCTCATGTCCTCCTGGATGCCCGCCAGCTAGGCGAGCGCCAGCTGGCCCGGGAGTTCCCGGGCTTCCTGATGCGGTGTCGGCAATCGGGGATCGACCCCGTCCGGGAGCCGGTGCCGGTCGCCCCGGCGGCCCACTACACCATGGGCGGGATCGCCGCCAGCCTGGATGGGGAGACCGACGTCCCCGGGCTGTGGGCGGCGGGAGAATGCGCCCGGACCGGTGTACACGGGGCCAACCGGCTGGCCAGCAACTCGCTCCTGGAGGCGGTGGTAGTGGGCCGCCGCACCGGACGGGCAGCGGCCCACCACCAGCGGCCGATCCGACCCGCTCGGCCCACTTGCCCCTGCCCGGACGATCCTGCCCGGCTCGACCGTGCCAGCACCCTGCTCGAGCGAGCGGCGGGGCCCCTCCGCCACCCCGATGGGCTTGCCTGGGCGCTGAGCGAGGCCGAGGCGTGCGAGGGGCTGCCGGCCCTTATCCTCCGCTCCGCACTCGCCCGCGACGAATCACGGGGCGCCCACGTCCGCTGCGATCGGCCCGATCCGGACCCACTTTGGGCGAGCCGAGAGGTGACGGTGACCGCTGCCGCTGGCGTCACCATTGCCCCGCGTCGGGCCAGTACCGCGGCGGCACCATCGGCTGGGTGAACCTGCCCGCTCGGCTCGTGCCGACGCGTGCGGCCGGTGCCGACTACCATGGGCCCGACCACCATGACTGTCGCCGTATTCGCCGACGCGCTCTACGACCCGGCCCGCGCCGAGACGGTGCGGCCGGCCACGGTCCTGGTCGAGGATGGCCGCGTTTCGGCCTCCGGCCGGCGGGACACCGTCCGGGTTCCCGCCGACGCCGAGACAATTGACGCCGAGGGCCTCACCGTCCTTCCCGGCCTGATCGATTGCCACGTCCACCTCTGTATGCGCGGGACCGGGCTGGACCACAGCGAGGCCCTGGCCACGCCTCCCAGCCTGACCGTTCTCCAGGCGGTCGAGTCGTGCCGACGCACGATCGAGGCCGGCTTCACCACCGTCCGCGACGCGGGCGGCACCCCGGCCGCGGTGCGCCTGGCGGTGGAGCGTGACTACTTCCCCGGGCCTCGGATGCAGCTCGCGATCCAGATCCTGAGCCAGACCGGCGGCCACTCCGACCAGCACTTCCCCTGTGGGGCGACCCTGCTCTGGAACCCCGCCCCTGAACTGCCGGAGCCGGTGGTGGACGGGAACGAGGCCATGCGCCGCCGAGTGCGGGAGCTGATCCGGGCCGGGGCCGATTGGATCAAGCTCTGCACCTCGGGAGGCGTGCTCTCGCCCGGCGACTCCCCCCATCACGCCACCTTCACGCTGGAGGAGATCCAGACCGCAGTCGCCGAGGCCGCCACCCAGGGCCGCTCGGTCATGGCCCATGCCCAGGCCAATGCCGGGATCAAGAACGCGCTCCGGGGCGGGGTAGCCACAATCGAGCACGGGATCTGGCTCGACGAGGAGGCCATCGCGATGATGCTCGACGGCGGGCGCGCCCTGGTCCCCACCCTGGTGGCGCCGCTCTGGGTGGGGCGGCACGCCGCCAACGGCCGCATGCCCGAGTACGCTCGGACCAAGTCCGCTCTGGTCGGGCACGACCACCGCACCAGCGCCCGCCGGGCGATCGAGGCGGGGGTGACGATCGCCTTCGGCACCGACTCCGGAGTCGGCCCCCACGGCACCAACGGCGAGGAGCTGCTGTGCCTGCACGAGCTCGGCATGGATGCCGCCGATTGCATCCGCAGCGCGACCACGGTGGCGGCCAGGGTCCTGGGCCACGAAGGCAAGGTTGGCACCCTGACCCAGGGTGCCTACGGCGACCTGGTCGGGGTGCCCGGCGACCCGGTCCGCGACTTGGAGCTGCTGGCTCGACCGGAGAACGTGCACCTGGTCGTCAAGGGCGGCCGGGTACTGAAGCTGAACCAGGGGAGGAAGGCATGATCACCGCGGTCTTCGGCGACGCCCTGCTCGACCCCGCCACCGCCGAGCTGACGCCACGCGCTGTGGTCCTGATCGAGGATGGCATCGTCAGCGCCCGCGGCCCCCGCTCCCAGGTGACGGTGCCGAAAGATGCCGGCGTCATCGACGGCGAGGGCCTGACCCTGCTCCCCGGCCTGATCGACGCCCACGTCCACCTCCGCTCCCGCGGCAACGGTCGCGATCTGGGCGAGATGCTGCAGACCCCGCCCAGCCTCTGGGTGCTGAACGCGGTCCCCGCCGCCCGGGCCACGCTCGAAGCTGGCTTCACGGCCGTCCGCGACGCCGGTGGCACGCCCGCCGGAGTCAAGCTCGCGATCGAGCGCGGCCTCTTCCCCGGCCCCCGGATGCAGGTGGCAGTCACCGCCCTGAGCCAGACCGGCGGCCACACCGACCAGCACTTCGCCTGCGGGATCTCGCTCTCTCCCCAGCTGCCGGATGTCCCCAGCTCGGTGGTGGACGGGGTCGAGCCGATGCGGCAGCGGGTTCGCGAGGTGATCAGGGCCGGGGCAGACTGGATCAAGCTCTGCACGTCAGGCGGCGTGCTCTCTCCCAACGACTCTCCCCACCACGCCACCCTCACCGTGGACGAGATCCGGGCCGCGGTCGAGGAGGCCGCCGCCCAGGGCCGCCAGGTGATGGCCCATGCCCAGGCCAACGCCGGAATCAAGAACGCGCTCCGGGCCGGGGTGGCCTCGATCGAGCACGGCATCTGGCTGGACGGGGATGCGATCGAGATGATGCTGGACGGAGGCCGAGCCCTGGTGCCGACGCTGGTGGCGCCGCTGTGGGTCATCCGCCACGCCGAGCAGGGCCGGATGCCGAAGTGGGCGGCGGACAAGGGCCGGGCGGTGTTCGAAGACCACAAGGCCTCGATCCGGCTCGCGATCGAGGCCCAGGTCCGGATCGCCTTCGGCACCGACACCGGAGTCGGCCCCCACGGCTCCAACGGCGAGGAGTTCCTGCTGCTGCGCGAGCTGGGCATGAGCCCGGCCGACTGCCTGCGTGCCGCGACCACGGTGGCCGCCGAGGTGGTGGGCTGGAAGGGCCGGGCGGGAACGCTGGAGCCGGGTGCCTGGGGAGATCTGATCGGGGTGCCCGGCAACCCCCTGGACGACCTGGAGCTGGTGGCTCGGCCCGACAACGTCCACCTGGTGGTCCAGGGAGGGGAGGTGCGCAAGGACCGGCGCTGAGGGTGGGCCCGGGATGGCTCCGGCGCCGGCGAGGAGCCACTGCCCGACCTGCAGCCTCAGGCCCAGGCCGGCTCCGCCGCTGCCGTCGCCCGCCTGGCCAGGGCAGCGATCACGGAGGTGTCACGGCGACGAACCGGCTCGGGCGGGAACAGGGCCGTGGTCAGCCCCACCGCCACCGCCCCCAGGGCCAGGTACTCCTCGACCTGGTCGATCTCGACCCCGCCCGAGACCCAGAAGGGGACGCCGGCCAGGGGCCCCTGCAGCCAGCGCAGATAGTCGGGCCCACCCATCGCCTGGATGGGGAAGAGATGGACCACGTCGGACCCCGCCTCGCGAGCCGCGTAGATCTCGGTCGGGGTCAGCGCCCCCATCACGCAGAGGATGTCCTCCGCCCGGCAGGCTCGAGCCACCTCGGGGAGCACCACCGCAGTCGACACGTAGGCCGCTCCGGCCTGGCGGGCCGCGGCCACCATCTCCGGGTCCCAGACCGCCCCCACCCCGAGCGGGAGGCTGGCGCCGGTGCTGGCCACCAGGCCACGCACGATGTCCAGGCAAGAGGGAACCCGGGTCGAGACCTCGATCGTCCCGATCCCGCCCTCCAGCGCCGCCACGCAGGCGTGGAAGGCGGCCTCGGGGTCGTCGTACTCGATCACGCCGACTACCCGGCTGGGCAGCACCCGTTCTCGTGTCAGCACCTGACAAGCGTGCGCCAACGGTCCCCGCCGCCACAACCGGCAGCGACGCCCGATGAGTTGTAGCACAGAGGGCATCCCGGGTGCAGGTAAGCTAATACATACGTATGACCGAGATCGCCGACCACGCTGCCGGCGCCCGCCAGCAGATCGTCCAGGCCGCGGCGGCCTCCCTGCTGGAGAACGGCTACGCCGGCACCAGCGTGCGGGCGATCGCCTCCCGGGCGGGGGTCCCGATCGGGAACCTGCAGTACTACTTCCCCACCAAGTCGGAGCTGCTGGTGGAGGCCTGGCGATATCTCACCGCCCGCTCGGTGGAGGAGCTGCGGACGGCTTGCAACCAGCTCGACGACCTGCTGGAGGCACTGGAGCTGGGGGTGGAGACGGTTTGGGCTACCCTACGCCGACTCGGTGACATGCAGCTCGCCGCCTTCGACCTCCTGGTGCAGGCGCCCCGGACGGAGCGGCTGCGAGCCTACCTGCCCGAGCTCTTCACCCGCTATCGGGAGGTGATCCAGGAGCAGATCGACCGTCTCGAGGCGGACGGCCGCGTACAGCTCAAAGTCAGCCGTGAAGTGCTGGTGCCCCTGGTCCTGAACACGGTCCTGGGCTTCGGTCTCTACTACGTGGTCACCCGCGATGACGACTCCTGCCTGCGGGCACTCTCGGCCTTCCGCTACCTGGCCGCGAGCCTGATCGAGCGGGTGGACGAGAAACCGGACGGCCATTCGTCATGAACCGCCAGCTACAGCAGGTGGCTTGTCTCTGGCGCCTCCGGGACGCTCCCGGCGTCCGAGACCTTCGGCTGCATGACGGCAGCCCTGGCACGGAAGGCAATGTTCCGCGCCGCGATGGCGTCCGCCGGCCCGGCCAGGCCGCAGGAGACGCACTCGAATCGATCCCTGGTCGGACGGTTTACCTGGTCGATGCACGCGCGGTCGGGGCAGGTGCGCGAGGTGTTGCGAGGGTCCACGAGGACGGCCGGCACCCCGAGTTGCCTGACCTTGTAGCCAATAGGGGAGCGGAGTCGGCTGAAGCCCCAGTTCGCATGCCGTGCCCGCTGGCGCCTTCGAACCGTCCCCCGCTCACGGATGCCCTGGAGGTCTTCGCGGGCGAGACCGCGCTTTGTGCGTCTGGCGACGGCAACGACGTGCTTGGAATTGCGGTGATTGGTGTCAGCCTGGAACCGACGCTGACGGCCAGAGATCCGACGCAGCTTCCGGCGGCAAGCTTTGGTGCCCTCGCGCGAGAGGTTGCGGCGCCGGTGGGCGGAGACACGACACAGGCGTCTTCCAGCCTCGCCAGTAGAGATGATGCCGTCGGAATCGGTCGCCAGATCGACGATGCCGAGGTCGATACCCAAGTACTCGGTATATCTCCCCTGGGGGGGCTCCGGAGCATCCGCGGTGGCGTACAGGGAGAACACGTTGCGGCGCAGGACCAGGTCCGCCTGGCCTCGGGTACGGTCCCTGCGGGCATTCTGGTATTCGCCGAAGAGATAGGGAACGGCCTCGCGACCATTCAGTGTCAGCAAGCCCACACGATCGGGAGCCTTCCAGCTGATGTTCCGCTGGTCGTAGGGGACAGCGCCATGGGCTCGGAAGTGGGGCTGGACCGTGCGATCGCACTTATCGGCTTCAACGACCTTGGGGATAGGACGGGTGGCCATCTGGCCTGGCAGTTCGAAGCGTTCCCGGGCCTCGAGGTAGACGATTTTCTGAAGCCTGATCTTGTTGGCGCATCGCTCACGAAAGGCGACTTCGGCGATCCAGTTGCAGGCATCGTTGCAGCGCTCCACGGTCCGCAGCAGAGCGGTGTGCTGGCCGGCCGACGGCCCGAGCTCGAGCGCGAGCGTCAGCTTCGCGCACCGGAGTATGCCATCGCTCAATCGAACCCTCCGATTCCTCTGTCGCCTGAGGGCGACCGCCTCCTCGGAGGTCTCTGGTGATCTCGTCCCCGGCCGAGGTGGAGCGACACCTGACCGGTCTGGAATCGGTCTGGACGGGTGGCATAGAGGACGCCTATGCCTTCTATCGCTCCCGGGCCGGTACCGATGTGGCGCTGGCAGCGGCGATGGTGGAGTCAGCGGTACACCTCCAGGACCTTGGCGGCCCGGCCCCGCCTCCGCCCCGGCTGCTGCTGGGGGACCTCTGCCTCGCCCGGGCCTCGCGGCTTCTGGCCGGCACCCGTGACCTGCGCCTCCAGGTAGCCTTCGCCCGGGCGGTGGAACGGGTGGCGGCGGCGGCCGCCGGCGGCCCTGCGGCCGGGCAGCTC
>CADDZO010000194.1 GCA_902812395.1 bacterium | reverse complement strand
CGATGGTGACCTGCTCGTCGAGGGCGCCGACCGGCTGATCGCGGAGGATGGCACGGACCGCCTCGATGGCCTCCAGGGGCAGGGCGGAGAGGTTGGCCAGGGTGCGGTGCTTGACCTTGCCCTCCTCCCGGTAGGTCTGGCGGAGCAGGTAGGAGCGGTACTCGCGGCCGCCCTGGCGGCTGGGGACGATGGCTACGTGCATGGCACCGCGAGGTCTCCTTGGCACGCACGACTTGTGGCACAAACGGTGCCGAGAATGCAAGCCATTAATGGCTACAACTGCAGGCTCCACTCGTATTCAGGCCAAGTTCGGCCAGCCCGAGGAACTTCGGGCTAGAGGGGGACGGCATTGGAGCCGCTCCCCCGGCGCTCGACGCCCTGGCCGGCGGCTCAAGGTGTGGCCCTCAAGGCGATCGGCGTGTCGGCCAGACCGGCGCGCGCCGAGGCTGAAGTGGAGCCTCGCTTGCGGCGCGAAGCCACCCGACCGGGGCGATGGCGACCGAGCCGCAGCGCAGCAGCCGATGGGACCACCCTCCATGGCCAGCGGCGGTTGACGGTTCTCCCGCCCTGAACTAGAATTCCGCCAATGGTCGAACATTTTGGCCAAAAAGCTCGTCCCTCGCGACTGCGGCTGGGGGAGCAGGTGGCGGAGCTGTTGTTGGCCGCTATTCGGCTCCACGAGTTCCTCCCCGGGGAACGCCTTCCCAGCGAGCGCGAGCTGTGTGCGCGCCTGGCCGTGAACCGCAGCGCGGTTCGGGAAGGCCTGCGCTGGCTCGAGCAGCATCGATTCATCGAGATTCGCCGGGGCAAGTACGGCGGCGCCTTCGTGCTGAACACGCCCGCCGACCTGGCCCTGGAGCGGATCAGGAACCGGATCCCGGACCTCCGGCAGGTGCTCGAGTACCGTGCGATGATCGAGCCGTTCGCGGCCAGGATGGCGGCGCAGCGCATCGGTGACCTCGAGCTCGAGCACCTCCGCGATCTGCACCGGCGGGAACAGACCGACCTCGGCCTGACCCGGATGCAGCTGCGGGCCATCGACGTCGAGTTGCACGAGACCATCGCCAGGGCCTCACGGAACCAGTACGTCTTCCAGGCAGTCAGGGAGATGCGGCTGAGGCTGGCCGAGGGCCTGGACGTGACCGACCGCACCCTCACCCGCCGGCGCGAGTCCCAGGCCGGTCATACCGAGCTGATCCAGGCGCTCGAGCGACACGATGCCGTTGCCGCCGAGACGGCCATGGCACGGCACGTGGCCGCCACCCAGCGGGCAATCGTGGCAGCACTGGCCGACAAGGGGATCGACCTCTTGCCCGATGCCGTTGCCTCGCCCGTGGCCGGCCGAGGACACCACACCGCCTAGAGGAGCACGGTCGATGGGACGATTGGACGGCAGGGTCGCGATCATCACCGGCGCCGGGAGCGGCCAGGGGCTGGCAGCCGCGCGTCTCTTCGCCAGCGAAGGCGCCTGCGTGGTCGTGGCCGAGCTCAACCAGGACACCGGGCGGGCGGCGGAGGAGGAGATCAGGTCCGCGGGCGGCCAGGCTGTCTTCGCCCACTGCGACGTCGCGGAGGAGGCCCAGGTGCGGGCCACCGTCGAGCTGGCGGTCTCGACCTTCGGCCGTCTGGATGTGCTCTACAACAACGCCGGGCTGTGGCTGTCGGCACGCGGCAACTACCGCCCCGGCGTCACCGACGCCCCTTCTCCGCTGCTCGAGGACAACGTCTGGCAGCGAACCATCGACGTCAACCTCAAGGGCGTCTATCTGGGATGCAAGTACGCCATTCCCCAGATGCGAAAGGCCGGCGCCGGCTCGATCATCAACACCTCCAGCATCGCCGCCCTCCGGACCGGCCGCGGTGGCAACTCTGACGCCTACACGGCAGCGAAGGGGGGCGTGATCGCAATCACCAGGACGCTGGCGGTCGAGCACGCGCCCGACCAGATCCGATGCAACTGCATCATCCCCGGAGCCATCCACACGCCCCTGGCCGGACCCTTCACCCCCGAGTACGAAGAGGCGGTGCGCAAGAACATCCCGCTCGGTCGGTGGGGCCAGCCCGAGGATGTTGCCAGGATGGCGCTGTTCTTGGCCTCCGACGAGTCGTCCTGGATCACCGGCCAGTTCTTCGTGGTGGACGGGGGGTACACGGCGGTGTGAGACGGACCCGAGCCCGGGAGGGCCGACCATGACCGACAGCCCAGCTTCGGGATGGGCGCGGAGGACCACCTCCGACGGCGCCGGGGCCCCGACCCCCGCTGAGCCGCAGGCCCGGGTGCTCGCCGAACTCCGTCGAGGCGACGTGCACAGCGTCCGTCTGGTGACGGTCGACATGCACGGAGTGCCTCGGTGCAAGCTCATAAGCGCGGAGCGCTTCGAACGGGTGATGACCCGCGGCCATCCCTGGGCCCTACCGCTGCTGGCGTGCGACCTGTGGGAGGACATGGCCGAGGAGGAGAAGGAGCTGGGGGTCGAGATCGGCTTCGGCAACGGACTGTTGATGCCCGACCCGAGCAGCTGGCGTCGCGTCCCCTGGGTGCCGGGCACCGCGCAGGTGATGGCAGATCTGTTCAGTCGTGAGATGGTCGCCCAACCCTCGCCTCGGCAGGTGCTGGCACGGATCGTCGGTCGAGCTGCCATGGCGGGGTACGAACCGGTCTTCGGGAGCGAGCTCGAGTTCTACGTCTACCGGCCGGAACTCGGCGACCAGGGGTTCGAAGCGGTCTTCGGCCGGCAGTCCTGGTTCTCGGTCAACGCCCTGGGCCGGGCCCAGGAGTTCGTCGAGGTTTTGAACGAAGCCGTGCGCGCGGCCGGGCTCGGCGCGTACGAAATCTTCAGCGAGCATGGCGCCGGGCAGTTCGAGATCAACCTCGAGCCCGCCTCCGGCGTGGCCGCAATCGACGACGTCGTCACCCTCAAGATGGCAATAAAGGAGGTCGCGCAGAGGGTCGGACTGCGAGCCACCTTTCTGGCCAAGCCCACCAACCTCTGGCAGACCCCCGTCTCCGGCTACCACCTGCACCAGACGCTCAAGGACGGGAGCGGCGTCAACGTCCTCTACGATCCGAAGGCTCCGGACTCGCTCTCCGCCGTCGGCCGGCACTACATCGGCGGCCAGCTCGCCCACTCGGTGGGTATGAGCGGAATCGCCGCCCCCACCGTCACCGCCTACAAGCGGTACATCCCCGGCACGTGGGGACCGGTTCGCGTCTCCTGGGCAGTGGACAACCGAACAGCCCTGATCCGTGTCATCCGGGCGGGCGAGGACACCCACCTCGAGAACCGCCTGGGCAGCTCCGACGCCAATCCCTATCTGTTGGCCGCCGTCAACGTGGCAGCGGGCCTGGACGGGATCGCCAACCGGACCGAGCCCGGCCCGCCCCTGCGCGGCGACCTCTTCACGGACCAGAGCCTCCAGCACCTGCCCACGACGCTTGCGGAGGGCATCGACGCCTATTGCGCCGACGAGGTCCTGGTGGGTGCAATGGGACGCGACTTCAGCCGCATCTATAGCCGCCTGCTCCGCCGGGACTGGCAGCGATACATCGAGCACGTCTCCGACTGGGAGATCCGCGAGTATCGGGAGCTGCTGTGATGGAGGATGAAGAGGCCGTGCCAGTGGGCGGAGCGGAAGAGCCGGCGGCGGCACGGGCGCGCCGGGTCGAGGTCCCGATCCACGTTGGCCGGATCGTCGTCCACTCTCTCGAGCTGCCCCTGGTCCATCACTTCAGAACCGCGTACGGGACCATCTCCAGGAAACGCACCATCCTCGTCCGCCTCGAGGACGTCGGCGGAATCGTGGGCTGGGCCGAGGCACCCACCGCCGAGCTGCCCACATACGGGCCGGACACCCACGACAGCACCTGGTACGCCCTCACCGAGCTGCTGGCGCCGCGCCTGATCGGTCGGTCGTTCGCCGGCCCGGCAGAGCTGGTCGCATCGTGGGCCGCGCTGAGGGGCCAGCACCCGGCGAAACACGCGCTCGAGTGCGCCGCCTGGTCGGTCGCCTCACAGAAGGTCGGGACCAGCCTGAGCCAGCTCTGGAGCGGTGTCCGCCGGGCGGTCCCGGTCGGCGAGAGCTTCGGCATCGCCGAGAGCGTCGCCGCGCTCCTCGACCAGATCGAGCGCCGAATGGCCGAAGGCTACTGCCGGATCAAGGTCAAGATCGAGCCGGGGTGGGACGTGGAGGTGTTGCGAGCGGTGGCCGAGCGCTTCCCCGGGGTGCCCCTGAGCGCCGACGGCAACTGCGGGTACGCGGGCAGCGGCCCCTGGGCCGAGCTCGACCGGCTCGGCCTGCTCATGATCGAGCAGCCCCTGGCCGCCGATGCCCTCTGTGAGCTGGCCGACGTCCAGGGCTCCATCTCCACCGCCATCTGCCTGGATGAGAGCGCGAGCTCGCCCGGGATCACTGAAGCCGCCCTGCGGCTGGGTTGCGGACAGATCGTGAACATCAAGCCAGCTCGTCTGGGTGGGATCCTTGCCAGCATGGAGGTCCATGACATCTGCCAGGCACGGTCGCTGCCGGTATGGTGCGGCGGCATGCTGGAGACCGGCGTCGGACGCGGTTTCAATCTGGCCCTGGCGTCGCTGCCGAACTTTTCCCTGCCCGCCGACATGTCGCCGGCAAGGATCTTCTACGCCGAGGACCTGGTAGAGCCAACCTTCGACATCCGGCCCGACGGCACGGTGGCCGTGCCCGAGCAACCCGGCTGTGGGTTCCACGTCCAGGAGGACAGGATCGACCAGTACACCGCAGTGAGGTGGAGCGGTGGCTAAGATCTGCGCCAATGCCGGACTCGGCGGGCGCACCACGAGTGGAGTGAGAGGAGGTTCGACGTGTCGCAGCTGCACGAGTCGGACGACGCGACTGTCACCACGTTCGGGTACCCGCAGCAACTGAGGCGGGCTCTCGGCTATGTCTCGCTGTTCACGGTCTCGTTCTCCGTCATCTCGATCACCACCGGGATGTACGTGAACTTCGGCTTCGGCATCGCCAACTTCGGAGTGGCCGCGATCTGGACCTGGCCGCTGGTGGTCGTCGGCCAGCTGCTCCTCTCGCTGATCCTGGCCGAACTCGGCAGTCGGATTCCGATCGCCGGGGTCGGGTACCAGTGGTCGGCCCGGTTGGTGGGCCCAGGCCTGGGCTGGGTCATCGCCTTCGGCATCATGGCCGCGTTCACGCTCGCCAGCGGCGGTGAGACCCTGTTGCTGATCTCGCCGCTGATCGCGGCTGTTGTCAACCTCGACGCCTCCAACCTGGTGTTGATGGCGGCCATCGCTGTGGCAGTGCTAGTGGTGGTGGGCGCCGTCAACGTGGCCAGCGTCTGGCTCACCGCCCGTATCAACAACGTCTCACTCCTCACCGAAGTGGTCGGGACCGTGGTCCTCGGCCTGGTCCTGCTCGGCCTCTTCTTGGCCCATCCCATCCACAGCCCCAGCATTCTGTTCTCGACCGCAAACCCCGCCCACAACCCGGCCTGGTACGGCTTCTTCTTGGCCATGCTGATCGGTATCTTCACCCTGGAGGGTCAGGAGAGCGCCTCCGATTTGGGCGAGGAGGGCCACGGCGTCCGTCGCAACGTGCCCAAGGCCATCATCTACTCGGTAATCCTCTCGGGCATCTTCGGGATGATCACGCTGATCTGCCTCGGCCTGGCCATCCCCAACGTGGCCAAGGCGGCCGCCAGCCCCGCCCCGATCGCCTACATCGCCGAGTACTGGTTGGGCCCGATCGCGTCCAAAATCTTTATCGTCTGTGTGCTGTACTCCGTCTTCGCATTGATCGTCGTCTCGGTGGCCGCTGTGGCGCGGCTCGTCTTCTCTCTGGCGCGCGACAACATGGTGCCGGCCAGCACCTTCTTGCGCAGAGTGAACCCCATCACCCGGACGCCGGCCAATGCGATCGTGCTCGTCACCCTGCTCTTCATCGGGGTGATGCTGTTCGCCGCCCGCTTCCCGGATGCCTATGCGATCCTGATCGCCTCGACCCCCATGCTCTCCTTCACCGGTTACCTCATCATCACGCTTTCGTACGCGCTGCGGCGTCGCCGGATCGCCCACCTCCCCACCGCCTTCGATCTCGGCCGCTGGGCCGTTCCGGTGTTCACGGTAACCACCATCTGGCTGGTAGGGGCCCTGTTGGTGCTGACGCTGCCGGCGCCGTTCCACGACGGCGTGAAGACGGCCGCTGCAGTGTTCGCCATCGCCGTCATCTGGTACTTCGCCTGGCTGCGCCGACGCATCAAGGCAGGGCGGGCGGGCATCTCTTTCTCCCAGACCGCCGGCAGCCCGGAGGCAGCGGCGGCGCCGCCTCCGGGCACGTAGGACGATGAGGCGACCCACCGAGGAGCGAAGGATGGCGCAACCGTGGCAGAGCCAGGTGTGGAGAGCACGGCTGCACATCGGCGGCGAGGAGGTGCCGGCAGCAGACGGTGCAACCTACGACGTGACCAGCCCGGCCAGCGGCCGGGAGGTCGCCACGGCGGCCGAGGGCGGTGCGGGCGACGTCGATCGGGCGGTGGCGGTCGCGGCCGCTGGCCGGGCT
>CADDZO010000193.1 GCA_902812395.1 bacterium | reverse complement strand
GGCCAGCCGGCCAGCACCCACGTGCCCGCTGGCCAGGCGCCCGCGCTCGGGCTCGACCACCACCAGACCCCGGCGGCGGAGCGAGGCCACGTTCTCCGCTACCGCGGACTTGGACCACATGGCGTCGTTCATCGCCGGCGCCACCACCACCGGACAGCGGGCTGCAAGCACAGTGGCGCTGACCACGTCCTCGGCCCGCCCGTGGGCGATCCTGGCCAGAGCATCGGCGGTGGCCGGTGCCACCAGTACCAGCTGGGCCCAATCGCCCAGCTCGACGTGGGGCTCCGGTGCCTCCCCTCGCCACAGGTGGGTCGTAACCTCATGGCCAGAGAGGGCACGGAAGGTAAGCGGCCCGACGAAGCGAGCCGCCGCCGCGGTCATGCCTACCCTCACCTGGCAGCCACCCTGGACCAGCTGGGAGACCAGGTCGGCCACCTTGTAGGCGGCGACCCCGCCCGCTACAAGTACCACCACCCGCAGCCCCCGAAGGGCAGAGGGGAATGCGGCCTGCTCCAAGGGGCTCACTGCGGCCTGCTCGCAGCCTCGTCCGCCTGCCGTCCCTGCCGCTCCCGCTCGAGGATCTGCAGGATCTGGGCCACCGCCCGCTCGGCGTCGTCGTTGACCACCCGGTGGTCATAGCGGTCGGCGTACCCCATCTCCACCTCCGCCAGCCGCTGCCTGGCCTCCGCCTGCTCGGGCGTCTCCGTGCCCCGGCGCAGGCGCCGCTGCCGCAGCTCCTCCATCGAGGGTGGGCTGATGAAGATCAGAACGGCGTCGGAGACCCGGCGGCGGACCTGTTCCGCACCCTGGACGTCGATCTTCAGGATCACGTCGCAGCCACGTGCCCGAGCCTCGGCCACGCGCTCCACCGAGGTGCCATAGAGATGCCCATCCACCATCGCGTGCTCCAGCAGCTCTCCCGCCCGCTGCAACCGCCAGAACTCCTCTTCGCTGACGAAGCGGTAGTGCTCCCCGTCCACTTCGTAAGGGCGGCGGGGCCGGGTGGTGTAGGAGACCGAGTAGCAGAGCCGCGGGTCGCGGGCCAGCAGCATGCCGATCAGGGTGTCCTTGCCCACCCCGCCGGGGCCGGACACCACCACCAGCAGGCCCTGGCTCACCGCAGTGCCTCCCAGAAGGCGACGAAGTCGGCCGGGGGCGGAGCCTCGAAGGCCATCTCGCGGCCGTCAGTGGGGTGGCGGAAGCGCAACCGCCAGGCGTGCAGCATCAGCCGGTCAGGATCGTGCGGCCGGCGACGCCCATACACCGCGTCCCCCACTACCGGCTGGCCGAGCGCCGCCAGGTGGACCCGGATCTGGTGGGTGCGGCCGCTCTCCAGCTCGCACTGAAGGAGAGTATGCGCGCCGCGGCGCTCCAGCACTCGCACCCGGGTCCGGGCCGGACGGCCTCCGGGTATGACTGCCATCCGGGTCCGGTCCCTCGGATGGCGCCCGATGGGGCCCTCCAGGACCTGGTCGGGGATGGTGAGCCCGCCCCTGACCACGGCCAGGTAGACGCGGGACAGCGTGCGGTCCCGGAGCTGGGCCGCCAGCCTGAGGTGGGCGGCATCGGTGCGGGCGGCCAAGATCAACCCCGAGGTCTCGCGGTCGAGCCGGTGGACGATCCCCGGGCGATCGGTCCCGCCGACCGAGGACCACTGCCCGCCCAGGCCGAGCAGGGCATGGACCAGGGTGCCGGAACGGTGGCCGGGGGCGGGGTGGACGACCATGCCCGCCGGCTTGTCCACGACCACGACCGCGCCGTCGTCGTGCAAGACCCGGAGCGGGATGGCCTCGGCCGAGAGGGGAGCCTCGGGTTCCGGCAGCCGGTACTCGATCACGTCCCCTTCGGCCACCGTATCCGACGGCCGGGCAGACCGCCCGTTCAGGGTAACGAGTCCTTCGCGCACCAGACGGGCCGCGGCCGAACGGCTCAGGTCCTCCTCCAGCTCGGCCAGGACCCGGTCCAAGCGACCCTGGCCCGATGCCAGTCGCCGCCGGGCAGGCCCCACAGCTGGTCCCGTGCCTACGCCTCCCCCCGCCGCGGGTGGAGCGCGTAGCCGATCAGGAGCAGCACCACCCCCACCGTGATCGCGGCGTCGGCCAGGTTGAAGACCGGCCAGAAGTGGACGTCGATGAAGTCCGGGACGGTGCCGTGGACCAGCCGGTCGTAGCCGTTGCCGACGGTTCCCCCCATGATCAGGCCCAGCACCGTCCCCACCCACGGCGCCACCGGGCGCTTGACCACGTAGACGGCGAGTCCGACGGCCACCACCACTGAGGCGACCAGGAAGAGGAGGGTGGCCTGGGGGGCGATCCCGAAAGCAGCGCCGGAGTTGTGGGTGTTGGCCAGCCAGAGGTGGGGGAGGACCTGGACCTCGGTGCCGGGGGGGATCAGGGCCTGGACCAGGACCTTGGTCACTCGGTCCAGGGCCACGACCAGGACCGCAACCAGGACGAACAGCAGCCGCCCCCTGGCTACCCGGCCCGTCTCAGTCCGATCCAGAGCCCGTCCTCCACCGGGACGCCGTCCACGCCGTCCGGGGCATCACGATACACGGCCACCGCTAGGGTCTCGGCGGCCAGGTAGTCGGCGAATCGCTCCAGCGCCGCCGCCCACTCGCCCTGGGCCCGGTAGTAGAGGTGGATCCGGTCCTCGATCGCCAGCCCGCGCCGCTTGCGCAGGTCCTGGACGTGCCGCACCGCCTCCCGGGCCAGGCCCTCCAGCCGCAGCTCGGGGGTGATGGTGGTGTCAAGCACCAGCTCCGGCCCCTCCCGCAGCTCCTTGACGTTGAGCTCGTCTCGGATCAGCTCGGCCACCTCGGACCGGAACCGCCCGGGATGGGTCAGCGCAGGCAGAGGCTGTCGCACCCTGATCCGGGCCCGGTCGCGGGCGGCCAGGCCGGACTGGACCACGGAGCGGGCCCGAGCCATCTCCGCTTCCAGCTCGGGGTCGCGGGCGGACGGGTCCGGGCGCGGGAAATCGGCCAGGTGCACGCTCTGGCCGCCACAGAGCGAGCGGTGGACGGCGTCGGCGAGGAACGGGGTGAAGGGGGCCAGCAGCCTGACCAGCACCACCAGTGCCTCGTACAGGGTCTGGTGGGCCGCGAGCTTGTCCTCGCCCTGCTCCGACTTCCAGAACCGGCGCCGGGAGCGACGGACGTACCAGTTGGAGAGGTCCTCGACGAACTCCTGCACAGGCCGGGCGGCGCCAGGAGCGTCATACCGTTCCAGGGCCCCATCGACCTCCTCCACCAGGTGGCTGAGGCGGGAGAGCAGCCAGCGGTCAAGGGCTGAGCGCCGCGGCAACGGCAATGGCGGGTCCCCTTCCGGGGGCGGGACGAACCCATCCAGGTTGGCGTAGGTGATGAAGAACGAGTGGACGTTCCAGAGCGGCAGCAACAGCCGCTGTGCCACCTGACGCAGGCTCTTCTCTCCCAGCCGGTAGTTCTCGCCCACAGCGGTCGAGCTGTAGAAGAACCAGCGCAGGGCGTCGGCCCCGGCGCTCTCGAACAGATAGTCCGGGTCCAGCACGTTGCCCCGCGACTTGCTCTGCTTGCGGCCCTCCTCGTCCACCAGCAGGCCCAGGCAGAGCACGTTGCGGTAGCTGTTGCGGTCGAAGAGGAGGGTCGAGATCGCCAGCAGCGAGTAGAACCAGCCCCGCGTCTGGTCGATGGCCTCGCAGATGAAGTCGGCCGGGAACGTGGCCTCGAACTCGGCCACGCCGTGGCGTGGATAGCCGCGCTGGGCGAACGGCATGGAGCCGGAGTCGAACCAGACGTCCAGCACCTCCGGTACCCGCTCCATCTGCCCGCCGCAGGGACAGGGCAGCTTCACGCGGTCGATGGCCGGGCGGTGGAGGTCGGCATCCTCCGGCAGACCCAGCTCCGCCGCCGAGGCGACACACCGCTGCTGTCCGCACTGCTCGCAGACCCAGAACGGCAGCGGCGTGCCCCAGTAACGGGTTCGGGAGATCGCCCAGTCGACGTTGTTCTCCAGCCACTCCCCCATCCGGCCGTTGCGAATGTGGGCCGGCACCCAGTTGGTGGCAGCGTTCTCGGCCAGCAGCCGGTCCTTGATGGCCGTGGTTCGGATGTACCAGGAGTCGAGCGCGTAGTAGAGCAGCGGGCTGTCGCAGCGCCAGCAGAAGGGATAGGTATGGCGAATCTGGCCTGCCGAATAGAGCAGGCCCCGTTCGCGCAAATCCTCGATGATCAACGGGTCGGCATCCTTGACGAAGAGGCCGGCGAACTTCTCCACGAACGGCTCGAACCGCCCGCGCAGGTCGACCGAGTGTCGGAACCAGATGCCGCGCTCCTGGGCCAGGCGGAGGTCGTCGGCGCCGTAGGCGGCCGCGGTGTGGACGACGCCGGTTCCCTCCTCGGTGGAGACGAAGTCGGCGGTCAGCACCTCCCAGGCCCGCGCCCCCTCCGGTGCCTGGTGCCGCAGGTAGGGATAGGGAGGGCGGTAGCGGAGGCCGGCCAACTCAGCGCCCCGGATCCGCCCTACCACCTGGTACGGGCCCTCCAGCACCTCGAGGCGGGCCTCGGCCAGGATCAAGGTCTCCTCGCCCTGCCGGACCTTTATGTACACGACCTCAGGCGCCACGGCGAGGCCGACGTTGCCGGGCAAGGTCCAGGGGGTGGTGGTCCAGGCCAGAAGGCTGGTCCCAGGGTCGGCCTCAAGCGGGAAGCGAACCACCACGCTGGGGTCGGGGGTGTCCTCAACCCAGCCCAGGGCCAGCTCATGGCTGGAGAGCGGGGTCATGCAGTGCCAGCAGTAGGGCGCCACCCGGTAGCCGCGGTAGATCAGCCCCCTGTCCCAGATCTGCTTCAGCGCCCACCAGACCGATTGGATGTAGTCGGGCTCCAGGGTCCAGTAGGCATGCTCGTAGTCGAGCCACAGCCCCATCCGGCGTGAGAACCGGGTCCAGTCGCCCACGTACCGGTGCACGCTCTCCCGACAGAGCTGGTTGAAGCGCTCGATCCCGAACTCCTCGATCTCCCGCTTGCCCGAGATGCCGAGCTGCTTCTCGACCTCGATCTCGACGGGCAGGCCGTGAGTGTCCCAGCCCGCCTTGCGCTCGACGTAGCAGCCCTTCATGGTGCGGTGGCGGGCGAAGAGGTCTTTGAAGGCCCGGGACAGCACGTGATGGGTGCCCGGACGACCGTTGGCGGTCGGCGGTCCCTCATAGAAGACATAGCGCGGACCGCCCCGGCGCAGCTCCAGGCTGCGCTCAAAGGTGCCCTCCCGCTCCCACAGCTCCAGCACCTGCCGCTCCACCTCCGGCAGATCTGGGCGGGTGGCGATTTGCTCGAAGATCCTCTTGGTCTGCATGCCTTCGTCCTTCGGTTCCGGCTCTGGGACGAGCTGCACGCAGCCCGCGGTACCACCCAGATTCCCGGCTTGCACCGTCTGTCGGCCGCACCGGGCACTCTTCAGGGGTTCGGCTCCAGAGTGATCTCAGCCCGCCGGCCGCCACCCGCCTCTCACCTGCGCGGGCTCTCTGTGGACGGCTGGTGACGGGCCTACCCGTCTCCTTCATCGCCGAGTGAGGCGGAGTTTACCGCGGCGGCGATCGGACAGGGGGCGGACTGCGTCAGGGAGATTGAGCGATGGCTGCGCGGGCACCGGCCCTAGGACCGGTCGATTGAGGACGCCCCCGCCCATCGAGGCGGGCACCGAGCTGGGCTCCTGGCTGGTCAGGGAGTACGTGGGCGAGGGGGAGGACGGAGCCGTCTACCGAGCCGTCGGGGAAGGCGGCGTGGTCGCGGTCAAGGTGTTGCGGCGCTTCTGCCAGGCCGAAGCTCGGGCCAGGCTGCGAGTTCTGGGGTGGCGTCTGCTGCGCCTCCGTCATCCCTATCTGCTCCGGGTCCTGGAGGTGGGTGAGCACGGACAGGTGCCCTACCTGGTCGTGGAGTACGTAGGCGGCGGGACGCTGGATCGCCAGCTCCAGCTCGGTCGCCCACCGCATTCCTCAACCCTGCGTCTGCTTCGGGGCCTGGCCGGGGCGCTGGATGCCGTCCACGCCGCCGGCCTGGTCCACGGCGATCCCGTGCCGAGGCAAGTCCTGCTCGACGCCGACCGCGTCCTCCTCTCCGACGCAGGGCTGGCCGGGCTGCGCCGGGCGGAACCGGAAGGGGCGGCCATCACCGTTGCCAAGGCCAGCGCTGCCTATGCCGCACCCGAGCTGGTGGTGGGCGGCCGACCGTCGGTGGCCACCGACGTCTACGCCTTCGCCGCCCTTGCCTACCAGATGCTGGCCGGCCGCACCCCGTTGCAGGCACCGGCGGGGATCTTCCATGGCCAGCTCGACCGGGAGCAGCCACCCCCCTCGACGTTCGACCCCTGCCTTCCCTTCGCTGTTGACCAGGTCCTGCTGCGAGGCTTGGACCGGGACCCCGAGCGTCGCTGGCCGAGCTGCGGGCAGCTGGTGGAGGCACTGGAGGCGGCGCTCCGCGACGGGGCTCCGATGCTCACCCTGGTCCCCGGCAAAGCCCCTTCTCCGGCCACGACCCGGCGCCGGTTCCGGCGTTGCTGGCCGGCCGTTGCAGCCGCCCTGGCCGTGCTTTCGGCAGCGGTGGGCTGGACCGCCGCC
>CADDZO010000192.1 GCA_902812395.1 bacterium | reverse complement strand
GATGAAGCAGGAGGGGACCCCACGAAGCAGGCTTCGTGGGGACCCCAAGCAGGAACCCGCCACCGCGCAAGCGGGTAAGACCGGGACCGCCACCGGGCAACCGGTGGCTGCGGGTCGGCTGACTCATGCTCACTGACCCGCAACGGCTGCAATCGCTCGGCCTTCCCGGCGCCCCCGTGGCGGCCCTGGGCAACCCGCAGGGGTCGGGACGCTGGTCGGTGGGGCACCGCGGCGTGGATGGCTGCCGGGGGACCGTGGGCCGATCGACCGGGATCACCCCGAGCTGGTGACCCAACCGAACGCTCAGCCAATTCACAGTTCGGCCGTCTACCGTTCCGGGCATGCTGAAGCTGCAGGTCCACCAGCGCGACCGCTGGCTGGGCCGAGTGCGGGAGATCACGGTGGCGACAGTCCTGGGGGCTATTGCGCTGGTGGGGCTGCTGGCGGCGGCCGCGGCCAGCACCTTCCCCGGCCATCAGGCAAACGCCGGATCTAGCCCGGGCTCGTCCACCTCCGGTGCCACCCGGTCCAGCTCCGGCGTCCCGACCCAGCCCGGCTTCGCCGGCCCAGCCCAGCCCCAGGCTCCGCCTCCCGGCTCGATCTCCGCCGGAACGGGCCCGGCCAGCGTGGCCACCGGCGCCTCCTGACGGTGGAGGCCTGGTAGCCGGGGAACCATGGGCGCTCCCAGCCCGCTCTGGTACGCGACCCGGGGAGCAGGCATGGTCCTGCTCTGCTCCCTCACCGCCACCGTGGTGCTGGGCATCCTCGCCAGCCGTCGCTGGGGCTCGGACACGGTGCCCCGCTTCGTCGCCCCGGCCTTGCACCGCAACCTGGCGCTGCTGTCGGTCGGCCTGCTCCCACTCCATCTGCTCACCGCCATCCTGGATCCGTTCGCCCATCTCGGCCTGAAGGACGGCCTGATCCCCTTCGCCTCCGCCTACCGGCCGCTGTGGCTGGGCCTCGGAGTGCTGGCCGGCGAGCTGCTGGTGGTGCTGACGGCGACCAGCCTGGTCCGCCCGCGGCTCGGCTACGGGGCCTGGCGGCTGGTCCACTGGCTGGCCTATCTGGCCTGGCCGATTGCCTTGGTCCACGCCGCCGGCACCGGTGACGACGTCGCCCAGATCTGGGCCCAGCTGCTGGGCGCGGCCTGCATCGTCGCGGTGGTGGCTGCGTTGGCCTGGCGCATCGCCAGCGCGCCACCGCGGCTGCAGACCGCAGGCGGGGTGGCCTTGGGCGCGGCCACCGTCGCCTTCGCAGTCTGGATGGGTCTGGGACCGCTTCGGCCGGGTTGGGCCAGGGTGGCGGGCACCCCGCCGGCACTGCTGAAGGTGGCTAGCCTCCGGCCCTCGCAGGGATTCCCTTCCGGGTTGCACGACCCGCTCCGCGGCCAGGCCACCGAGCGGGGTGGCCAGCTGCAGATCTCGCTCACCGACCGAAACCGACCTTCGATCACGGTGACGATCGCAGCCGGCGCCTCGGCCGTCTCGCTCCAGGTCCAGGAGGACGGCCGCACGGTCTGCGCCTCGGCTTCGGCCGCGGTCGGCGAGGGCTGGGCCCGGGCCACCTGCGGCGACCTCCAGGTCATGGTCAACGACCTCGTCGGTCGCCCCGACGGCGCGGTCCGGGCCGAGCTGAGTACGGAGGCGACTGGATGAGCGCCGTCGCCACCGGGGAACGGCTGCTGGCGGGACCGACTGCATGGGTCGCGGAGTCGCTGGCCGAGCACCGGCGGCGGCTGGGAGCCGCGCCCGCGGGCAACCAGGTCCTGGAAGCGATCGAGGTAGCCGGCCTCAGGGGGCGAGGCGGAGCGGAGTTCCCTGCGGGCCCAAAGTGGCGAGCGGTCGCCGGGCGGCGAGGCACTCCGGTGGTGCTGGTCAACGGTGCCGAGGCCGACCCGCTGAGCCTCAAGGACCGCACGCTGCTGGTGATGCGCCCTCACCTGGTCTGGGACGGCACCCTGGCTGCGGCCGAGGTCCTGGGTGCCGCGGAGGTGGTCGTGTACATCGGCCGCGACCACGCCGACGCCCGGCAGGCGATGGCGGCGGCGATGGCCGAGCGCCGCGCCAGCGGTGACATCGTGCGCCGGGTGTCGATCCGATTCGTCGCGGCCCCGGCCAGCTATGTGGCCGGAGAGGAGACGGCCGCGGTTCGGGTTGCCGGCGGCGGCCCTCCGCTCCCCACCTTCCGCCCCCCTCGCCCCTTCGAGCGCGGGGTGCGGGGACGCCCTACCCTGGTGCACAACGTGGAGACGCTGGCGGCGGCCGCGCTCGCCGGCCGGGGTGCCGGCGCCACCACCCGGCTCTTCACGCTGGGTGGCGCGGTCGGCCGGCCGGGGGTGACCGAGGCACCCATTGCCGCCAGCCTGGGCGAGCTGCTGGAGCGTGCCGGCGCCGACCGCTCGAGCGCGGCAGTCCTGGTCGGCGGTTGTTCCGGCACCTGGGTACCGCTGCTGCAGGGCAGGGAGCTCGGCCTGGACCAGCTGGGCGCCGGCTGTGGCAGCGTCCACGTGATGGAGCCCGGGCGGTGCGGGCTGGCGGTGACCGCCGGCATCCTGGCCTTCCTGGCCGAACAGAGTGCGGGCCAGTGTGGCCCCTGCCGGGTTGGCCTGCCGGCCGTTGCGCGCGTCCTCCACCGGGTCGCCCTGGGCGGCGCCAGGGCGGATGACGGCAGACTGCTCAGCCGCTGGGCCTCCCAGCTGTCCGGACGGCGGGGCGCCTGCGCCCACCCCGACGGGGCCGCCCGGGTACTGGCCAGCGCACTGCGCGTGTTCGCCGACGACCTGCGCCGCCACCTGCACCGCGGACCCTGTCCGGGAGCCCTCGATGGCTGACGCCGCCCGCGGCCGCCGGATCTCGTACCGGCTCCGGGTCAATCCGATCCGGTGCGACGGCAGCGGCCTCTGTGCCGAGCTGGTGCCGGAGCGGATCCGCCTGGACGACTGGGGCTACCCGGTCGCCGATCCCACCCCGCTCGGTCCGGACCTGCTCCCGCTCGCCGAGCGGGCGGTGCGCGATTGTCCCAGGTTGGCGCTGCTGCTTGAGATCCAGGGGCGGGAACGCTGATGGCCGCTCAAGCGCTACTGGCCCTGGCCGGGATCGCCGGCCTCCTCTTCGTCGAGGAGCTGGGGGTGCCGCTGTTCATGTTTCCGGCCGACGGCCTCCTGCTCACTGCCGGGACCCTGGTCGGCACTGGCGCGTTAGCCGCCTGGCTGGTCCTGCCACTGCTGTCGGTGGTGGATGTGACCGGCTCCTTCCTGGGCTACTCCTGGACTCGCTGGGCCGGCGCTCGCACCCTGTATCGGCTGGCCGACCGCTTTGGGGTCCGGGAGGCGCTGGGCCTGGTCGAGGAGCGGGTGGCGACCTGGGGGACGGCCGGCATCCTGGTCGGCCGGATCATCCCCGGCATCCGCGTGTACACCAGCCTGCTGGCTGGGGCCCTGCAGGTGCCACGCCGTCGCTTCTTGCCCGGGATGGTGCCGGGCAGCGTGATCTGGATCGTGGTGGTCAGCTTGCTGGGGGCCTTATTCGGTCATCTGGCCCACCGCTACCTGACCGAGTACGAGCGGGCCGCGACCGAGGCGGTGCTGGCACTGGCTGCGGCCCTGCTCCTGGCCAGCGCCCTCCGGTTGTTGTGGGTCAGCCGCCGGCCTCGGACCCAGGCCACCGACTGAGCGAGCGGGCGATCGCCTCCCGGTAGTAGCCGACGAGCAGGTCAGTGCTGCGTGCCCAGGAAGGGATGCCATCGCGGGCCCTGGCCGCCAGCGCCGACCGCTCGGCCACGCTCAGCCCTCCCAGCCGCTCGGCAGCGGCAACCAATCCCCGCCCGTCCCCGGGTGGGACCAGGGCCACCCCCTCGAGCCCGCGGAGGACCTCTTCGGCGGCAGGGCTCCTGACCGCCACTACGGGCAGGCCGGCGGCGGCGGCCTCCAGCAGGACCAGCCCCAGCGTGTCGGTGGTGGATGGGAAGGCGAGCAGATCGCCGGTGGCGAACGCCTCGGCCAACTCCTCCCCCTGCATTGCACCCGCGAACGTGGCCTGGCTTCCGGCGAAGGCATGTCCCAGCTCTTTCCGGGCCGGGCCGTCACCGATCAGAGCCAAGTGGCGGCGTGAGCCGGGCTCGGCCAGGGGCAGGAGTCGCTCCACCCCCTTCTCGGCCGCCAGCCGGCCCACGTAGAGGGAGAGCATGCGCTCCGGATGGCCACCGGTGAGCCGCTGGCGCAGCCCGAGGCTGGGGGCGCGGGGTCGGAAGCGGTCCAGATCCACGCTGCCCGGCCAGAGCCGAACCGGGGTCGCGCCCCATCGTTCCATCTGGTCGGCCGATACCTGGGAGGTCACCAGGTTCAGATCGGCCATGCGGTGTGCGCGCGCAAGTACGGCATCGGCCAGCCGCTCGGCGAAGCCCAGATGGTAGTAGCGGGCATAGGTGGCGACCCTGGTGTGGTAGGAGCAGACCAGCGGCAGGCGGTGCCGCCGGGCGTGAACGATGCCAGCCCAACCCAAGAGGACCGGATTGACGGCGTGGATCAGGCTGGGACGAAAGGCACGGAGAGCGCGGCTGACACGCGGCAGCGGTAGCCCCCAGGGCTGGCCGCCGTAGATGAAGGGCACGCCGACGGCGGGAACCTCGAGCACACCAGGTAGACGATCCGAGGCGCGAGGAGCGACGACCAGGACCCGATGACCGCGGCGGGTCAACTCGGCCACGGTCGCCCGGAGCCGGGTGACGACGCCGTTGATGGACGGCAACCATGTCTCCGTCACCATGGCCACCCGCAGCGGGTCCATCATCCACGGACCGCGCTCATCGTGCCGTGGCTGGCCACCGCCCGGCATCCCGTCGCCGGCGGGCCCTGGGTCCTCAGGGACGCCGTCAGCACACTCACATCGTCGCTCACCCGAGCGCATCGGTGCCGCCACGGTGATGGTGAAGACATCCGAGAGACATCCGAGCGCGGCGCCGGGGATCGTGCGGGCTCCGCAGACGCCGCCTGGTCCGGCGTGGGCCGGGACTCTGCTGGGCAGCAGGTCCTGGCCGGCAGAGTTCGCGCCGTCTCGGCGCTGCTCCAGGCGCCCCCACTGGTTCAGCGGGGAGAGGGCAGCGCCACCGACCCCGCCTCCACGGGGTGCAACCGGGACCCGAGACGGGTGGCCACACCGAAGTTACCTCCGCCGCCCTCCAGTGCCCCGAGTCCGCGCCGATCACCCTCGCCCAGGGTCCATTGCGCCTGGTTCAGGATCTGCTTCCGAGCGGGCCAACCCCCGCCAGGCTCGCGGCCCGGTGGGGGAGAGCCACGGGAGGTTGGATCCCGGGCGCCTGGAGTCCCATAGGGGCCGCCGTTGGGAGACCCCGACTCGCAGAAAACCCGCCGAAGGTGGTGCCCCCGCCAGGACTCGAACCTGGGCGCACCGCTTAGGAGGCGGATGCTCTATCCCCTGAGCTACGGGGGCAACGGCCGGGATCCTCAAGGAAGTCGGGCGCCGGTCGGCATCCTACCGTGCCGATGGCAGCCTACCTGCGCCCCAACGTCACCGTGCCAATCGCAGCCAGCAACATCACGATCCCGGCCGAACCGGAGAGATAGGCGACCACCCGGTCCTCGGGAGCGCTGGGATGGAAGAGGAGGTAGTAGGCGAGCACCAGCAGCCCGACGCCGATCACCACCAGGTAGCCGGGAACGAGCAGCGGTACCGGGCGCACACGGGGGCGTGATGACATGCCCTGGAATCTATCGCCTCGACGGCCCGGGCCGCACTGCCGGCCCGCTCACGTGGCGGGCTGCTGGGCCACCCCTCCCGCTGGCTCGGCCTCGTCGTACTCGACCGTGTGATCCAGGGCCTGGCGGTTGGGGATCAGTGCCAGGGCGATGAGGGTCAGGACCGCGCAGAAGATGATGTAGCCGGAGATCGGCCCGGTGGCACCGAACTTGGCCAGCAACGCGGTCGCGATCAAGGGCGAGGGGCCACCGGCGATGATGGACGCGAACTGGTAGCCGAGCGACGATCCGCTGTAGCGGACGCGCCCGGTGAAGCTCTCGGCGATCAGCGCCGCCTGCGGCCCGTACTGGAAGTCGTGGGTGATCAGCGACAGCACGACCGCCAGCATGGCCACGGCCGCCACCCCCGAGCCCAGGAGGAGGAAGTAGGGAAAGGCGTAGACGATGCTGGCTACCGCCCCCACCCCGTAGATCAACTTTCGACCGAAGCGATCTGACAGATAGCCTGCAACCGGGAGCGTGATCAGGGACACGATGGCGGCAACGATCACCGAGAGCAGCATGAAGTTCTTGCTGAAGTGGAGGTGGTCCACGCCGAAGGCGATCACGAACGACGTGTACAGGTAGAAAGGCGCCTGCTCCGACATGCGCACGAAGGCGCTGGCCACGATCTCACCCGGGTAGCGGCGCATGGCCTCCCACAGCGGCTGGCGCTCGATCTTGCGCTGCTCCAACAGCCGGGTGAAGGTCGGCGTCTCCAGGATCCCGAGCCGGATGTAGAGCCCAATCCCGACCAGGACCAGGCTGAGCAGGAAGGGCACCCGCCAGCCCCAGATACCGAACGCGCTGCCCGAGATGGCGCTGAACAGGAGCAGCACGGCGTTGCCCAGGATCAATCCCACCGGCACCCCGACCTGCGGCCAGCTGGCGTTGAAGCCCCGCCGCCGGGTAGTCCCCCACTCCATCGAGACCAGCACCGAGCCGCCCCACTCGCC
>CADDZO010000191.1 GCA_902812395.1 bacterium | reverse complement strand
GCCGAGGCCCCGGCCAGGCCGCCGGTGAAGAAGTAGGTGGGCACCTCCCAGGTCCAGACCGGCGGCTTCAGGACCGGGCGCCCCGGGTACTCGGAGACGTTGACACCCGGACGTCGCCGGTCGGCCGCGGCCGCCCCGACCTTCATCTCCCCCTCCCGCCCAGCACGGCAGCGACAACGCCCAGGGCCAGCGCTCCGGCGGCGGCAGCCGCCGCCTCCCAGCCCCGGCGCAGGCGCCGGGTGGGGGTCACCGGCTGGGACGGGAGCCCGTAGACCTCGGGCCGGTCCAGGAGCAGGAAGATGGAGGCAGTGCCGCCAACGCCCTCACCACCGGCGTCGGGCAGCCCGTAGAGCCGCGCCCGCTCCTCGCCCTGGGCACGAAGCTCCTCGAGGCGGCTGCGCGCCATCTGCTCCAGCTCGTCGACGGGGCCGAACGTGATCGACTTGGTCGGACAGGCCTTGGCGCATGCCGGCTCCAGGTCGGCCCGGAGCCGGTCGTAGCAGAGGGTGCACTTGAAGGCCCGGCCGTCTCCCTCCCGGCGGTCGATGACCCCGAAGGGGCAGGCCGGGATGCAGTAGCCGCAGCCGTTGCACACGTCGTCCTGGACGACCACCGTCCCGAACTCCGTGCGGAAGATGGCACCGGTGGGGCAGACCTCCAGGCAGGCCGCCTCCGAGCAGTGCTTGCAGACGTCCGAGTTCATCAGCCAGCGGACGCCGTCGGGACCGCGCTGCTCCACGAAGGCTACGTGTCGCCAGGTGTCGGCCCCCAGCCCGCCCGAGTTGTCGTAGGAGTTGGCGAGGAAGTTGAGACCGTCCTCGGGGACCAGGTTCCATTCCTTGCAGGCGACCTCACAGGCCTTGCAGCCGATGCAGATCGAGGTATCGGTGAAGAACCCGACCTTGGGCCGCATCCTCACGCCTCCTTGCCCGGGAGCCGGCCGGGCCGGATGTCGCAGGTGGCCGCCTTGGTCTCCTGGATGTGGACGTTGGGGTCGAGAAGGATGGGGAACACATCGTTGGCCGAGCTGCCTCGGGCCAGACCACGGTTCCCCCAGTGCCAGGGCACCCCGATCTGGTGAACCGTTCGGCCTCCGACCCGAAGCGGCTTGATCCTATCCGTCACCAGGACCCGGGCCTCGATCGCCGAGCGCTCGGTGGTGATCACCGCCCATCCCCCGTTCACCAGCTGCCGCTCCGCCGCCAGTTGGGGGCTGACCTCGCAGAACATCTCCGGCTGCAGCTCGGCCAGGAACGGCACGAAGCGGCTCATGCCGCCGGCGGTATGGTGCTCGGTCAGCCGGTAGCTGGTGAGGACGTAGGGAAAACGTCGACGGTCCCGGTTGGTCCGGTTCTCGGACCGCTCGAAGCGCTGCCGGGCCGGGTTGGCGCGCTGCTCGTAGAGGGGGTTGTCGAAGGGTGATTCGTGCGGCTCGTAGTGGACGGGCAGGGGCCCGTCGCGCAGGCCGGCAGGCGCGAACAGCCAGGCCTTGCCGTCGGCCTGCATGACGAAGGGCTCGTCCCCCCGGAGCAGCATCTCCGCCCTTGCGCCCGGCCCGGGCCGGTAGTCAGGGGCCATGTCGGCCTTGATGTCGGCCACGTCGTGGCCGGTCCAGCGACCGGCGGTGGCGTCCCACCAGATGTACCGCTTGCGCTCCGACCACGGCCGGCCCTGGGGGTCGGCCGAGGCCCGGTTGTAGAGGATGCGGCGGTTGGCCGGCCAGGCCCAACCCCATTCCGGGGCGACCCAACTCTGCTCCCTGCCTGGCTTCTTGCGCGCTGCCTGGTTGACCCCGCCGGCGAAGCAGCCACAGTAGATCCAGCACCCGCAGCTGGTCGTGCCGTCGTCCTTGAGCTCGGTGAAGGTGCTGAGCGGCCCGCTGGGACCGTAGCCGTTGATCTCGGCCAGGACTGCCTCGGCGTCGGGATCCTGGTAGGGACCACGGGTGGGGTAGTCCCAGGTCAGGGCCAGGATGGCCTGGTCACGGGGGTCACTGGAGCCGGCCAGCTTCTCTCGGATGCGACGGCCCAGGTGGTACATGAACCAGAGTTCGGACCGGCAGTCGCCCCGGGGCTCGACTGCCCGCTCGTGCCACTGCAGCAGACGCTGCGTGTTGGTGAAGGTGCCGTCCTTCTCGGCGTGGGCGGCCGCTGGCAAGAAGAACACCTCGGTAGGGATCTCCTTGGTGCGCAGCTCGCCGCTGGCAATCTCGGGTGCGTCCCGCCAGAAGCTGGCCGACTCGATCTCGACCAGATCCCGCACTACCAGCCACTCCAGGTGGGCCATGGCCAGGCGGTGGAGGCGCGAGTTGGCGGAGCCGACGGCCGGGTTCTCGCCCAGCAAAAAGAACCCTTTGACGCGCCCGTCGAGCATGGCCAGGACGGTGGGGTAGGTGGAGTGGTCGCCGTCGATCCGGGGCAGCAACCCGAATCCCCAGTCGTTGTCCGCCCGGGCGTGGTCGCCGAAGTAGGCGCGCAGGAGGCTGACCGTGTACTCGCGCATCCGGCCCCAGTACCCGCCTGGCGGAGCGTCCATGCGGCAGTAGGTGTCGAGGTCGGGGTGATGGTGGGCGTGGGGCATGGGCAGATATCCGGGAAGCAGGTCGAAGAGGGTGGGGATGTCGGTCGAACCCTGGATCGACGCGTGGCCGCGCAGGGCCAGGATCCCGCCCCCGGGGCGGCCGATGTTGCCCAGCAGCAGCTGGATGATGGCGGCGCAGCGGATGTTTTGCACCCCGACTGAGTGCTGGGTCCAGCCCAGGGCGTAGGCGAAGGCCGTGGTCCGGTCCCGGCCGGAGTTCTGGCACAAAGTCTCGGCCACGCGGGTGAACAGCTCGGCCGGCACCCCGCACACCTGCTCCACGACTTCAGGCGTGTAGCGGCTGAAGTGCCGCTTCAGGATCTGGAAAACGCAACGTGGGTGCTCCAGGGTGGGGTCTTGCTCAGGTTCGGGTTCGTCGCCACGGTGGCCATCTCGCTCCCCCACCGGTACCGTGACCTCACGCATGCCCACCGCCGGCTTAGCCACCATGCCCTCGTACTGCCAGCTAGCGGGATCGTAGGCACCCTGCTCAGGGTCCCAGCCCGAGAACAGCCCGCTCAGGTCCTCCGTGTCACGGAAGTCCTCGCGCAGGATGGTGGCGGCGTTGGTGTAAGCGGTGACGTACTCGCGGAACTCTCGCCCGTTCTGGAGGATGTAGTTGACGATGCCGCCCAGAAAGGCGATGTCGGTGCCGGCCCGGATCGGCACATAGAGGCTGGCGTTGGCGCTGGTGCGGGTGTAGCGGGGGTCGACGTGGATGACGGTGGCCCCCCGGCGCTTGGCTTCCATCACCCACTGGAAGCCGACCGGATGGCACTCGGCCATGTTCGACCCCATGATCAGGATGCAGTCAGCGTTCTGCAGGTCCTGCTGGAAGGTGGTGGCGCCGCCCCTCCCCAGGCTCGTCCCCAGACCGGGGACGGTGGCGGAGTGTCATATACGGGCCTGGTTCTCGACCTGGACCACCCCGAGCCCGGTGAAGAGCTTCTTGATCAGGTAGTTCTCCTCGTCGTCCAGGGTGGCCCCACCCAGGCTGGCGATGCCCATGGTGCGGCGGAGCGGCCGGCCCTCGGCGTCCTCTTCCTCCCAGGTCCGGCGCCGAGTCTCGATCACCCGCTCTGCGATCATGTCCATGGCTTGGTCCAGGGAGAGGTCTTCCCACTCGGTGCCGTAGGGACGCCGGTATTTGACCCGGTACTCGCGCAAAGGGCTGTTGACCAGCTGCTCGCTAGCCGCCCCCTTGGGGCAGAGCCGGCCCCGGGAGATGGGGCTATCGGGGTCGCCTTCGATCTGGATCACCCGCTCGTTGCGGACGTAGACGAGCTGGCCACAGCCGACTGCGCAGTAGGGGCAGACCGACCGGGCGACGCGTTCGGCCCCGAGGATCCGGGCCTCTCGGCCGGCGGTGGCCTCGGAGCGAGCCGTGAGCCCCAGTCCCAGCGGGTCCCTGGCACCCAGCTGGCGCAGCACCGGCCACCGCCTGAGGGGGTTTCGACCTGAAGCCATAACCACTATCTCACCACGTCGGATGTCGCCACGTCACCCCCGATCCCACTCCCCCCTTCCCTCGCCGGGCTCAGGCTGGCACAATGGCCGCAACCATCCCCATGTGGGGGAGCTCGAACCGCAACGGAGAACGCAAGAAGCATGGAGCACGCTGAAGAGGAGGTGCGCGTCCTCTTCGTCGAGGACGACACCGACCTGGCCGACATGTACCGGCTCAAGCTGGAGCGGGACGGCTACACGGTCCAAGTTGCTGGCGACGGCGAGCAGGCGCTGGCGCTGCTGGAGGAGGACCTCCCGGACTTGATCTTCCTGGACGTGCGGCTGCCGCGGATGGACGGCCTCACCTTCCTGGAGCGGCTGCGGGCCGAGCCCCGGACACGCGGCATCCCGGTCGTGATCGTCAGCAACTACAGCGAGGAGGAGCTGGTCCAGCGGGGACTGCAGCTGGGCGCGCTCGAGTACCTGATCAAGAGCCAGACCACACCCAGCCGCCTCGCCAGCGGGGTGCCGGAGTGGGCACGGTCGGTGGCGGTGCCCTCCTACCAGGGGCCGCCGGAGCCTGACCTTTGAGCTGAACCTTCAGGCGTCCCGGACCGCCAGGCCGTCTGCGAACCAGCCCCGAATCCGGCCAGTAGGAAGGCCGCGATCCGGCGTGCGATCTCACGGCTGGGCAGCTCTCCGTCTGGACGGTACCAGCGGTCCACGTGGGTGCAGGCGGTAAGCGCCGCCATCACCGCCAGCTTCGGATCTTCGACCCTGACCCGGCCCATGCGCGCCGCCCGGGCCACGATCTCCCGAATCCCCTGCTCGTAGCGGTCCCGCCGGGCGATGAAGCGGGCCATCTCCTCGCCCCGGAGCGGATGGAAGTCGTTGCCCAGCAGGCGCACCTCGGGCCGTTCCATGTGCAGGCGAAGGTGGCACTCGAAGACCGCCCGCAGCTGCTCCACGGGGTCGTCATGGATGGCCAGCGCCTGCTCGAGGCCCTCAAGGTGGAGATCCACCGCCCGCTCGATCAGGGTCACGAAGAGGTGGTACTTGCTGCGGTGGTGATGGTAGAGGTTGGCAGCAGAGCAGCCGGCCCGGGCCGCCAGCCGGCGGATCGTCGTCTGCTCGTAGCCACGCCGACCGAACAGGTCGACCGCCGCGTCAAGGATGCCCGCCGCCACACCGCCCCCTTCGCGTCCCAACGTCCCGTCTCTCTCCGTGCAGTATGGGCCCTCTCATGGTTGGCGACGCCGACGAGCTGGCGCCAATCCACCGGAGGTGGGGGAGGTGGGCCCGCTCGGAGCGGGCCCGACCTTCCTCCTCTCATGTCCGGCCGCCGATGGCCGGAGATCATCGTGCTGACCGGACGATCGTTCAGCGCATTCTTCCAGAAGCAGCGGGAGTTGGCAAGAAGGCGGAGGCCTGGGGAGAGATGCGGCCGGGTCCCCTGCTCCGTGCGGGGCGGAAGGGCCCGCCACCTGCCCGCTAGGGCCTGGCGAAAGGTTCCGGAGGTGCCCGGCCAGGCCAGAGGGCAGATCCGCCGACGGCCTGGGGTCGAGATCGGGATGGGGAGCTTGCCATCGCCGCGACGATGACACAAGCCATGCCAACGCGGCCGCCATGGCTGGCGCAGGTGCGGGGGGGGAGGGCCTATCCGGCTCCATCTGGGGACGAGCGTCCTGTCCCTGGCGGGTCCATCGGCCGGTGCGCTGCCGGCCCCTGTCCGGTTGACTGCAAGCAGAGCGAAGGAAAGACAGAAACCCAACCAAAAGGGAACCGAGACCAAGGAGGTGCGAAGATGACCACCGGAATTCGCTGGAGGATCATGACGCTCCAGGCAGCGCTGGTCCTGGTACTCGCCTTCTGCAGCGGCTTCCTCTTCTACGAGAGCAGCTTCGTCAGCGGCCAGATCCACGACCAGCTGGCCGCACAAAGGATCTACTTCCCGGCTGCCGACAGCCCCGCCATCAAGGCCCTCCCCACCAGCGACGCGGCAGCGATGCGTCAGTACGCCGGGCAGCAACTGACCACCGGCGCCCAGGCCGAGACCTACGCCGACCACTTCATCGCCGTTCACTTGAAGGAGATCGCGGGCGGCAAGACCTACGCGCAGGTGAGCGCAGAGGCCCAGGCCAACCCGACCAACCCCGCTCTGGCAGCCGAGACCAACACCCTGTTCCGGGGTGAGACGCTGCGCGGTCTCTTGCTCAACGCCTATGGCTGGGCGCAGGTCGCGGCCATCGCCCTCTACGCCGCCATCGCCCTGGCAGTCGCTGCCCTGGTGATGCTGGCAGCCTTCGTCTTCGAGCTCGCGATCTGGAAGCACAGCGCGACGAGCGCTACCAGCGAGCGGTCGCAGGCGGTCCGGCGTCTAGCCTGACCCGTCTCACCACGGAGTGCGCCCCGGTGTCCCCGGGGCGCTTCCGTGCGGAGAAGACGGACAGGAGCGGCCCGCGTTTGCATGCGGTGCGCGGAGGCCGCCTCGGCTCATCGGCATCCCTTGAACCTCCCCACGGGTAAAGCCGGGGGTTCTGAGGGGAACACCGCCGCCTCTCCTCGGCTCTCGCCACATGCTTGCGCATGCGCTCCAACATCCGGGTCCTCGGCTTGGGCTGTCCCCTCTCCTGCGGGCGACTCGCTCTTCCTCCGAGGCCCGGCCCCGAGGGAGGACGGGCCAACCGCCCTTCCACTCGCAGGTTGGGT
>CADDZO010000190.1 GCA_902812395.1 bacterium | reverse complement strand
TGTGCTCAACGCCTTCCGACATCTGAGGTTGTAGCACTCTGCTGGTTCCCACGAATACAGATCGGGGGCTCGGATTCATGCACCTCGCCAGAGGGGTCTTCCAGAGGGGGCCGTCCCAGTTCGGAAGGTGTCGCCACGGGGAGGTCCTTGAATCGCCGACTTCAGAACACCAGATGTGGATCCGGGTCACGCCACCAATCCCGGCTGGCCCCGCGGTCGATGATCCCTTCTCGGCAGCGTGTGCAAAGGGGGATGACGAGCAAGGCATCCTCCGACCCCATGACCCGGGACAGCCGCCATAGCAGCTCCGATCGTCCGCGCTCGGAGAGGCGGCAGCGGAAGATGCTGTATTGAACCCGCTCTCCGTACCCCTCTAAGAGCCTGGCCACGCGGCGTAGCCGATCCTCGTCGCGCACATCGTAGGCTATCAGATGCCAGCTGCGCATGCCTCACCTCAGCCGTGAGCGAGCGAATAGGCCGGCTTCTCCGCTCCACTCCTTCTCCAACAGCCTGACCTCCAGCTCGATGGCGCGCACGTAGCTCAGCGAATAGCCGAGCACGGGATGCTTCCAGCTCTCCGCCAGCCGCCGCTCGTAGAGGTCGATGGCCAACCGCCGACCTTCCGGGGAGAGCCAGGCCTGATCGCGGGTGACGGTGAAGTGGAGGTCGGGGCGCCATTGGCCACGGTTGAGCGAAGCGACCAAGGGCAGGTCGCACAAGGGTATCCGGAACAGCTCCATGAGGTCGAGGACCAGGGGCGGGCTGGCGCTGCGCGGGCGGTGGAAGAACCCCAACGCCGGCTCCAGCCCCACCACTAGCACAGCCTGCAGCACCGAGCGGTACAGGAGTGCGTACAGGAAGCTGAGGGCCGCGTTGAAGCGGTCGCGAGGCGGCCGCCGGGAGCGTCCGTCGGGGTGCAGGCGTGGATCGACCGACGCGTGCAGAAGGTGGGGCAAGGCCTCGAAGTAAGCCCGACCCGCTGTTCCCTCCAGACCGCGGAGGCGCTCCGGATCGTCGGTCGCATCCACGTGACGGAGCGTCTCACGGATGCGTTCCACTGGCTCCTGGACCTGGGCACGGTCGATGGACGAGCCCCGGGTGGCCCGGAGCAAAAACCGGAGCTGGCTCTCGATCTTGTGCGCGGCTAGCCGCCGAGCTAGGTGCAGGCAGAAGCCAGGGTCGCTCAGGGCGCCGTACTGGCGCAGCTTACGCTGGACGCCGAGGCCGCTCTGGGCCAGACAGCCGAGGTAGCGGCCGCCGCCGGAGATCCAGTGGATCGGCACTCCCTCACTGCAGCAGAGGTGGAGGGCCTGGGTGGTGAGCTGGGCGTGGCCATGGATCACCAGGCCCCCGACTTCACGGATGGGAAGCCGACGCAGCTCCTGATCGGGGACGCGGATCACGAGGCTGTCGCCCCGGCGCTGGACCTGGGCCTCCGGCTCGGTGACGTGCACGACCGCACCCTCGGGCGCAGCCGGGAAGAGTCGGAGGATCGGCCGGTTGGGCTGTTCAGCAAGCCTCGCCTCCTCGGGCAGGCAGACCGGTGCCAGCGAGCAGTGGAGGCAGCGCCGAGGGTTGTCGGTAACGGGTGGCCGCTGGGTGCTCGCACGTAACTCGGCAGCCCGACGGAGAGCGCTCCGGACCTCGGCCCGCAACCCCTCGTCCACCGGCACCCGCACAGTGACCCCGGAGCCGTGGTAGCGGACTCGCCCCTCGGCGACAGGCCTGCCCAACGCCTCCTCCAGGAGCATCGCGTAGGCCCCGACCTGGATCCGGTCGGCGGGCCAGGCCTGGGCCTGGCCGTCACGGCCGCGGGCACATCGTCCCCGCTTGTGCTCGTATGGCACCCAGCTGCCCTCCCGCCGCCGGGCGGCGTCGACGCGCCCGTACAGCCCCAGAGCGGTGCTCTCGAGTTCGAAGTTGCGGATCTCTGTGGTGTCAGGGTCGCCAAGGCGCAACTCGTGAGCCTCGCGGCCGGCCAGCACCCGCTCGTCGGCGACTCGGATCTCCTCTACCTCCTCTAGATAGAAGAGCCGTTCGCAGTAGGCCAGCGCGTGCAGGGCCATAACCCGGGTCAAGGGCCCGCCGCCGTCCCCCCTTGGCTCCGCCATCACGTCACCTCTGTGCTCCGCCGGGCGGCATGACCGCCACCCAGGCACCGTCGTCCGGCGGCCGCCGGAAGGGTGCCCGCTGGAACCTTCCCCACCGCGTCAGGGCAGATCCCACATGGTCGGCCCAGACCGGCAACACCAGCTCGCCAGTGGGATCTGGTCGGAGCAGCCAGGCCCGGTCCAGGTCTCTCTCCTGTAGCGGCCGCACCTCGTCCACCAGGTGGCTGCTCTCACCCAGGCAGAGGCCCCCAAACCGGGTGACCGAGCCCCAATCGGCGAGGGCGGCCGCCAGCCGGTCGGCCAAGGGCGGTTCGGCCGTCTCTCGGGCCCCCGCCCGTACGAAGACCGCCAGCCGGACATCGCTGAGCAGCTCCTGCAGGTCCGGGCGCTTGTTGTCCCCCAGCCCGGGCGGGTGCTTACCGCTTTTGATCCGCCAGGCGGTCCGTAGGACCAGAGAGCGGGCTGGCTCGCTGAGTGGGGCGAGCGCCAACTCGGCGCCAGCGTGAACCAGCCGGTCGGGCTCGCCCACCAGCGAGAGCAGCATCCCGTACACGGTCGAGGGCGGGGGCACGGGCAGCGTCTGCAGGTACTCCCGCGACTGCGGGACGCGGAAGGCCGCGATCGGGACCGAGACGAAGAGCTCGATCACTGTCGTCAGCCCGCCATCAGTCGCTTCACGTCCTCGACCGTCGTCCGGAGGCTGGCCGTGACGTGGGCGCCGTGCCCCCGGAGCCGGGCGGCGTCGGCTCCCTCGGCCACCGCGCCCGCAACCCACAGCTCTCCTGGGGCGACGTCGCCCACCTCGACCAGGTCCACCAGCCGGCGCAGGCGGATGGCCCCCTCCCCGTCCCGCTCAAAGGCGTAGAGGAAGCGTGGGGCGGGATCGTCGGTCCAGCGCAGCACCAGCGACTCGGGCGAGAAGTCGAAGAGGAAGCGGGCATGGTTACCGGCCACCCGGTTCAGGTTGACGATGGCGTCCAGCACCGCCACGGCCCGCTCGCGGTTGTACAGGTCGTCGGGGGTGAGGGCGAACCCATACTGGTAGCGGGTGGAGTGGATCTCAGCCGCGTAGGGCACCGGGTCCCGTCCAGTGCGGCTGGCGGCCGGGGTGGCGCCGGGACTGGCGGCGTTGAAGGTCACGTCCCCCGGCCAGGGGTCGAGGGACACCGCCCGGGTCACCTCCAGGCGGGCGCGACGGGCGTCAGTGGTGCCCCGGGCCCGCTGTCGGCGCTGGCGGCCACCGGCCGGTGCCGCCGCTTCCTCCTCCTCATTTCCTTCATTTCCTTCCTGCGCGGCGGCCCGGGCCGACATGAAGCCCAGCACGTCGTCGTCGATGAAGCTCTGGCCGCCGTCACTGAAGTGCTCGTCGTGCCAGGTATGGCTCCGGGTCTCCTCCACCCAGGTGCGGTTCACCTGGAGCCCGTCCTCCTGCCAACGCCGGCGGATCGCGGCCCGGATGGCCTCGGCCGAGACGGTGGTGTGCACCTCCCCCCGCCACACCAGCTTCTGGAGGGTGGTGGTGTTGCCCTCGGTCTCGCCGCGATTGTTGGCGGCCACGCCTAGGGGGGTGAGGACCAGTCCGAACAGGTGCTTGCTCACGTCGATCACGCTCCTTGAGAAGTGTCGGCCGCCAAGGCGCCGACGGCCTCGGCGTCGTCCGAAGGCTCGCTCCGGTAGCTGGCCAGGGCGAGCAGGGCCAGGTCGCGGCCGGCCCGCCAGCGCTCGCCCAGGAAGGGCAGGACCTGGACCCAGGCCTGCTGCAGGGTGGGCACCGAGCCAGCCCTAGCCCAGAGGTCGGTGATGCAGGCGCTGAGGTCGGCCTGGGTCTTGCAGCGGGCCAGCGCCGCCCGCAGCCGGTCGCGCTCGCCTTGGAACAGCGAATGGCGATCGAGCCCCTGGTGCCGGGCGCGCTCGCTCAGCTGGCCGAGCCGGTTCCGCCAGGCCTCGTGGCAGGCCCGCACGAAGATCCGGGCCTCCGCCTCCGGGGTCACGGTCTCGTCGTTCAGCATCCGGTTCAACCCCCTGCTCTCGAATCCGATCACGTGCTGGCGCAGGCGCGGGTCGGCCACCCAGCTGGCGAAGTCGTGCCACCAGGGCCGGCAGTGGAGCAGGTTCTCCGCCGCCAGCTCCGGGACCTGGGGCACGTCCAGCCAGGTGTCGCCGTCCGCACGCCGCCGGACCTGCGGGGCCAGGTACTGTCGGATGCGCCGGTAGCGCCGCAGCTGCTCCCGATCCGCCCCCTGGGTGGTGAGCACGTAGGCGCGGACCCGCTGCTGGCGCGACCAGGCCAGGGTGGCAAAGCCCAGCACCTGGCAACCGGCCACCCCCATCAGCTCACCCTGCTTGTCGGCGGCACGCAGGGTGAGGAAGCGAAGCGCCGCCTCGGCCGGGCCGGCCGTGCTCAGCTCCTCCAGCCGCGCCGGACGCTGGCTCCGGGCGCGCCGGGCGTAGCCTCCCAGGTCGTCGATCTCAGGTACCACCACCGCCGTGCGGTAGGTGCGGACGCCCTCCTGACGCCGCTGCTGGACCAGGAAGTAGCCGCAGCCGGCAGGCCCGAAGCGCAGGGCCAGGGCCCGGCCGGGAGACTCCTCCAGCGAGGTCCGGCCGGCGTGCTTGTAGTGGCGGACCACGCCTCCGGGCAGAAGCCAGCCAGCCACCGGTTGGGGACGGTCGGGGGAGAACGGCTCCCAGCGGAAGATATGGTCCTGGATGGGACGATAGGAGACCAGCTGCTGCTGGCCCTCGACGTCGAACGCCTCGTGCTGGACCGGCCCTCTTAGTTTCCTCGACTTCGGGTGCTGCAGGAAGGTGTCGAGCAGGCCGTTGTGGAAGACGCAGACCTCCGCCCGCCGGGCGTCGGGGTCGCCGAGCAGGGCCAGGCTCATCAGCCCCTTGGGCGTGATCGGATAGGCATAGTGGAAGAGGCACGGAAAGAAGGCCTCGTCCGCCCACTCCAGCCGGATCGAGTCGCGCTCCAGCCGCCAGCTCCCCAGCCCACGCAACGCCTGTGCCTCCGAGTCGTCCTCTGCCCGCTCCAGGGTCATCCAGAGGCCGGCCAGGCCGGCCCGGTGGAGCACGGTCATCCCTGGGTCGTGCAGGCTGATCTCCAGGACGCCAACCATCGACCTCACCTCCCGGTCCTCGGCGCCCAGCGGGCGCCCAGCTCGGTCGAGTAGACGATCCGGTCCGGGGGCGCGGCTAGCGCCGTCCCCACCAGGGACCAGCGACGGTACTCGCGCTCGACCCCGAAGATGGGCATCGGCACCTCCCGGCGCAGCGACTCTGCCGCCCATCGCCTCCGCGGCAGCCGGCGGATCTCCTCGGCGTCCTCGTGCCGGAGCACCCGGATGGACTGCCCAGCCTCGCGGACGGGGCCACGCCAGGCGTAGGGCAGCGCGTCCAGGAGCGGGCACTCGACGCTCCGCCGGGCCACCTCGGCGGAGGAGAGGGCGAGGAAGGCCTCGGAGAGGTCGCGCTGGGAGCACGGACCATCGCCCAGGGCCTCCAACCACTCCCGGACCTGGGGCTGCCAGTCGCCCTCGCCCTCCGGCTCGTAGGGATGATGGTCCGGGGGCTCGACCAGGAGCGCCTCCCGGGTCTCGGGGTGTCCCGGGTCGAAGCGCCGGTTGAGCCGCCCCAGCCGCTGGATCAGGGCCGGTACCGGGGCCAGCTCGCTGACCAGCAGGTCGGCGGAGATGTCCAGGGAGACCTCGCAGACCTGGGTCGTCACCGCCAGCAGCGGCCCGGGCGTCCCGAAGGCGGCGACCACCCGACCATGGCGGTCGAGGCGGTCGAGGTAGCGGAAGCGGCTGTGGTAGACGATCGGACGCAGCCCGGCCGCGGCCAGCCGCTCCGCCTCCGCCACCGCCCGTTCCACCGTGTTCCGCACCCAGAGCACCTTGCCCCCGCCCTCCAGCACCCGCCAGGCCTCGGCCAGCGCGGCCTCCTCGTCGGCTCGCCGCAGCCGGTAGCGGCGGCCCTCCTCCAGCTCGGGCGGCCCCTCCACCTCCTTGATCCCCCGGCCGGCTGCCTTCGCGGCCGCCCGGAGCGCCTCGCGGCGGTGAGCTTGGAGCGAGGCGGTCATGACCAGGACCGGGGCCCGGAAGCTGGCAACGAAGCGGCAGAGGGTCGCGAACAGCCGCTCGTCGTACTGATGGACCTCGTCGAAGACGAAGGCGGCGTGGGCCAGGGCGCCCACTGCCGCCGACGCTCCCCGGTAGTTGTGCAGCAGCCCCAGGACGGTGTCCACCGTGCAGGCGGCCACCTGCGGCCACCAGAGCCCCAGCGTCTGGGCGGCCTGGGCCGCCTGCTCGATCCGCTCCTCCGGCTCCTCGTCGCCGTTGGCAAGCAGGGAGAGGTCGACCTCAGCGTGGCTGTGGAGCAGCCACGACTCCGGCGGCGCGTCCTGCAGGTAGTCGAGGAAGCCCTGGGTGGCGGTGCCCATGGTCGGGTAGCAGAAGAAGAGCTTGCGGCCCGCGGCCCGCTCCGCCGCCCAGCGGTAGGCGGCCACGGTCTTGCCGCTGCCGCAGCCGGCGTGAACCACGGTCACCTCGGCCGGGCTGGCCGCCACCGCCGCCTGGAAGGGCCGGAGGGGATGGCCGTCGAGCCGGGCGGCGGTGGCGGCC
>CADDZO010000189.1 GCA_902812395.1 bacterium | reverse complement strand
GGGTTCGGCCGGACGGTTCCCTGGAGGGCGGCGAGGTGTGGTTCACGGAGGAGGGGGTGGGTCCGGAGGGGGTCCCCGACGGGATGAAGTGCGACGAGCGCGGCAACATCTGGGTCTGCGGTCCTCGCGGCATCTGGATCGTCAGCCCCGAGGCTGAGCACCTGGGGGTGGTTGAGATCCCCGAGACGGCCGCCAATCTGACCTGGGGTGGAGACGACTGGCATGACCTCTTCGTCACCGCCACCAGCTCCGTGTACCGCGTCAGGACACGAGTGGGCCCCAACCGCGTTCCCCACGTCATTTGAGGGTCAGGTGCAACCAGCGGGCGCTCCGGGCTGCCGGTGCGCCGCCCGGGAGGGGATCGACAGGGTGCATGCCGTCTTGGGCATCGGCGGCTCCTCCATCGCCATCTACGCCGCGGACTGAGCGCTCGCGCTGCTCGCCTTGGACGTGCTCATCGGCGTCGTCGGCCGGCTGCGAGCGCACACTGCGCCGGTGGCGGACTTCACCATGAGGCCGGCGAGGCCCTAGATTGAGGACAGGCTGGCTCCCAACGAGCTGATCGTACGGATCCGGTGTCCCTCGCCTATCGAGACGACCCCGCGCATCTGAAGATCCGCGACCGGGAGTCCTACCGGTTCGTCCTGGCCTCGGCGACGGTCGGGCCCGCCGTCGACGGAGGCGTGGTTTGGTGACGCACGGATCAGGCTGGAGGGCCTGCCACCAGACCATGGCGGGCCTGAGCCGCCGAGGAGTCGCTCCCGGGCCCGCCGATGACGGCGGAGGCTGGCTGCCGGGCGGGGTCGGACCAGCAGACGTTTCGCCGCGAGCTGTTCTCGGCACAACGCGTCGACGACCCGCATCGAGCCGGGCGCCCCGGTGCGGTCCGCCCAGCCAAGACGCTCCGCGCCGTGCCGCAGGCACTCGACCAGGTGCGTGAGGAGAATGGCTGCCCACTGACCAGGTCCGCACCGGTGTCGTTCACCAGCTACAGGTCGACCGGTTCCATCGTGCCAGTGATCTCGCGCGCGCATTCGAAGGCAACGACGGCGTGGTGCCGTGCGGCGCGCATGAAGCCAGGGGTTGGGCGTCGGTCCTGACCAAGCACTGATGGCCGCGGAAGTTGGCGATCCCGGAGAGGCGAAACGTCGTCTCCACGGCACGCTCGCCGGCTTGGCGGTCGCGGCCAGGGCGTACCCGAGGAGCGTGGTCCCCACCGTGGCTCGGCTGTGAGCCGGCAAGAACGGCACCGTGTTGGTACAGTGGCGGTCGCGAGATGGGACAGGCGATGCGCATGGGGCATCGCCGAGACCGTCGTGCGCAACTTCGCGGTGGCGGCCAGGTCAGTCAAGGTGGAAGGGCGGCGACAGCGCGGCCGTGCCCCAGCACTTCACGGCCGGCTCCTGGGGAACCACCAGCGCGCCCTGCCTGCCGTCCACGACGCACTGCAGGAGCTGTGTCGTTCGAGACCGGCTTGGGGTCGCTGACGAATCGCTCGTGATAGCCCGGGAACTGGACCAGGGGAGGTCGAGCCGCTGCGCGAGCGCCCCGCGGTCCGACTGGCGGTCTGGGCGACGGTGTCGGCTCCGACCTCCACCAGGATGCGGTCGGCCATGCCTCAGGTCAGGCTGGGAGAGGGAGATTGGTGCGGAGCCGCTGAACCAGCATCCGCTCGCCGTTGGTGATCGCCTCCGGGGCGGTGGCCCTGGCTGGTGGACATCTCGGCAGGGTCGAAGTCGGGGGCGACCAGCGCTGCGAACTTCAGAAACGCCGGGCTCCTGACCCAGACGCCAGTCGATTCGTATCCGACCCCACCTGTGCCCACAGCTGGGTGGCGTCGGGCAGGAGCTCAATCAGCGGGGAATCGTGGGCCACGCCCGGGCACACCGGTCGGGGTGTCGGGAAGCCAGGCGGACCGCGGGGAGTGGGCCTTGACAGCTGTCAGGAAGCTCGCCAGACGAGCCTGCCGCCGAGGACGGTTGCAAGCACGCGGCCGTTCTCGACCACGGTGAGATCGCAGAGCAGGCCCGGGCGCAGGCGTCCCAGCCGATCCTCCATGCCCACGGCGAAGGCGGCTCCCCACGTGTAGGCGCGCAGGGCCTGGGCCCGGGCCACGGCGAGCTCCGGCAGCCATCCCGCCGCTCGTCGCCAGCTGGTGGCGGCCTCCAGGCCGCGGAGCGGATCGGCAGACTCGACCGGCGCGTCGGACCCGAAGGCCAGCACCGCTCCCGCCCGCCGCAACGCCTCCCAGGCGTAGGCGCCATGGAGACGTCCTCCCCATTCCCGGTCGGCCAGCTCTCGGTCGGCGACGGCATGGATCGGCTGCATGGAGGCGATCACGCCCGCCCGTCGGAAGCGGGGCATGTCGCCGGGATCCACGCACTGCGCGTGCTCGATCCGGGGCCGCCAGTCGGGCCGGACCCCGGCCAGCGGCTCCAGGGCGTCCAGCGCCCGCCGGACCGCCCCGTCGCCGATCGCGTGCAGACAGAGGTTGAGTCCGGTCGACGCGCAGGTACGGGCCAGCTCGATCAGTTCCTGCTGGGGCATGACCGGCACTCCCGACCCGTCCAACATCTCGGCGGTACGGCTGCCCAGGGAGCCGTCGAGGAACCCCTTGACTCCCCAGATCCGGAGTTGGTCGTCGCCCAGGCCTGAGCGCAGGCCCAGCCGAACCACGTACCCGACCTCGGCGGCGGGCAGGTTGTAGGTCACCCGAAGGGGCAACCCTTTGGCCCGCAGCCGCTGCAGGGCGGCGAAGGTGGCGGGAGGGTCCATGGAGTGGACCGAGGTGAGGCCCAGCCGGGCCAGGTCGCGCAGCGTCTGCAGCAGGGAGCGGTCGAACCGCGCCGGCGTTGGCGTCGGTACCACCCGCTCCACCAGGCGGACCGCATTCTCGCGTAGGATGCCGGTCGGCTCGCCCTCGGGGTCGCGGTCGATGACGCCGCCCGGTGGGTCTGGGGTGTCACGGCCGATGCCCGCCGCAGCCAGGGCCGCCGAGCTGACCCAGGCCGAGTGTCCGTCCTTCCTATCCAGGAAGACGGGACGTCCCTCGGCCGCCCGATCCAGGGAGCGTCGGTCGGGAAAGCGGGAGTCCGGCCAGTCGTCGTTGCACCAGCCCCTGCCCACCACCCACTCGCCTTGAGCCAGCCCTCGGGCATGACGTCCCACCCGGGCCAGGGCCTCCTCCAGGCTGCGGCTGCCACCCAACCGCACCTCCAAGCGCTGCAGCGCCAACCCCTGGAGGTGGATGTGCGAGTCGGCCAGGCCAGGCAGCGCCTGCCCCCGCAACTCGATGACCTCGGCACCGGGGCCGGCAGTTACCCGGGCCGCGGGCCCAACTGCCAGGATGCGCCCGTCGCAGCCGGCTGCCACCTCCGGGCGGCAACCGGCGAAGAGACGGCTCTTCACCGCGGTGCGGCCGCCACCGGCCGCGAGGTCGAACATCGTGTCACCGCCGCCGCCAGGATCTCGAGTCCCAGGTCGGCTTCGGCCTCGGTCACCACCAAGGGCGGGCACAGACGCACCGCCCGGCGGCCCGCGGTCAGCAGCAGCAGCCCGTTCCGGAAGCACTCCTGGACCACTTCGACGGCGTGCTCGGGGGTGTCCAGCTCGATCGCTGCCATCAGCCCCACCCCGCGGGCGTCGCGGACCAGGTCCGGGTGACCGGAGGCGATCCGGCGCAGCCCCTCCAGCAGGTGAGAACCGACGGTGGCCGCGTTCTCCATGAGACCCTCCTGGAGCAGGTCCAGGGTGGCCAGGGCGGCGGCGCAGGCCACCGGGTTGCCACCGAAGGTGCTACCGTGCGAGCCTGGATCCCAGCTCATCACCTCGGCCCGGGCCACGAAGGCCCCCAATGGCAGCCCCGACGCGATCCCCTTGGCCAGGCAGACCACGTCCGGCTGGACGCCCCAGTGCTCTGCGGCCATCAGCCGTCCGGTCCGACCCATGCCCGACTGCACCTCGTCGGTGACCAGCAGGATGCCGTTGGCGGCGGTCAGCTGGCGGAGGCGGGGCAGGAAGTCCTCGGGGGGCACGAGGTAGCCACCCTCACCCTGGATGGGCTCGACGAAGGCCGCAGCCACGCTCTCCGGTGGCATCACCGTGGCGAACAGCTCCTCGATCGCACCCATGGAGTCGTCCGTGCTGACCCCCCGGGCCGGGGAGGGATAGGGGACGTGATAGACGCTGGGCAGCAGGGGAGCGAAGCGCCTGCGCTGGCTGGCCTTGCTGGCGGTGAGCGAGAGCGCGCCCATGGTCCGGCCGTGGAAGGCGCCGATGAAGGCCAGGAAGTTCGGTCGGCCGGTAGCATAGCGGACCAGCTTCATCGCCCCCTCGACCGCCTCCGCCCCCGAGTTGGTGAAGAAGACCCGGGCCGGCGTCCCCGGGAAGACCAGCCCCGCCAGCCGCTCGGCCAGCTCGATCTCCACGCGGTAGTAGAAGTCGGTGCCGGACATGTGCAGGAAGCGGCGGGCCTGCTCGGTGACTGCCGCCACCACCTGGGGATGGGCATGCCCGGTGGCGCATACCGCGATCCCGGCGGTGAAATCCAGGAAGGTGTTCCCGTCGACGTCGGTGATCCAGCATCCCTCCCCGTGGTCCATCACGAATGGGTAGCTGCGGGTGAAGCTGGGTGACATCGCCCGCCGGTCGCGCTCGATCAGGCCGGCGGCGATGGGGCCGGGAAGGGGTGTCCGGATGACAGGTCGCCGCATGCTCCCAGCCTACGAGCCCGCAGAGGTTCCCAGCGCCGTCGCCCGGGACCCGGCCGGTCAGCTCTGCATGTCCGGCAGCGGGAAGCCACGTGGGAGCCGCGACGAGGCGAGGATGGCGGCCAAGACGGTCGTCCCCGTTGGCTCCAGCCGCGGTGATCTCCGCTCATGGTTTGCCGCCAACCTGATCGTGGGGCGCCCGAGCGCAGCCAGGCGGGTTCGGTGTCTCGTCGACATCACCGTCGCGCCGCCGCCAGCCGTTTCCGGGGAGGGTGCCGACGCCATCAGCATGAGCATGCTCACGGCTGCTCAGCGGGTCAGGCGCGGGCTGGATTCCGGCAGGTGGGCTCACGAGACCGCGGGGATCGATCACGGCACCGCCCTCGGTGCCTTCCCGGCGACTGCCGGTTGAGGGCGGCGTGGGTCGTGCCTCCGAGTGTCAGGCGCCGGTGATGAGCGCCGCCGCCTCGGCGAAGGAGTCGGCCTCCAAAGTCGGTCGATAAGCGGTCTCGCGCCAGCGGCGGCCCCGCCGGAGCCACACGCTCCGGATCCCAACCGCGACCGCCCCGGCCACGTCCTCGAGGCTGTCCCCGACCATCCAGGCCCCACTGAGGCTGGACCGACAACGCTCCGCTGTCAGCCGGAGGATGGCGGGGTGAGGCTTGCGGCTTCGCACCAGCGACGACACACAGCAGCCGTCCACGTATTGGACGAAGCCCGGCGCGGTCGAGCTTCACCTCCTGGGTGGGGGGCCCGTTGGTCACCACCCCGATCCGCCAGGCCATCCGGCGCAGCTGGCGGAGCGCGTCCAGAGTGGCATCGGGTGGAGGCTGGACCGGATCGGGCCAGGTGGCGGTGAACTCGGCTAGCAGCGCTTCCACCCCGGCGGTGAGGCGCAGCCGCTCCCGGACGGCCACGAAGAACAGGGCTCGGTCCGTGTGGCCGTCGCCGTCCCGAGCCAGGATCCAGGCCCGATGGCGGGCAGGGATCCGATGACGGGCCATGAAGTCATCGACCCACCGGCCGAAGGCAGCCGAGCGGTCGATCAGGGTGTCGTCGAGATCGCAGAGCAGCAGTGTCACCTGCCCATTGAAGCCGGAGGTGCACCGCAGCCGAGGCGGGGTGGTGGCTACTCTCTCGGTTGAGCGATCGTGTTGACGTACGAGCAGTTCCTCGAGCGGGTCAGCTGGGCCGGCGGCCTGAGCCGTGGCGTGGCGGCTCGGGCTGCCGATGCGGTCTTGCGCGAGCTGGGGGCCTCGTTGACCTGGATGCAGACCCAACGGGTCGCCTCGTGCCTACCCCGGCGCCTGGCCCGTGCCATGGTTGAGAGTTCGTTTGGGAGCTCGATGAGCCGGGAGGTGCCCGAGGTCTTCATCGCCCACGTCGCTGATCGGGAGGGCGTGGACCGGGAGGAGGCAGCCGGCCACGTGCGAGCGGTGGGGGAGGCCCTGCGGGCCATGCTGCCGCCGGTGATCGCGGCCGGGCTGGCCGCCCAGTTGCCCCAGCTCTTTGGAACCGAGACTAGAGGAGACGTCGAGACTGCCCGGGTCAGGGGTCGGTAACTGTTGGCGTTTGAACCTATGTAGGGGTGAACTTGAAGGAGTGGGAGCGGCAGGGCGTTCATCCCATGACTGCCTACCGCTGGTTCCGGGAAGGCAAACTCCCAGTTCCCGCGCGCCGCGCCGGCCGGCTGATCCTGGTGGACCAGCCACCGGTCAGTGCCGTTCCGCGGATTACGGCCGTGGATGCCCGCGTGTCCTCCGCCGACCAGAGGTCTGACCTGGACCGGCAGGTTGCCGGGTGACCGCGTGGGCGGCAGCCGAGGGACTTCCAGTCGGCCGCGTGGTGACGGAAGTCGGCTCCGCACTGAACGGCAAGCGCCGCAAGTTCTTGGCCCTCCTGCGCGACAATTCGGCGACCACGATCGGAGTGGAGCACCGCGACCGGTTCGCCCGCTTCGGCGCGGAGTAGGTCGAGGCTGCCGGATCATCATCGGCGGCCCCAGACGACGGTGGGCATCGATCTGGGGGTCTTGGCCCTGATCACGGCGGTGGACCA
>CADDZO010000188.1 GCA_902812395.1 bacterium | reverse complement strand
ACTCGACCGTGGACCTGGACGTGCTCGCCCGCCAGACCCCCGGCTTCTCCGGGGCCGACCTGGCCAACCTGATCAACGAGGCCGCCATCCTGGCCGCCCGGGCCAACCGCAAGGTGATCGGGATGGAAGAGCTGGAGGAGGCGATTGCCAGGGTGATCGCCGGTCCGGAGAAGAAGAGCCGGCGGATCTCGGAGCGGGAGAAGGAGGTCATCGCCTACCACGAGGTCGGCCATGCGCTGGTGATGAAGGCGCTGCCGCTCTGCGACCCCGTCCACAAGGTGTCGATCATCAGCCGGGGCATGGCCCTGGGCTGGACGCTCTCGATGCCGGACGAGGATAAGTACCTGGTCTCCAAGGAGGAACTCGTCCAAAAGATCGCCGGGATCATGGGTGGCCGCGCCGCCGAGGCGGTGGTGTTCGGCGACGTCACCAGCGGGGCCGAGAACGACATCCAGCGCGCCACCCAGATGGCCCGGCGGATGGTCACCCAGTGGGGGATGAGCGAGCGCCTAGGCACGGTCCAGATGGGGCACAAGGAGGAGCTGGTCTTTTTGGGCCGCGACCTGGGCGAGCAGCGCAACTACTCGGAAGAGGTGGCGGCCCTGATCGACGAGGAGGTGAAGTCCATCGTCGACGGTGCTTACGAGACCGCCAAGCGGATCCTGCAGGAGCGCCGCTCGGCCATGGATGCCGTGGTCGAGCGCCTCAAAGTGGTGGAGACCATCGACGCTCGGGAGCTGGACGAGATCCTGGCCGCCACGGAGGGCAGCTCGGCGGCGCAGGTGGTGAGCTGACCTCGCCGTCCTCTCCCGGAATGAGATCATGGCGGCGGTTGTCCCTTCTGGCCCTTGGTATCATGGGGCACCGCGTCGGGCGATCTTCCCCTCCAGCGGGGTGGCCCACCCCGTGGGGTGGCACGGTTCCGGCAGCGGTTTAAAACTTCCAAGGGGGCCCTATCAGTTTTGTCCGATGAACCGAGCGCGGTCATGACCGAGGAAAAGGACTCTTCGGCGATGACCATGGAGGATTTCCTTCGCGCCGACGAGGATGCGTTCGGCACACCCAAACCCGGAGACATCGTCGACGGGACCGTGGTGCGCGTGGACGCCGACGAGGTGCTGGTTGACATCGGTGCCAAGGCGGAAGGGGTCATCTCCGGCAAGGAGCTCGGCTATCGCGGCGAAGAGCCCCCGCTGGCGCCGGGCGACACGATCAAGGTCTTCGTGCTGCAGCCGGAGAATGAGGAGGGCAACGTCGTCCTCAGTCTGCGCAAGGCACGGGCCGAGACCACCTGGCTGACGGCGGCCGAGAAGCAAGAATCGGGGGAGGTGATGGAGGCCGAGGTCCGGGAGCAGAACAAGGGTGGTTTGATCGTCAACGTTCTCGGCCTGCGGGGCTTCCTGCCCTCCAGCCAGGTTGGGCGGGCCGCAGCCGGGAACCTCGACTCGCTGGTGTCGCAGCGGATCCCGGTCAAGATCCTTGAGGTCAACCGCAAGCGGAACCGGCTGATCGTGAGCCAGAAGGCGGCCGAGGACGAGGACCGGGCCCGGCGGCGCGAGGACCTCTTCAGTCGAATCCAGGTCGGGTCCACGGTGAGTGGCGTTGTCTCCGGCCTGACCAGCTACGGCGCCTTCGTCGACATCGGCGGTGCCGACGGCCTGATCCACATCTCCGAGCTCTCCTGGGATCGGGTCAACAAGGTCTCGGACGTGCTCCAGGTCGGGGATCGGGTGGACGTCAAGGTGATCAAGCTCGACCCAGACCAGAACCGGATCTCGCTCAGCCTGCGCCAGCTCCAGCAGGACCCCTGGGAGCGCTTCGTGGAGACCGTGCCGGTGGGCTCGATCGTGACCGGGACCGTGACCAAGACCAAGAAGTACGGCGCCTTCCTCCAGGTGATGCCGGGCATCGAGGGCTTGCTCCACATCTCCGAGCTCTCCTGGGACCACGTCGACCGCACCGAGGACGTGCTGAAAGTGGGGGAGGAGGTGCAGGTCAAGGTGATCGCGATCGACACCGTCCGGCGTCGGGTCTCGCTCAGCCTGAAGCAGATCGCCTCTCACTGAGCTCCAGCCCCCGTCTGGCCGCCGCGTCGTAGGGATAGATGAGGAGCGCCTTTCGGAAGGCGGCGGCGGCCCGGGTGGGGTGCGCGGCCCGGAGCTCGGCCAGGCCAAGCGCGACCGCATCGTCGGGGTCCGGATCGCCCAGTGCCTCTGCCCGCTCCAGCCCGGCTAGCGTGCCCTGCGCCGCCCAGTACCGTGCCTGGAGGGGGTCGACGGCCGCGGCCCGACTCGCCTCACCGGCTGCGTAGGCGGCGTCGGCCACCAGCGGCGGCACCGCCAGCCCTAGTCCCAGCAGCGCAGCCCCGGCCGCGGCCGCCGTCCGCCAGAGACCCCTGGCATGCCGCCGCCATCGTCGATGCCGGTCCGGGCCCGAGGCCGCCGCCCCGGCCAGCAGCCAGACCGCGGCCGTGGCCGGCGCCCAGTCGAAGTTGAACAGCGACCAGGTCCCGTAGGCGGCCATCCCTCCCGCGATCGCGGCCAGGGTCGCATCCCCGGCCAGCGCCTGCCGCCCTACCCGCCACCACCAGGCGGCGAAGAGAGAGACACAGGCGGCCACCCCGACCAGGCCCTGGGTGGCGGCCAGGTCGAGGAAGAGGTCATGGGCACGGTCGAAGTCGTGGCCGGGCTCCCAGTCGGCGGTCTGGAAGCGGCCGAAGACCAGTCCCGTGGTGTCCTCCCCCCATCCCGTCAGCGGGCGTCGGGCGATCAGTGCCAGCGAGTCCTCCCAGACCCCGAGCCGGGCCGCACCGGTGTCCTGGTTGAGGTCGCGGAGCGGGGTGACCAGCACCAGGGCAGCGGCCAGGACCGGCGCCGCTACAGCCATCGGGAGGACCCGCCGTCGCCAGGCCGGGGGCGCCTTGAGCACTCCCAGCACGGCGGTCCCCACCAGCGCCCCGAGCCAGCCGCTCCGGGACTGGCTGGTGGCGAGGCCGCCCGCCAGCAGGGCGGCCAGGCCCAGCCACGGCCACCAGGTAACCGGGTCTGGCCGGTGGCGTGCGCACAGCGCCCGCTCCAGGGCCAACGGCAGCGCTACTGCCAGCACGGCCCCGAGGAGGTCGGGTTGGCCCAGGTTGCCGTCGGCCCGGGGAAGGGCATGGGTCGAGGCTTGCCAGAGCGCCTCCAGGGCGGCCAGCCCGGATCCCCAGCAGTAGGCGGTGACCAGCCGGGTACGTTCCCCGATCCAGGCGGCGCCACAGAACAGGCCTAGGTAGGCGAGGCGCATCGGCAGCGATTCGTAGCGGCCGTAGGCACCGACCAGGGAGAGGGCAGGAGCCACCGAGAGGGCCGCGGCCAGCGCCGCCGCCACCGCGACCGAGGCAACCGGCCAGCGTAGCCGGCCCAGCCGGAAGCGACCCCACACCAGGCCAGCTCCGGCCAGCAGCCCGCCCCCGGCGAGGGCCAGGGCACTGCGGGGCAGGACGAACTCGTCCATCAAATTGGGCAGGAAGAAGGTGGGGAGCAGGCCTGCCACGATCGCGGGGAGCCAGCTTGCCAGCCCCTCCAGAGCCGTTTGATCGGCGCTTCCGCGGCAGAAATTCCGTGCCAGGATCGGGCGTTATAGTAGGTGGCGGGGGCCGAACCGGAGGGTCCCGACCTTGGATTGAGGAGGTGTCCGTCCAAACCCAATCCGGCAGGAGGAGGCCGTTTTGTATCCCTTCGAGAGGTTCACCGAGCGGGCGAAGAAGGTCCTGACGCTCGCCCAGGAGGAGGCCGAGCGGTCGCACCACAGCTACATCGGCACCGAACACCTCCTGCTGGGCCTGCTCAGGGAGGGGGAGGGCCTTGCCGCCAAGGTCCTGAACAACCTGGGGGTGGAGATCGGGAAGGTGCGTCAGACGATCGAGTCGGTTCTCGGTCGCAACGAGCGCATCATCATCCAGCAGATCATCCCCACATCGCGCGTCAAGAAGGTGATCGAGATCTCCTTCGAAGAGGCGCGTCGGATGGGACACAACTACGTGGGCACCGAGCACCTCCTGCTCGGGCTGCTGATCGAGGGCGAGGGTATCGCGGCCCACGTGCTCGAGGACCTGGGGGCGACGCTTGACAAGGTCCGGGCCGAGATCGAGCGGCTGCTCAACGACTCCACCGTCGAGGACTCGGAGCCGGCGCCCAAGAAGGCGTCCAAGACCCCGCTGCTGGACCAGTTCGGAAGGGATCTCACCGAGCTGGCCCGGAAGAACAGCCTGGATCCAGTGATCGGGCGGGAGATGGAGATCGAGCGTGTTATCCAGATCCTGTCTCGGCGGACCAAGAACAACCCCGCCCTGATCGGCGAGCCGGGCGTTGGCAAGACCGCGATTGCCGAGGGGCTGGCGCAGCAAATCGTCCTCGGCAACGTGCCGGAGTCGCTCATGCACAAGCGGGTGCTGACGCTGGACATGGGCGCGCTGGTGGCCGGCACCAAGTATCGGGGCGAGTTCGAAGAGCGCTTGAAGAAGATCCTGGACGAGATTCGGTCGTCCAAGGAGGTAGTGCTCTTCATCGACGAGCTCCACACGCTGGTCGGGGCCGGGGCGGCTGAGGGCGCGATCGACGCCGCCAACATCCTGAAGCCGGCTCTCGCCCGGGGCGAGATCCAGTGCATCGGCGCCACCACCCTCAACGAGTACCGGAAGTACATCGAGAAGGACGCAGCCCTGGAACGGCGCTTCCAGCCGGTGTTCGTCGACCAGCCTTCCATCGCCGAAACCATCGACATTCTCTTCGGAATCCGCTCGCTCTACGAGAAGCACCATCGGGTCAAGATCACCGATGCAGCGGTCCGCGCAGCCGCGCTCCTCAGCGATCGGTACGTCTCCGACCGGGCGCTGCCGGACAAGGCCATCGATCTGATCGACGAGGCCTCGGCACGGGTGCGGATGAAGCTGACCACCACCCCCGATGACCTGAAGGCGATGCAGAAGGAGATCAAGCGGCTCCAGGCGGAGAAGGAGGACGCGATCTCCGGCCAGGACTTCGAGGCAGCGGCAATGCTCCGGGAGCGGGCGAAGGAGCTGGGCGACCGCTACGCCAAGGAGGAGCAGGCCTGGCGTGACCACCTGGGTGAGACCGTGCCCGAGGTGTCGGAGGAGGACATTGCCACCATCGTGGCTTCGTGGACCGGGGTGCCGGTGTCGCGGCTGGTCGAGGAGGAGACCTCCCGTTTGCTCCGGATGGAGGAGGAGCTGCACCGCCGGGTGGTGGGCCAGGACGAGGCCATCACCACCATCGCCCAGGCCGTGCGCCGGGCGCGGGCCGGCCTGAAGGACCCCCGCCGCCCGATCGGGTCCTTCATCTTCCTGGGGCCGACCGGGGTCGGCAAGACACTGCTGGCGAGGGCGCTGGCCGAGTTCCTCTTCGATTCCGAGGACGCACTCATCCGGCTGGACATGTCCGAGTTCATGGAGCGGCACACCACGGCCCGGCTGGTGGGCTCACCGCCGGGCTACGTCGGCTATGACGAGGGCGGGCAGCTGACCGAGGCGGTCCGCCGTCGTCCCTACTCGGTGATCCTGCTGGATGAGATCGAGAAGGCCCACCCCGAGGTCTTCAACATGCTCCTCCAGATCCTTGAGGATGGGCGGCTCAGCGACGCCAAGGGCAAAGTGGTCAACTTCGCCAACACGCTGATCATCATGACCTCGAACCTGGGGCTGCGAGACATCAACCAAGCGCAGACCGCGCTCGGGTTCCAGGCCTCGCTGGCGCCAGAGGAGACCGAGGCCGACCGCCGCCACAAGATCATGAAGGACCGGATCGAGGAGGAGCTGAAGCGGCTCTTCAGACCGGAGTTCCTGAACCGGGTGGATGCGGTCGTGACCTTCAAGCCGCTGACGCCGGCCCAGGTGCGCCACATCGTGGAGCTGGAGATCGGCCGTCTCCAGGCCCACCTGCAGGAGCAGGACGTGACGATCACGGTCACCGATGCGGCCAAGGACAAGCTGGCCGAGGAGGGCTTCGACCGCCAGTTCGGGGCTCGGCCGCTGCGGCGAGTGATCACCAACCGGATCGAGGACCCGCTCTCCGAGGAGCTGCTCAAGGGTCGTTTCAGCCGGGGCGACGAGGTCGAGATCGGGGTCGGGGACGAGGGCGGTTTCGTGTTCAACGTCAAGCCGCGCCACAAGGAACCGGCTGGCTCCGCCTCTTCCTAGTCAGTAGCCTCCTGCACGGCCGTGAGGACGGCGGTTGCTGTCTGACGTCCTACCGCTGGTTCCGGGAAGGCAAGCTCCCCGTTCCCGCCGCTCCGGCCAGCTGATCCTGGTGGACCTGGCGCCGGTGAGCGTCACCCCGGGTCTGGTGGCCGTGGACGCCCGCGTGTCCTCCCCTGACCAGCGTTCCGACCTCGATTGGCAGGTGGCCCGGGTGACCGCCTGGGCGGCAGCCGAGGGGCGGTGGGCCGCGTGGTTACCGAGATCGGGTCGGCGATCAACGGCAGGCGTCGCAAATTCCTGGAGCTCCTTGGCGACAGAACCGTACCCACGATCGTGGTCGAGCGCCGAGATCGGGTCGCTCGGTTCGGCGCGGAGTACGTGGAGGCCGTGCTATCGGGGCAGGGCCGCCGGCTGCTAGTGGTGGACCCATCCGAGGTGGATGACGATCTGGTTCCCGACGTGACCGCGATCCTGACCAGCCTCTGCACCCGTCTCTCTGGGCGGCGTGAGGCCGCCCGGAGAGCGGCCAAGGCGATTGCGGCGGCCACCGGGGAGGACCCCTGAAGTTGCTCCAGGCGGGGTCCCCACGAAGCCCGCTTCGT
>CADDZO010000187.1 GCA_902812395.1 bacterium | reverse complement strand
GCGCTGCCCCGAGGACCTCGACCCTAAGCATCGCGGCCGCCGACCACGCGACGGCGCACCCGAAGCAGGCGACCAGGGCCCCAGTCAGCGCCGGCGGCATCGGCATCGCCGCGAACATTGACGCCATCGTTCCTGCGGTCACCGCCTGCCGCATCCACGTCACCCGCCGGCGCGGCTCTCGCGCCCGCAGGGCCGCGACGAGCGACCAGGCCGCGGCCAGGATGAAGACATCTCTACCGGCGGCAGCCGACACGGGATCGCCGACGGGCGAGAGCATGCCGGCCAGGGCGACAGCCATGAGCACGTCGAGCGCGACCAGGTCCGCCGGCTCGCCGCCGCCCTCTCTACGGGCCGGAGCCCGGCTGGCGAGAACCAGCCGGGCTCCGCAGTGGGCCGCCACGGCGAGAAGGACGAGCCTCCAGGCCCATCCCACCCAGATCACGACCGCTTGTGGCCCGGCAGGGGCGACTGCCCGTCGTGGTAGTCGAAGAGGACGATGCCACTGAGGCCGGCCGGCGTGCCCTCCTCCTGGCGGCCCAGCGGCGTCAGGTCGAGGTAGGTGTAGGTGCCAACGATGGCCTCGGCGCCGCGCGCATAGGCCGAGTAGGAGTGGAAGACCCGGTCGCCCTCGCGGAGGAACACGCTCAGGCCCCACTGCTCGCCGCTCAGGTTGTAGGAGAGCCCGGCCTCGACGAGCTCCTCCTTGCTCCGGTAGTTGTACTCCACCGGGGCGACGGCCTCGTCCTGAGTGACGTGGAAGTCGTAGTTGAAGTCGCTTTCGAACGAGGAGTACCAGGGCACGGTCCAGCCCATGCGGGCCCTGAACCGCTCGATCTTCGACAGGGGCGCCCGGGAGACCAGGGCGAACGAGGTGTTGCGTGCGTGCAGGTGGGCGAGGTGGCCGACGTTGTCGACCACCAGCGAGCACGAGTTGCAGCCCTCGTCCCACTCCGGGTCGAACATGAAGTGGTAGACGATGAGCTGGCGGCGGCCCTCGAACATGTCGAGCAGGCGCACCGGGCCGACCGGGCCTTCGAAGGTGTACGCCTTGTCGATCTCGACCACGGGCAGCTGGCGGCGGGCGGCGCTCAGCTCGTCCCGAGCCCTGGTGGAGGACTTCTCCCTGGCCAGCAGCTCCTTGCGAGCCACCAGCCACTCGTCCCGGGTTACGACGCGCTGGTCCATCTTCGATCCTCCATGAGCGTGTGGGGAGCGGGTACTGCTCCTGTGCGAAGAGACCGGCGAGCCGGCCGGATGTCATCGGTCGAAGTGCGGCCCGTGGCAAGAGCCGTCGATCACCTGCCTCGAGCTGCTGGACCCGTCCGCCCCGCATCAAGGTCAAGCCTGTACGGCCTGCCGCTCGGCGGCCAGGCGCAGGCCGAAGCCAATCAAGACGAAGCCTGTGAGGGCGTCGAGCGCCCTCCGCACACGCGGGCCTAACAGCTGGTGGCGTGAGCGAACTCGGAACGGGTGGTGGGCCGCGGTGGACTCGAACCACCTACCTCCGCGTTATCAGCACGGCGCTCTGCCGGTTGAGCTAGCGGCCCACATCATCGTGGCAGGGGCGGAAGGATTCGAACCCTCGACCCTCGGTTTTGGAGACCGATGCTCTGACCAAGCTGAGCTACGCCCCTGGGTCGGGCCCAAGTTTAGCGTCCACTGACCTGGCCAGAGCCAGGGCTCCCACGGCGGCGTGGCACCGCGAACTGGTCGCAACCAGGATCCTGCAGCCCATAAGCTGGTGCGCCGCCTGGAGGGCTGCCAACAGGTCGTCCACACGAAGCGCCCCTACCCCTCCAGCAAGGTGCAGGCAGCGGAAGACCGCAGGCACGTAGCCGAGCACCCCGGCCCGCCTTTCAATGACATCTGCCAGGTCCCAATCTCTAGGCGCGTGCAGGACCGGGCAGTGCGACGGCTCCACGCACGTGGGCGGACAGGTCCAAGCCGCAGCGGACAAGAAGAGCTCCCCCCTTGATCCGGCCATCTCGTAGGGGAGGTCCCAGCCCCGGGGCACCTCGGCCGGGGTGGCTCCCAGCTCGCTGGCCATCCACTCCCACACCAGATGCGGTGCCCGGGGCGCCGGCACCAGGTGATCTCCGGGCTCCGCCCTGCGCAACCAGCGGCCGAGGAACTCGAGCCAATCCTCGGCTACGACCGTCACCCCCGAGACGCCTGCGAACTGGCGAGCGGCGGCACAATTCCGATCGCGGTCGACCACTACCAGCGGTGCACGGCCGAGCCGGCCTGCCCGAATCGCCCTCAACAGCTGACGGGTGTGGTACGTGCCGAAACACCCGCCCCCGACCACGACCACCACCGGGCTACTGGGAAGAGGGGGTTCGGGCCGGAGCCGGCAGACCGAAAAGTCGCATCGCGTTCCCACCCAGGATGTCCCGCTTCTCGTCCCCGGTCAAAAAGGGAAGGTCCCAGATCTGGGATGGAAGATCGAAGTCCTGGTGGGGATAGTCGGACGAGTAGAGCAGGGAATGGCGCCCGTCCATCATCTCCAGGACCGTCCGGGTGTGCTCGGCTGAGCGCAGATGCTCGAAGGGCTGGGTGGTGAAGAACATCTGACGAATGTAGTCGCTCGGCAGCCGCTTCAACAGCGGCGCCTCGGACGATCGCTGCCGATACTCGTTGTCGAGGCGGGCGATGAGGAACGGCACCCAAGCCTGCCCCGCCTCCATGAAGATGAAGCGTATTCGGGGAAAGCGCTCGGGCAACCCATTGATGACCACGTTGGTCAGCTGCACCATGGCATAGAAGGGAAAGCCAAGGGCGTGGGCCGAGATGAACCGGTTGAGCTGCTCAAAGGGCCGGTCGCTCCAATTGGGGCCAGAGTGGAAGGCGAGCGGCAGCCCGCCCTCGTTCAGCGCCGCGAACACCTTCATGAAGCGGTTCTGGTGGATCGGCTGGTAGCGGACGGCTGTGACCATGAACCCCAACACGCCGGGCCTGTCCGCGAACTCCTCGACGAAGGCCACGCTGGCATCCGGGTCGCTCAGCGGCAGGTAGGCCAGGGTTCGGATGCGAGGGCTTGCGACCAGCACCTGCTCGATCAGCCAGCGATTGTAGGCCCGCGCCAGCTCGACCTCCACCTCGGGCTGGGGATGCGTGCCGAGCGTCAGCATCGGTGTCGGGAAGAGGATCGCGTAGTCGATTGCCATCTGATCCATCGAGTGCAGCAGTCCGGACGCGATCGGGTGGACCCCGTTGTACTTGCCGGTCGGCAGATGGGCGTCGAGGTCGGTCTTGATGCGGCCGGCGACGTTGCGATCGCCCAGGTTGCCGGGCATCATCGCGTGCATGATCATTGCCTCCGAGTAGCGCTCGAAGGGCCTCCGCACGGCCGGGTTCTCGATGTAGCGGGCGATCTCACGGGTGGCCGTGGTCTCGTAGACGTGACAGTCGCAGTCCACGATGGGAACGTCGAAGAGACCGCGCTGCTCCGCTTCCTTGCGGGCGTTGGCGAGGAACGAGAAGCTTCGGTCTGAGATCACCGTGGCCTGCCGGGGCTCAGCCCTGGTCGCCATCTCACTCACCTCGCGTTCATACGTTGCAGAGGGCGGCCAGCTCGAAGCTGGTCAGCTCAGCCGCCCGGAGCATGTCAGCCGCCGCCGCCAGCACCTGGATCCCGTCCGGCACTCGGCCGGTGAACGGGGAAGAACCCTCATCACGCTCGACCCAGTAGGCCCGAACCAGGGCTGCGAAGAGCCGGCCGCGGACCTCGGCCGCCAGGGCTGACGGCCCTTCCACCTCAAGTCGATCGGCCAGGCGAAGCGCCGCCCTTTCAGACTCGGATGAAGACATCGCCATCTCGCACCTCCACCGGAAAGCGACGGAGTCGGTAGCCGGGGTCGGCGGTGCAGCGCCCGGTCTCTAGGTCGTACTCCCAGCCGTGCCAGGGGCAGGCGATCCGCAGCTGGTCGGGGTTGAAGCGCTCCCCGATCACGGTTCCGTCGGGGTTCAGCACCTGCTCGTAGCGGCCCAGGATCTCACCGGTGCAGACCGGCCCCCCCTGGTGTCGGCAGCGGTTCTCATAGGCGTGGACTCGTCCCCGGACCCTGAACACGCCCACCTCGACCTCTCCGGCCACGGCCAGGACCCCCCCGCCTTCGGGGAGTTGGTTGAGGGGGCAGATTCGGTACTCGACGCCCTGGTCCGCCATCCGTCACATCACCATGGCCGGGGTACGCAGCGCCTCGAACCGGACCTCCCGCATATGGGCGGCCAGCCCCCAGCGCCGGGCGAAGGCCAGCGCGCGCTCGAAAGCATCGCGCGGATAGGGCTCGAACACCAGCAGCTCGCCCAACCCAAAGCGTCCATAGTCGTGGTCCCCGGCCAGCTCGGGGGGCAAATTGCGGGCCCACAGCCGCAGGTAGCGCCCAGGCTCCGAGCGCAGCGCCCGGTCGGCGCGGCGAAGAGCACGGAAATAGCCGGAGAGCGTATCCGGGGGAATGCCAGGGGAGACCCAGAACAGGGTTCGGAACTCGCCCCGGGCCAGCTCGATGAAGCCCTCGGCCTCAGCGATCGGGATCTCCGGATCGAGCAGGTTGGCCACCCGCACCTCTCCCGAGCGCAGCGCCTGCAGCCGGCGGCCAGGCCCGCCCACGTTGCGGATGCGGATGCGCTCGGCCGGCAGCACGGTCTCCAAGACACCCAGCGCGGTGAAGTGGCTGCCGGCCATCTCTCCGACACCCACCGGCTCACCGTCGAGCTGGGCCAGCCGGGTGAGGCCGGAGTCGGGCCTCGCGAAGAGGGCAAAACGGGCGACCCCATACAGGTCCGGCACGAAGCGGCCGAGGCCGGCACCAGCGTTGCAGACCGAGCCCCATTCGCAGGCCGAGTTCGCTACCTCCTGAGCCTCGACGAAGGGCAGATCCTGAGGTCGCTCCAGATACGGATCGGGACCGTGGCTGGACACGCGGTGCATTACGCCGTCCAGCAGCTCGGCCTCCAACCCCTCCTCTTGGTAGAAGTCCTCCTCGGCAGCGATCCACTCGTGCAGGCGCATGAAGTGGGGCACCACCCGGATGCGGTACCGATCAGTCCCCATCGCACGTCACCTCCTGCCATCATTCTGGGCGCGATCGGACGCGGCTACCATCCCCATCGATGGCTCGGGCCCTGGTTCGACCCTCTCCTGTCGACGATGCACCCGCGTGCGCCGGGAGCTCCGCGGCGGGCACGGTGACCGGCCCCCGACCGATCCCACCCCACCGGGTCTCGATATCGGGACCTCGATGTGGTCACATCGGGCCACCCGGACCAGCGCGCATCGCACGGTGCGGAGCCGCTGACGGCCGGGCGGCAGAGGACCGGCTGCAGCAGAGCTGCGCGACGGCACCCCTCCGCCGAGTTGCCACCTCGACCCGGCGCAGCGGACCAGCCGGCCTGGCAGGGGTCTGATCGAGGTCTTCGAGCGCTGATGCTGCCGGTACTGGTGGTGGGGGATGTGCATGGCGACCTCCAGCGCCTCTTCGGAGCACTGCGCCCCTACCCCCCGGACCGCTGGCAAACGGTGTTTCTGGGCGACCTCGTGGACGGCGGTCCCTTCGGGGTCGGGGTGCTTCGCTATGCCCGCGACCGCCCCAACAGCGAGGTGCTGCTCGGCAACCACGAGGTGCTCCTCCTGGGCGCGCTGCGCGACCGGGCCTCCCGCGGCCCCGGTTTGCACGCCTGGCTGGCGGCCGGAGGGGAGCCCCACGACCTGGAAGAGCTTGCCCGCGACCATGGGCTCCAGGAGTGGCTACGACGGCGCCCGGCGCTGCTCCTGCTCCCGGACCGGACCCTGGCCCAGCACTGCGACTCCGACGGCCTCGGGCGTCTAGTCCCGGTCAGCGAGCCCGACCCCATCGCCGCCATCAACCGCGAGGTGGCACGTCTGCTGGCCCGGGGCGAGACCGAGCCCCTGGTCGAGCTGATGACTCCCCGCGGGCTCTTCCGCCGGCAGCCAGACAGGCTCCGACGCTGGCTGGAGCGGACCCGCGCCCGTCGGCTCGTGCACGGCCACACGCCCCACCGTGGACGGCAGCCCGACGCCTACGCCGACGGCCTGGCGATCGGCTTCGATGGCGGTCTCAGCCGGGGGCCCAGGGGATGGGGCGGTGCCTACGCCGCTACCGTGGCCCCGCTCCTGCCGGAGGCCGACCACACCTCCGCCGCCGGCAGCTGAAATGGCAAACTGGTGAGCTCCAATGGAGCGTGCCCTCGCCACCTCCTCGGCACCCGTGCGGGGCGGCCGGCCGATGATCTCCGCCCGCCGGATCGCCAGGCGAGTGCGCGAGATGGGCCGGGAGATCTCCGAGGTCTACGCTGACCTCGACCAACCCCTGGTACTGGTCGTGATTCTGAAAGGAGCGGCCGTCTTCGCCGCCGACCTGCTGCGCAGCCTGTCGATCCCGGCCGAGCTCGAGTTCGTGCGCGCCTCCAGCTACGGCAGCGGCACCACCAGCTCGGGCCGGGTCCGGCTTGCCCATCTGGTCGAGGGTCCGCTTGCCGGCCGCGACCTGCTCCTGGTCGAGGACATCGTCGACTCCGGGCGCACGATCGAGGTGATCGAGCGCGACCTGCGCCGGCGGAACCCAGCCAGCATGCGCCTGGCCGCCCTCCTCGACCGCCCGGCCCGGCGGGTGGTGCCGGTCACGATCGACTTCACCGGCTTCGTCATCCCCGACCGCTTCGTGGTGGGTTACGGGCTCGATTACGCCGGTCTCTACCGGGAGCTGCCCGGCATCTACAGCCTGGGCTGATCAGCGGCGACGCAGAACCGCGAGCGCGATCAGGCCCACCACGACGATTACCCCCGGGGACCAACCCAGATGCGGCCCGGTGGGGTCGAGCGGGGAGAGGTCGAGGGCCACCGCCACGGCACCTACCGCCGCCCAGGCCACCGCTGCTGCCAGCACCGCCAGCCGGCGCGAGGCACGCGCGCCCAGGGCGGCGGGACGGGGG
>CADDZO010000186.1 GCA_902812395.1 bacterium | reverse complement strand
CATGCCACGATCGATGGCGCCCTCGGTGCCCCCGACACCCGGGGTTGACGATGGTCAGGACGTCACCGGCAAGGCCGAGCCAGCCGGTCACCTTGCCGGCGGCGCTCCAGAAGCCGGAATCCGGCAAGCCACCTCGACCGGCCAGCTCCAGGGCCTGGTCGATGCCCTGCTTGGCCGGTGACAACCTCCTGTAGCGAGCACGGCCGTCGGCGCCAAATGCAGACTCGGGGGGCTTGGCCGCCGCGGGCCGGACTCACGACGCCGCCTCCACCGCCTCCGCCGCGATCGTCCCCGATTCCACGCAGCGATTGAGGGCCTCGATACCCCGCTTCCCGTCTCCGACGTGGCGAAGAATCGATTTGCCTCCCCAGCAGTTTCCAGAGCTCAGGCCGACCGACCGCATGAGCAGCCCTAGCCTCGAGATCCGTGCTGACGACTCGAGTCCCAGAGCAACATGCCTCGCAACCCGAGCCATGACGTGTCGTCCGCCGGGTCGGTGCCACATCCCAGGTACCGCTGTCGGAGCTCACTCCTGCATCCACCTGTTGTCACGTCGCACGCTGCCGAGCCGCTGCTCAGCCGACCACGCCGGGTTGACGAGGTCGTGCTGGCGTTGCAGATCGGTCGCGGCCGTGCCGGCGGCACCGATGACGGAAGCCCAGCGCAGGAGCTGATCGATCAGCTGTGGCACCGTGCCCCACTGCCAATCCTTGAACTGATTTCGGAACTGGTCGGCGTACATCCCCTTCCAACTGGCCGGCGCTCGGATGGCCCCCTTGCTGATATCCGGCCACACCTGCTGCAGCTGACGGGCGGCTTGCTGGAGCGCGGCGACCGGAGCGTCGGCGGCAGCGTGGTTGAACGCGACTGAATTCGGGTATAGGGAACCACCCACCTCCACCAAAGCCGCCATTAGCTCCTCTTCCTTGTCAACCGCCGCCTGGCATGGCCGCATCTCACGGACCGTTCGCTCCTATGCAGCGCCCGGCCCTTCGAGTCTGCCCCAGGCACATCCCGCCGGGCAAGGATAACCGGCGGACAATGCGAGGCTCGGATCATGCAGGGATGACCTTCGAGGTGGCCCAGCCCGGCAAGACCGTAGAGAGGACCGATAGGGCAGCGGCGCAAGCGGAACCGGCTGCTCCCCAATTCCGGCCACAGCGGTAAGGGGGAAGCCTTTCCACCCATCGATCGCCTGGGTCTTCATTGCCCTCGGTCCTGTGCACGGCACTGATGGCCTGCCCAGCCGGTGAGGCTGCCGAGCTCGACCAAGAAGGGCGGGGTCCGACGCGAAGGCCTGGCTCGTGTGCGGCGGGGCGGCACAGAGCGCCCCGGGTCACCATCTATCCGAGCCCGCTCCCAGAGCCCCAAGGCGCCCGGCGCAGCATCCCTTGCCGACCCGGCGCTCAGCCGCGCCTACAATTGATGCGCCTGGCAGCCGCAAGACGGCTCAGGGCGTGGGCGGGCGGCTGGCGGAATAGGTAGACGCGCACGTTTGAGGGGCGTGTGGGGCAACTCATCCGGGTTCGAGTCCCGGGCCGCCCACCATAGTGCGATTCAATTCAGGTGAAAGGCCCGATCGCGATCTGGGCACCGCTGCCCGCTGGTCACGCCCTGCCGGCCGGCGGCAAGCATGCACGGTGACGCCATCGTAGGTCCGTGCTTCAACCCTTTCGGCCAGCGGTTGGTGGGCGGCAGCCCTGGGCAGCGGGGCTCACGGGGCTGGCGCGGGAGCCGCTTGGAGCAACCGATGGCTCGCCGTCGGCAAGGCAGAGCTTGAACGACACCATCGGTGCCCAGCCGAAGGCCGGCGAAACCGAGCATTGCCATCACCGGGATAAACGGAGGCGCCATGCGCGGCTTGCCTTGAAGCGCTTAGAGCTCGGGGAGTCTGGATTCGGTGTGCATTTGCCGAAGCTCTCGTTAACTCCTCTCACGGTAGGGATAGCAAGTGCACTATTCCCGATCCGAGAGCGCCGGCGGCGGCGCGGCCGCGGATCACAGGGAGGCCAGTGGGCTTGCCCCGGTTCCCCGGACATCCAATATATGGGGGATGACCCCAGCAGAATGTTCGACGGATGGAGCAGGCGATGCAGCAGAGACGACGAAGGAGGGCAGTCACGGCTGCCTACAAGGCGGAGGTCGTGGAGCTCTGCCGGAAGGGTGATCGCTCGATCCCCGAGGTGGGTGGTGGCGCGTGACCTCGACTTGACCGAGACCGCTGTCCGTCATTGGGTGCGGCAGGCTGACATCGATGACGGCCAATGGCCGGGCCTGAGCAGCAGCGAGCGCGAGGAGCTGGCGCGGCTGCGCAAGGAGAACCGGGTGCTGCGCGAGGAGCGCGACATTCTGAAGCGGGCGACGGCTTTCGTCGCCAGAGGAGACCGGTGAGCGACGTATATCCGTTCATCGAGGCGGAGAGGCCGAGGAGCGCAGCGTCAACCGAGCCTGCGCGGTCCTCGAAGTCTCCAGAGCCGCCGACTACGAGGTGGCACCAGCAGCCGTCTCGACTGGCCCAGGAGAACCGGGAGCTGGCCAGAAGGCGAGGGTGATCTTTGAGCGCTCGCGGCAGACCTACGGGGCACTGCGCGTGCACCGCGAGCTGCGGCGGCAGGACGTGAGGTGCTCGCGCAAGCAGGTGGCACGGATCATGCGGGAGCAGGGTCTGGCCGGCCGGTAGCCGAAGCGGTGGAAGAAGACGACCACCATACCCGATCCCGACCCGGACCCGCCGGCTGCGGACCTGATCGGGCCGCAGTTCCGGCCCGAGGGCCTGGCTCTGAACGCCTGCTGGGCGGGCGAAATCTCCGACCGTGGCAGCCAGTACACCTCGCGGAAGTTCCGCGAGCTCCTGGCGGGGAACGGCGTCAGGCAGAGCCTGTCGCGGCCGCGGCAGGTCTGGGACAACGCGGTGGTCGAGGCCTTCTCCCCGACGCTGAAGACCGAGTTGGTCCAGCGATACGTCTGGCCGGACCGGGCTCAGGCACGCCGGGCCATCTTCGACTACGTGGAGGTCTTCTACAACCGGCAGCGTCCGCACTCCACGCTCGGGTACTTCTTGCCGGCCGAATACGAGGGCTGTCTGGCAGCGGGCGGCGCCCATGCAGCATAGTGTTGTTGTCTGGGGTTTCGGGGCAGGTCCATCGCTCCCAGCCCAGCGCGACGCATGCCTCCAGCACATCCGCGACCAGGGCTGGACCGTCATCGACGAGTACGTCGATCGCGACTCAGCCTCAGTTGAAGGCGATGCTCACCCGGATCATGGAGCGTGGCGATGTGGATGTCGTGGTCGTCTACAAGCTGGACGCTTCGCCCGCGATGCTGCACGTCACCTGTCGGTCCGCCCCTGCTGCGCCAGCGCGGCGTGCGGCTCATCTCCGTACAGGAGCACTTAGAGGAAACGGCCTCGGGCCGGCTCGTCGAGGGCATCCATGCCCTCATGGCGGAGTTCTACTCGGCAAACCTGTCGACAGAGGTCAAGAAGGGCATGCGCAAGAAGGTCCAGCTCGGCGGCTGGAACCACCGCGCCCCGCTTGGCTACATGAAATGTCAAGGAACATCGGGCAGGCCCGCGCATCTGCACGGTGGAGGTCGACCCGCAGCGGGCACCGCTCATCACTGAGGCATTCTGCCTCTATGCCACCGGTGAATACACGATCGAGGCCCTCGCCGAGTTAATGCACTCGTGCGGCCTCATGAACCGGTCGCGAAGCGATTACGACTCCATGCCGGTGACCATCAACGGGATGACGTGAGTCCTGACAAACCGCTTCGACGCCGGCTACATCATGTCCGACGGCGTCGAATACCGTGGCCTCCACGAGCCGCTCGTCTACGAGGACACCGTTGCGAAGGTGCAGTCCATCTTCGCCGCCGGCGATGGGAGGTCAGTGCGTGATCGCCAGCACCGGCATTTCAAGGGCATCCTCTACTGCAGCGTCTGTGGCCGCGGTCTGTCCTTGCAGCCGTCGAAGGTCGGACGCTACCGCGACTTCTTTTGCCTGGGGCAGAAGGACCGCAGTACCCGACTGGCTGCCCAGGAGCGGTACGTCTCGGCCGACAAACTGGAGGCGGCTGTGGAGGCGCTGTACAAGGACGTGCAGCTGCCCGCCGCCTGGGCGGACCGCCTTCGCGAGGACTTCCGGAGATCCCTGATCCCGCGGCAGGAGCACAACTCGGCCGGAAGGGAGCTGCTCACGCACCGCCTGGCCACGCTCGAGACCGAACGTCGCAAGCTCCTCGATGCCTACTATCGTGGCGCGATCGACCTCGATCTCGTCCGCGAGGAGCAGGCGCGGATCGGCGAGGAGGTACGTGAGGCCGAGGAGCGGCTCCGGGATGCCGACGCCGACCTGGCCGAGTGGACCGGGATCCTGGAGATCGCCTTGCGCTTTGCCTCGAACTGCTCAGCCATCTACCAGGCGGCCAACGAACGGGCCCGGCACAGCCTCAACTCGGCCGTCTTCGAGCGGATAGAGGCCACCGGAGGCGCCATCTCCAACGTCCACTACCACCCGCCGTTCGACCAGCTGCTCGGGCTGCGCGAGTTCGAATACGAAAGTATGGAGCGGGAGACGGGCTTCGAACCCGCTACCTCAACCTTGGCAAGGTTGCGCTCTGCCGATTGAGCTACTCCCGCTCGACGTTACCAATCGTAGCCATTCGGACCGGAGCGGGTGACGGGAATCGAACCCGTGTGAACAGCTTGGAGGGCTGCCGCACTGCCACTGTGCTACACCCGCATTCCTGAACCGAGGTAGTGATCCTATCAAGCTTGCGCCCCCCGAGCGCGGTCCAGGGCCCGCGGCGCCCTGGACGACGTAGCGCAGGGATGAATGGATCCGCTCCAGCTGACCTGGGCATTCCTGGGCATACATTTGTTCTCGCTCTCCGGCCGCTGGGTATCCGACCCTCACCGCCACCAGCCTCGGCGAGTCGACGGCGTATGCGCCGTCCGCATCGGGCCAACGCCCGCTGGTCTGCTTGGAGTCCTGCTGGGAGCGGTAGCCTCTCCTTCGACGCCAGCCGCTGGGCCGGCAGCTACGGCGACTGTCACACCATCGCCGGCTCCAGTTGGGCTCTCCTTTCAGCGACGGAACCTCTCCTCCAGGATCTCCTTCAACCTGGCGTGGAGGGTGAAGACGCCCATCTGTCGATCGTGCATCCGGCTTTGGTTCCCATGGCACCCACGTGGTCTGCATCGCCATGCCAATCGCACCCCGGTGGGGATTCGGCAGCCAAACGTGTCCCCGCTGCGGTTGTTCGTCGAAACCAGTCCGCAGGTTGGATCAGGCCACGGTTGGCCGGCGTAGTCGCGTTGATTGTTTGGACATCGGTAACACCGATGGCTGCATGCACTACCATGCGAGCTTGGTTCCCGGACCCTCATCCAGGTGGAACAGATCCGAGACAGCTTTCTTCGACCTCGCTTTGTCTCCCGGGTCCGACAGGTCCTCGATACCGATGGCGCGTGGCCGCTGGATCCATCTCCGCTCGACACCCCCTCTGCCCTCGTCCTGTTTCCCTCGCCGTAGAGGATCTCCTTGATAGCCTGGCCGGTGAGAGCGCGCACAGCCGCTGACGCAACCCCGGCTTGTGGTAGTTGAGCTCTGCTGGACACGCTCCACGCACCCGTTCGACGTTGGCCGACCGGCGCGGATGTAGATGTGCTCCACGTCGAGTGCGGCCAGCGTTGCATTGGAGTCCTGCTTCGGAACTCGGAGGCGTTGTCAGTCGTCACCGCCTCCAACCGCCAACCGCGGCCGGCAAGCTCCTCGGCCAGGCGCCGGGCCAGGACTGAGGTCCACTGCGGGGAGGGGTTCTTGGGCGTGAGATGGAGTTCGGCCCAGGTGTAGGCGGAGGCGACGTCGATGCCGGTGTACTGCCAGACCACGCCCTGGGTGCCGCTCAGGCGGCCGATGGAGAAGCAGTCCATCTGAACTCGATGGCCAGGGCGGTCGGCCTTGATGTCAAGCGTGGGCAGGGGCTGGCGTGGCTCCGGCTCCGGCGGTCCGAGCGTAGCCGGCCACCAGACCCAGACGCTTGGCCCGGGGGTTGAGGCCATGGCGTTTGAGCACGCGCCAGATGCCGTTGGCGGAGACCCGAAGGCCGCTCCATTTGGGCCGGCCGAGCTCCAGGCTCAGACGGTTCGGCCCCCAGCCTGGGTTGGCAAGGGCCAAGGCCGGGATGCGTTGCTCGACCATGGGCGAGATCGCGTTCGGCATCCGCGGCCGACGACGCTCGCGCGGGCGCAGGATCTCGGTGCCGAAGCGCACCAGCTGTCGTTGCCAGCGTAGTAGGTCGAGTGATGGATGCCGATCATCCGGCACCCGACGCGGACGCTGCCCATCTCCCTCGCCAGCGCGACCAAGCGCAGGCGGCTGCGATACAGAACGTCATCATTGGTCACGGCGGCGCCTCCTCTGTAGGTCTTGGAACAACGCACAATGGCGTCGCCGCTACCTTCTTGAGCGACCTCCAGGTGTCGCGTCTACTCGGGGAGACGACAGCCTAGCCAGGCACGTTGTCGGCGATGGCCGCTTGGTCGCCTGGAGGCGAAGCCAGCGGTGGTTGATGAGTGCCCCGGGTTACATCTCGCCAGAGTTGGGACGCTGTCGTGAACCCAATGAGGCATCATCGCATGTAACAGATCGAAGCCATCGCTTCGACAGGAGGCCATAGTTGGCCACTCGACTGGGGGTCCAAGTGTGGCGTTTCTTCGCCATCACAAAAGACGTGGGGCTCGTGTCCCATAACCGGAGGGAAGGTCATCCCTCCACGCTTGGTCCAATTGGACAGCATTGGTGGCCCGTGCGGGCTTCGAACCCGCGATCTCCGGCTTGAAAGGCCGGCGTCCTAGTCCACTAGACGAACGGGCCAGCAGCCCGCTACAGCTTATCCATTAGTAGCAGCTGCAGCCCTAACCCCGATCTTCGCGCAGGGATTTCGACCCCAGGCTCCCTCCTGAGCCCCTAGGCGCCCACCCCGAGGCTGAACTTGACCTGGTCCGCCAGACTGGCTCTACGCTCAGGCTGATCATCGGATAT
>CADDZO010000185.1 GCA_902812395.1 bacterium | reverse complement strand
CCGCACCCGCGCCACCAGCTCGTCGAGAGAGAAGGGTTTGGCCAGATAGTCCTCGGCCCCGGCCTCCAGGCAGGCCACCTTGGTCCTGGTGTCGGTTCGGCAGGACAGGACCAGAACCGACTGGCCTGGCCGCTCGGTGAGCAGCCGGCGGAGCAGCGCCTCGCCGTCGAGTTCGGGCATGACCAGATCGAGGACGACGAGGTCGTATGTAGCACCCTGCCACAGCCGCAGGGCGGTGGCGGCGTCCGCGGCCTGGTCGACGTGATGCCCCTCGTCGCTCAGCGCTCGGACGACGATGTCGCGGATGCCCTCCTCGTCGTCCACAACCAGCAGTCGCCCGGCTGCCGTCACCGGCACGGCCTTCAATGCCGTCGGCATCAGCATCCCCGGACATCCGGCTGGCGGGTCTCGCCGTGACCCATCCCCGTCCCCATGGGCGACGATACCAGCGCCGCCGGCAGGTGATACTGGCGCTGCTGGTCCTGTTCGCTCTGGCTGCCTGCGGAGGCGGCCAGCAGCCAGCCAGCTCGCCTACCGTGATGACCCCCGGTACCTCCTCCACGCTCGTGCCTAGCCCGAACGGACAGTGGCTGGTCGCAGAACCGGCCGCCCACAGCGTCCAGATCACGTTGGTCGCCGGCTACGACTCCACCTTCGCCGGCTTCAACTTCGATGGCTACGGCAAGGGGCGCCTCATCTTCAGCGTCCCACAGGGATGGCGAGTGACCGTGCACTGCGTGAACCACGGCGGCACGTACCACTCCTGCTCCCTGGTCCGTGGCGCGCTGTCGGGCACGATCGTGTTCCCGGGGGCCACCTCGCCCAACCCGGGCACCGGGCTGGCGCCTGGAGCTTCGTCCACCTTCACCTTCGTGGCCGAACGCACCGGTGCGTATCGCTTCGTGTCGCTGGTTCCCGGCCAGGAGGAGGCGGGCATGTGGGTGGTCCTCCAGGTCACCCGGGGAGGAGAACCGGCCCAGTTCCTGGCCTGAGGAACATCTCAGCGCATGGCCTGACGCGCGGTCAGCCACCACCAGGCGACGACCAGGACCAGGACGCCGACCGGCACCACCAGGGTCCAGACTCCGGCCAGCAGATACGAGGACAGTGATAGCGCCAGCGCGGACATCGTGTTCGGCACACCTCCTTGGGAGACGATCAGACGACCAGCACCAGGGCCAGGTAGCCCAGCGAGGACAGGTGGAGCACCTGGGCCCAGCGCACCCCGACTCGCGTAGTGCCAGCACCGCCAGCACGCAGAAGGCGAGGCCCGCAAGCCCCGCCCCAACCAGGTAGCCCAAACCCAACCAGAGCGCCGGAGCCAGACCGACCAATGCCATCGGCGCGGAGTAGGCGAGGACGGCGCGTCGAGTGGCCTGCTCGCCCCGCACCACTGGACGCATCGGCACCCCGGCCCGCTCGTGGTCCCGGCGCAGGAGCAGTGAGGGAGACCAGAAGTGAGGCGGCGTCCAGCAAAAAACCAGCAACGCCCGGATCAACGGGAGCGGAGCAAGGAAGCCGGTCACTGCCGCCCATCCGACCAGCGGCGGGACCACTCCCGCCGCGCCGCCGATGACGATGTTCTGCGGGGTACTGCGCTTCAACCAGACCGTGTACACGAGGACGCAGAACGCGCCGCCGGAAAGAGAGAGGGGCGCAGCAGGCCCGTTGGCGACGGTCCAGAACAGAAACTGCGAGACCGCGGTCAGCGACACCCCCAGAGCGAGGGCCATGGCCGGAGAGAGTCGACCGGCGGGCAGCGGTCGCCCCTGGGTGCGGAGCATGCGGGCGCCGATGTCGCGGTCGAACCAGCTGTTGATGGCAGAGGCGCCGCCGGCGGCGCAGGCGCCCGCCACCCCGCAGGCTCCGATGAGCCGCGGTGGCCAGCCATGCGCGGCCATGATCATGGGCCGTGACCTCGCTCAGGACCAGGAGCGCTACCACCCCCGGTTTGGTCAGGCTCAGGCAGTGGGCCAGGAGCTGGCCCAGGCCCTTGCCCCCAGCGACGGCCGGCGAGTCGCTCCCCACTCCGGATCGCATCCTCCCTCTGTTGGTCGGCCTCGAACCAACGGTAGATCGAGAGGGAAATCCCGACGCTGGTTGCGATCGAGCCCAGTCCCCACATCACCCCTGCGCCCAGTTGCTGGTCGACTAGCGGCGAGAGCCCCCAGGGCCTGGAGGCGAGGTCGGCGTACCCAGGGTAGAGAGGGGCAGGGGCGAACGCCAGCACCACCGCCAGCAGCCAGCCACCGATCGTGGCGAGCAAGGTGGCGGCCCGGCCGATGTAGCCCAGTCGGCATCGCCAGGGCGCCGAGTCCAGCACCTGGAGCCAGAGCAGGATCCCGACCACGAGGAAGGTGGCGTGCTCGAGGTAGTGGACCGCGAGGCTCTTAAGGATCAGATCGTAGAGCGCGGGTAGGTGCCAAATCCAGAGGTCGCCGACGAACAGCGCCACCGCCAGCCGCTCCCAGTGCAGGATCCGGCTGGTCAGGGCCAGGGCATGCGAGGTGCTGAGGCGGCGGGCGAGCCAGCGCCGCGCGCCCAGCGGCAGGCAGCGCCACCAGCGCATCCCCGGGGCTCCCAGCACCAGCAGGAGCGGGGCGGCGGTCAGCAGCAACGTGTGCTGAAGCATGTGGACCGAGAAGAGCTGATCGCTGAGGCTGTCGATGGGGGAGTCGAGGGCGAGGACCACCGTCCCCAACCCGGCGGCGAAGGCCAGCGTCCGCCACTGCCGTGCTCCCCACCTCCAGCGGCGGGGGTGGGGGTGCAGGCGGCGGTGCCCGCCCACTATGTAGAGCGTCCCGGCCACGACCGAGGCGATCAGCGCAGGGTCGAGCAGCCAGCTGAGCACCCTGAGCCTCAGCCCACCCAGTAGAGCAGGCCGTAGGTGGCGACCGCCACGGCTACCACGAAATACCAGACCGCTCCGAACCCCTCGACGTTGGCGGCCAACATCCGGCGCTCCCCTCGCGACGTATCGGCCAGGGTGGTGCCGGCTCGTATCGAGGTGGCCCAGATCGTCTCCAGCCAGTAGGCCATGCCTAGCACCACGACCAGCACGCCGCCGGTCCAGGCCACGAAGGTGCTAGCGAAGCCGCCGGCTCCGGGCCCGAAGCCAAGCTCGCGGTACTCCACGATCTGGAGGGCGGCAGCCGTGAGCGCCAGCAGGAACGCGACCAGGGCCGCCCACCGCCAGATGGAGAGGGAGTTGCGCTCTAGGGCCGTGCGGGCGATGGTGAACACGATGGCGCTGACCACCAGCGCCGCCACGATCGCGGTCCCCCAGACCGCCGGAGCCTGCACCTTGGCCGGGTGCCACATGTGGTTGGCGTTCAGCGAACGCAGGTAGAGGAAGCTAAAGGCGAAGGCCAGGAAGTAGAAGACCAGGCCCGCGATCCAGAGCCGCGACCCCACCCAGTAGTTGCGAACCGCCGCCTGGATGTCCTCTCCCTCGATCAGCTGCTGGTCTGCCATCGCTCACTCCCCTCCCGCGGGTGCCGCCGCCGCCTCCGGTTGCATGACCGGCAGAGCACCAGGCACGCCGTAGTCGTAGGGACCGGCGACGATTACCGGGAGCCGCTCGAAGTTGTGGACCGGTACCGGTGTTGGCAGCTGCCACTCGATGCCGCGGGAGTGCCACGGGTTGTCAACTGCCGGCTTGCGGGCGATCGCCCACGAGTAGACGACATTGATCCCGAACAGCAGCATCGAGCCACCGAGCAGGAAGGCCGAGATCGAGACCCAGTCGTTGATCGGCTGCAAATAAGATGCATAGGTGACCGCCCGACGGGGCATGTCCAGTATGCCCGCTGCGAAGAGCGGAGCAAACGTCGTGTTGAAAAGGATGAACACCGACCAGAAGTGGATCCGAGCCAGGCGCATGTTGTACTGGAGCCCGGTCATCTTCGGGAACCAGTAGTAGAACGCAGCGAAGAGTGAGAATCCGAGGCCACCCAGGATCGTGTAGTGGAGGTGGGCCATGACAAAGTAACTGCCATGCAAAGTGACATCGCTGGGGGTGTCAGAGAGGAAGATCCCGGAGAGGCCGCCGATCAGGAAGTTGAAGAGCTGAGCGAGGACGAAGAGCAGCGGCACCTCCAGCCGCATCCGTGCGTTCCAGAGGGTGCCCATAGCGTTGATGAACAGGAAGCCCGTCGGCACCGAGATCAGCTCGGTGGTGAGCATGTAGAAGGGGCGCAGAGGGGCGTTGATCCCGCTGACGAAGAGGTGGTGCTGCCAGACCATGAAGCTCAAGGCGGCGATGCCGAGCATGCCGGCCACGGCCATGCCGTAGCCCCACAGCGGCTTGCGGCAGAACACGGGCAGGATCTCCAGCGCGACCCCGAACCCAGGGAGGGCCAGGATGTACACCTCGGGGTGTCCGAAGAACCAGAACAAGTTCTCGAAGAGATAGGGACTGCCCCCGTTTCCGGAGGTGAAGAAGGTGGTGGTCGCAGTGCGGTCCAGGACCGCCAGCAGCAGCGCCGTCACCAGCACCGGGGCGCTGAGGAGCATCAGGATCGCAGTCGCGACCTGGGCCCACACGAAGAGCGGGAGCCGTCCCCACGTCATTCCCGGGGCGCGCATGGTGAAGACCGTGGCCAGGATGTTGAACCCGACCAGGGTGAGGGCGGTGCCCGCCAAGATGAAGGCGGTGATGTAAGAGTCCATGCCCAGGTTGGCCTGGTCGGCGAGAGGCGTGTAGCCGGTCCAGCCAGTCGGGAAGCCACCCAGGCCGATGGCCGAGAGCAGGACGATCGGCGCCGCCAGCGTCATCCAGACCGTCATCGACTCGATGCGTGGGAAGGCCATGCGGCGTGCGCCGATCATGATCGGGATGAGATAGTTGCCGAAGGGCCCGATGACTGCCGCCGACATCAGCACCATCATCATCGTCCCGTGTTCGCCCACCAGCGTCAGATAGGTGTCCGCTGGCCAGATGCTGGGCGAGGGTCGGAGCAACTCGGTCCTGATCATCATGGCGTTGAAGCCCGCCACGAAGAAGAAGATCAGGATCACGACGAGATACTGGATCCCAACCACCTTGTGGTCGGTGCACATCCGGAAGTAGCGGCCCCACCCTTCCGAGTCGTATTCGCGCAGGCTAGGGGGGTGGCCGAGCAGGCGCGAGATCGGGTAGTTGAAGAAGCCGAGGCCGCCGAAGTAACCGACCAGCCCGAGCGCGAAGCCCAAGAAGATGGCGATGTCGTTCTCGTCTGACTGCCCCACCCACCTGAGCCCGTCCCCGATCATCCCGCCCAGCCAGGCGCCGACGGCGAAGCCGACGATGCCGAGCACGATGCCGGTGAGGAGGTTGAAGCCGATCAAACCGCGCCAGGCCGGCCTCGAGGCCGGAGCGGCTATGACATCAGTCTGCATCCTTGACCTCGCTGCTCCAGTGGGGTGCCATCGTGCGCTAGCCACCGCGTACCACCGGCTCGGGGTAGTAGGCCGGCGCATAGGGAGGCAGCTGTTTGGTAACCGGCGCCCACTCCCGCTGCTGCTGCTCTATCCAGCTCCGGAACGCGCTTGGACTGACTACGTAGCCAACGCTGGTCATGTTGCCGTGCCAGATTCCGCAGAGCTCAGCGCAACGCACCTGAAAGCTGCCCAGCTTGGTGGGCTCGACGTAGACGATGTTGTCGGTGCCCGGGACGGCGTCCGCCTTGACGCCGAGCTGGTAGGCCCAGAAGGAGTGGATGACGTCGATCGAGGTCACGTGAAGCTCTACCATCTGGCCCCTGGGCAGCTCAAGCGTGGTGGTCTCTACCCCGCCGTAGCCGGGATAGCGATAGGTGAAGTCCCACTGCTGGCCGATCACCTGGACCTGGAGTGGGTCCCCGCCGGGCACCGCCACCGGATTCGGTCCCTGTCCGCCCCCGGCCCCAGTCGAGGTCACCAGCAGGGTGTAGGTGCCGTAGCCGGCGAGGAACAGGACCAGGACGGTGGTGATGGCCACCCAGCCCAGCTGCAGGGGCCCGTGCCCGCGGACGGGCGGCCCGTCCTGGATCTGCGCACCTCGCTGGCGGAAATTGACGACGCAGTAGATGAAGATGCATGGGATCAGGATCAGGACCGGGGCCGCGAGCGCGGTCATCAGGGTGTTGGTGGTGCTCTGGTCGACGGCCTGAGGGGTACCTTGTCCAGGCGGCATGTGCGGCCCCAGCCCGAAGACCACGCCCAGCACCGTAGCTGCGCTGAGCACTCCCCAGACAAGGCCGATGCGGACGCCGCTGCGTCGCAGGATCATGCCCGGGAGCCTCCTACTGCACCACCAGCTGGCCGTCCATGTAGCCGAGCGTCTGCATCGGGCCGCCGTTGCCGTACAGGAAACCGGCCCCACACGGCACGAAGCACTGCCAGCGGTAAATCCCGGGCGCTCCGGTCCGGAACGAGAACGTGATCGTGTTGTGGGCCATACTCAGCCTGCAGGGTGCTGCCGAACACTGGTTCTTGGCGTTGTCCGGGATCCCGTCCAGGGGCACGCTCAGCCCCAGATCGGGGATCGCGAAGGTGTGGGCGGGATCCGCGGCGTCGACGACGCGGGTCGGCTTGCCGTTGAGGTAGATCGCCCCTCCAACCACCCCCCGCGGCTGGGCCCATAGCGGGTTCCGCAGCCCGGTCGAGGTGTCGTACTGATAGATCGTCACGTGGACCAGGGTGTGGGCTGGGACCTTGATGATCGTCGTGTGGACCCAGCGCCCGCTCGGCGTCCGGACCAGGTAGGAGACCCAGTCAGGGTGGTCACCGAACCCGATCGTGCCCACCGTCTGCATGGTCACGCTCGCCTGCCCGGGACCCGTGGACGCGGGGACAAGCTCGGGCGCTGCCATCAAATAGCGAACGATGTAGAGCCCGGCCAGCGCCCCGGCCACCGCTCCCAGCAAGAGGACGATGCCGATCCTTGCCGGCCGATTCATGTCCTTACCTCGCCACCTCCTCGAACCGCGAATGGTGCAGCTTACTAGCAGTAACGGCAAACGTTTGCGTGATCGCGATTACAACTCTGTCGTCAGCCGTCCAGAGGCCAGGTAGACGCCCCTCAT
>CADDZO010000184.1 GCA_902812395.1 bacterium | reverse complement strand
GGGTCGGCTGACTCATGCTCACTGACCCGCAACGGGCAGGTTCCTTCCAGGCCTGGCCCCTGGCGGAGCGCACCCTCAGGCCTGCCCCCCGGCCGACAGGCGATGGTGGCGGGCAAAGGGAAGGACCGCCGCCGCGAGCAGCTGGGCCAGGACCGAGAGCAGGACCAGGCCCAGCAGCGAACGCTCGTAGATCAGACCCATGGCGGTGCTGCCGGCAAACCAGGCGACCCCATAGAGGGCATTCATGACCCCCAGCGCCCGGGCACGCGACGCAGCCTGGACCATGACCGCCACCGGGGCGCTCATCAGGGAGTCCTGGACTCCCATCCCGACCCCCCAGAGCGCCACCCCGACGGCGGCAGCTCCAAGGCCGCCGAAGAAGGCCAGGGGAGCGAATCCGGCAGAGATACCGACTGCGAGGGCGAGGACGGGGAGACCTGAGCGATCGAACCAGCGTCCGAAGACCAGGGCCGAGATCCCGGCCATCCCCATCGCCAGCGCATACAAGAGAGGGATCACGGCAGGGGGGTCGCCAGCGCGCTCGAGGTGGAACGAGATCAGGTTGAAGTCGGCATACCCGATCGCCATCAGGGCCATGGCCACCACGTAGGTCCAGTAGGCCCCGGGCAGGGCCGATGCCGCCGCCAGGGCCGGTTCCAGCGAGCGAGGCCGAGGGAACAGCCAGCGGCTCAGCGCCAGCACCGCGAGCGAGCACAGGGCCGGGGCCAGCAGCCATGCGTACGCAGTCGAGAACCTCCCGCCCTGGCGTGACAGGACCAGGGCTACCAGCAGCGGGCCGACCACGGCCCCGGCTTGGTCCAGTGCCTCCCGAAGAGCGAAGGCCCAGCCCTGTCCGATCACGCTCCCCGCATGCGAGAGCATGGTGTCGCGGGGCGGGTTGCGCAAACCCCTGCCAACCCGCTCCACCACGATCAAGCCCGCCGCCACCGGCCATCGGCCGGCCAGGGCCAGGGCCGGAACCGCCAGCAGGTTGACCAGGTAACCCGCTGCGGTCCACAGCCAATAGCGGCCGGACCGCCCGGCGGCGTAGCCGGAGGCGAGCCGGACCAGGTAGCCCAGCAACTCACCCAGGCCGGACACCAGCCCGACCGCGGCCGCGCTGGCCCCGAGGACGGCCAGGAACGGTCCGTTGATGCTCCGGGCCGCCTCATGGGTCATGTCGGCAAAGAGGCTGACGATCCCGATCAGGATCACGAAGCGCAGCGCCGCCCGTGTCAGCCGGCGGGTCTCGCCAGGCTCACGCTCGCTCACGTCCCCGATCCCCGACCGTCTGGCTGGTCTGCCGACCCCACCGGCGTCGGGTAGCACGGCCACGGCCGTCCTGGCGCTCGGGGCACCGGCAGCCTGGCGGGACGCTGCCCCAGCCCGCCACGGTCCCCCACCGCGAGGTCCGAAGCACCCTTGCCGACCGGCTCCCTTCGGGTCCGATGGGATGTCGCTGAGGGTGGTGTGGGACCCAGCCGGATGGGGCGGCAACGGGAGAGGTCCGAGCCCGGCCCTGTCCGGGGCTCGGCCGTCAAGACCAGGGGGCCGCCCGGCTGGGCCGCCGATTTCCTCGAGATGGTGGGCTCGCCCAGGAGACCGGCACCGATCCAGGTGTCGGCTCGCCGGGCGCCAGCTGGCCGGCCGCGACCTCCGGGCCGCCAGTGGCGAGGCTGAGCGGGTGCCCTGCAACCCCGCCGGCCTGCGGCCACGTCCCGGCCCTGTTCGGCGACCTGCCAGGCACCATCACCGGCACCAGCCCTGACTGAACATCCCGAGCCTCGCTCTCGCCGCCGACGGCCTGGATGCCGAGCAGGTGGGGTGGCCGCACCAGGGACGGCGCAGGCGTTTCTGGAAGCAGGCCTAGCGCCCCCTGCCCAGGGCCGTGCCGATCTCATGCCCGAGCGGCCCAGCCAGGACCGCCGCTCATCCCGGGGCCAGGGGCCTTGCCGTCGACCAGTGCCGTCTCGCCGGGCCGACGGAGCGACGGGAAGGCGCATACCTCCACCGCCTGGACCGACCCCGGGCACCGGGAGATCAAGGCTCAGGCCCCCGGAGACGTCCCCGGGCTCGAACAGGGAGCACCACGGCCCAGGATGCGCCGATAGAGATCCTCACCGAAGCTGGTGGGCAGGGGCTCGCCCTCGATCATGCGGAAGGTGCGCTGACCGTCCGGCTTCCGCTCTGCCCGCAGGAACAGGGTCCGGCCGGGCTCGCCGCGGCGGAAGCCGTCGGCCAGATCGAACATGTGGGTCACGCAGACGACCCTGACGCCGCTGTCCAGCATTGCCCCGATGACCTGGCGGGCGATCTCCGAACCCTCGGCTTCGTTGGTGGAGGCGAAGGACTCGTTACAGAGCAGCAGCCCGCCGGGCCGGATCCGATCGGCGATCGTGCTCATCCGGCTCAACTCCTCGTCGAGCTTGCCGCTCCGCATGGACGCATCCTCCCTCCGCTTGAAGTGGGTGTGAACGCTGCTGGCGACGTTCGCCCGGAACGACAGGGCGCCGACGAACATCCCAGCCTGCATCATGAGCTGGGCCAGACCCAGACTCCGGAGGAAGGTCGACTTGCCGCCCTGGTTCGCACCGGTGACCATGATCAGGGGGATGCTATCGGCGCTGACGTCGTTGCCCACCACTCGCTCCTCCAGGTCGAGGCTCAGGCTGACGTCGTAGAGTCCCCGGCAGGTAAGGACGCGAGGACAGCACCGGGTGGGATCGGGGAAACACGTGGGCTCGCCCTTTGCGGCCAGGCGACGATGAAGGTTGACACAGCCGACGTAGAACCCGAGTTCGACACGGAGCATTCGGAAGAAGCTCAGCACGTGATCGCAGGACTGGGCCAGGGCGTTGGCCACCTCGTTCAGTCCGCGGTCCCGGAGCTGCGACAGAGCGCGAAGGCCAGCCTCGTCGCGATCCGGGACTCGGAACGAGTAGGAGAGGCGTGGGCTCCCTGGGAGGCGGTCACGCCAGCGCTGGCGATGCGGGCGCCGAAGCACCAGGTCCGTACCTTTCAGGCCCTCTCCCAGTCTGGCGCCGATCAGCACCCCGGCATCGAACCGGAGCTGCTTCAGATGGGCGGAGACCGCTTCCAGGTATCGGTCGTCGAGCTCCCGCACCAGCATCTGGAACAGGTTTCGCATCCCTTCCGACCGGACCTTTCCTGAACCCTCCGAGGCCATCTGCCGGAGCCGCTCGAGCGCCCGTGTGAACAGCTCCATCACCTGGACCGACCGGTACAGGATCGTCCCCGGGGAGCGGCTGAACAGTCCGATGAACGCCTGTCGCTCACCTTTGATCGCCTCCACCGTCAGGTCATACATCGACCTCACGAGGTCGAAGTTCTCGAGGCAGTCGCGCAGCACCGCCTGGCGGTAGCGGATGGCATCGGGTTCCTCCAGGCTGGAGAGAAGCACCCGGCGGGCGATGTCGGCCAAGAAGTCGTCACCTTCAGCCATGGCCGAGAACACCTTCTGCAAGCCCAGGTCCTGGATCAGGTCCTCGTGCTGCGGCACAGGCGGTGCCTCCAGGTCCAGGTCGCGGTCGCGATACAGCAGGTGGGCCTTCACCGCAGCCGCTCCCGGAGACGTGCATAGGTGAGGCCATATTTCTCGGCAATGGCGATCGCGTAGGCTCGTCCGTCGGCCGGCTTGCGGACCACCTTGTAGGTCCGGATCGAGGGATCCTCGGGATCGACCGTGCTGACCATGCTCACCGTTCGCTCGTCCAGCGACGAGAGCTCGTCGATGAAGGTCACGTAGACGCCGACCAGGTCGAGCTCGAGGAGCCGCTGGATGACCTTGCGGCCCAGCAAGGTGGCGTCCTTCAGGCTGGTGGACGAGAAGACCTCGTTGAGGACTACGATGCTCTGTGGCGTCGCCTGTTCGAAGATCTGGCGGAGGCGGAGCAGCTCCTCCTCCAGCTTTCCGGTCCGCGCCACCAGGTCCTCCTCCTTCTCGAAGTGAGTGAACAGGTGATCCCAGACGACAACCCGGACCTTCGACCCGGGCACCGGCAGGCCCAGGCTGGCCAGGTAGTGCAGCTGGCCGAAGGTGCGGGCAAGGGTGGTCTTCCCGCCCTGGTTGGGACCCGTGATCACCAAGATCCGCTCACCATGCTTGAGCCAGAAGTCGTTGCGGACCACCGGCCATCCCTCGGCCACCAGCCGGTTGGCCAAGGCGACGTCGAAGGTGTCGCGTGCCTCGATGTCCTTCGAAGCCGAGAGGGTGGGCTCGCAGAACTCCAGCCCCGCCCCTGCCATGCGGTCGACGAACTCCAGATAGGCCAAGTAGAACTGAATCTCACGATCGAAGGTGGCAATAGTGGGGTGGAGGAAGTGACGCCATCGCTGGCAGTAGTCCTCAAGACCGGCGAAGACCTCCGGATAGAGCCTGGCCACGCCCTGCAGCACCTGTGCCTCCACCTGGTTCATCTGGATGTCGCCCCGATAGGTGAGCCGGTAGTCGCTCGCCTCGGCCTGGGCAAACTTGTCGAATGTGGCAAGCACCTGGGCGCTGTAGTCGGGCTGCCCCTCGTACCGGGTCACCACGACCCGCTGGCCTCTGAGATGCACGCAATAGACGACCGAAGCCAGGTCCTGGCGCAGTCTGGCCGTGTCCGCTTCCAGCGAGGCAAAGGTCGATGACGCGACGTAGTCAGCAAGGAAGCGGCTGAACGCCTTCAGTGCGCGCGCAGCCACGGGCAGTTGGCCCAGGGCCTGAGCCAGGCCACGCACGGCCTCGCAATAGATCTCGGCGGCATCCCGGAACAGGGCCTCCCGCTGGTAGCGGGAGAAGAGCTTGTCCAGCTGGGAGAACCGCTCCCGCATCGCCCTCATCCGGGCGGCGAAGGCCTCGACCGCGGCCCGGACCTCAGGGGTTCGGAGCTCGCGGACGACCTCCTGCCGATCGACGATCGCGTCGGCGTGGTGGAGTGGAATCCAAAAGAACGGCTTCAGCCGGTACTGCTCACGGCCCAGGGTGATCGCATCGACGACCTGGTCGAGGTTGAGGTCGCTGAAGAGGGGCTGGGGTTCCCTCGGCTCAGCCGTGGGTGGAGTTGCAAAGAGGACGCTTGGGCCGGCGACAGCGATTTGCTGACTATCGTCAGGATCCGGCTTCTCGATCCGGGCCGGTGAGACCGTGTCCTCCAGAGCTTCGACCTCCAGGTGGGATGTAGAAGCCATCGGCCACGGTCAGTGGCATCAACGCGGGCCTCACCGCTCAACTCGACGATAGCACAGCCGTCCAGCCGCACGGGTCACGGGTGGAACTCGCCCGATAGAAGCCCCGATCGAAGGGCGATGGCCCTGGTACGAGGTGCATCTGGCGCTGGACACCAGGGCCCGAGCCGGCCCTGGCCTGCCGGAGGCAATCCAGAGGAGCACGATGCCAGCATCTCAGGCCTCTTCCTGCATCCCGCATTTCCTCTGGGCGAGCGAGCAGTTCCACAACCGCATCGGCATGCGGAACCCTTCGGCCTCCAACCGAATCCGATCACCACACTGTCGTCTCCCTGCGCCATTTCCTCCACCAGGGCATTCGAATGTGGAGTGGGCATGGGAGGGCATGTTTGTTGGACCGGCGGGCGGCCTTCCTGGCTGGCGCGGAGCGGGGTCAGCAGCTGAGGTTGATCGACGCTGGTATGACTGGACGAGCAGGTGGCGCCGGTCTGCGCGACGGCGCCCGAGGGCAATGGCGGGCATGGCCGGTGGCTGCTGGAGGACCGGAGGCGCTCACGTGGCCCTCTCCGGTCGGTGCGTCATGGGGCGGCAATGGTGGAGGCCCGGGCCGTGGATGTCGGGCCGCATGAGGGCCGCGGCCCGAGCGATGTCGTTTGACGGCGGCAGTTTTCTGGTGCCGTCCTGGAGGTTGGTTCGGAAGGCTGACTACCACCGGTAGAGTGCCCACGCACAGCACGACCCTTGCCCTTCCCGGTCCAACTGCGGTGAACCATTGTCGCGTGGCTGAGTTACCCTGAAAGCTCCATGCCAGCCGGGGAAAAGGGAGCTGCGACCAGGATGGGCGACGAGGGACGAGACTGGCGGGCACGGTAGCGGCGCGGCTCGACCTGGAGCGGCCGCTGGAGGTGGGAGAGCGGGTCCGCTTCCGCTCGCTGCTGTGGGAGGTCGAGGAGGTCGGCGAGCGGCTGGTGACGCTCTTCGGCCGGGAGGCGATCAACCGGGGTCGCCGGCTGCAGGTGGTGTCGGGGCTGGAGCCGATCGAGCGCACGGCACCGCCGCCACTTCTCTGCCACGTCGGCGAGAAGGGCTGGGACCACGCCGACTGGCAGGGGCTGCACGACGCCTTCCGGCTGACCCTGGCCCAGTCCCGGGGCAGCCTGGGCACTGCGGCCTGGGGACGGATGGTGCTGGAACCCTACCAGCTGGTGCCGTTGCAGCGCATCGAGCAGCTGCCCGAGCCCCGTCTCCTGATCGCTGACGACGTGGGGCTGGGCAAGACCAGCGAGGCGGGGCTGATCCTGAGCCGGCTGCTCCAGCGCCGGCGGGCGGACCGGATCCTGATCCTGAGCCGGGCCCGGCCGGAGCCGGAGCGGTGGCGGGACGAGCTACAGGAGAAGTTCGGCCTGGAGTTCGAGGTGATCGCGGACGGGGCCGACTACGCCCGACTGCGACGCCAGGTGCCGGCCCACCTCAACCTCTACGCGGCGCTGCCCCGGCTGGTGGTGTCCATGCACTTCGCAGCCCAGGCCGAGCGGGTGGTGGAGCTGGAGCGGCCGGGGCTGCGCTGGGACGTGGTGGTGGTCGACGAGGCCCACCACGTGGCCGACCGGGGCAGCGGGGAGAAGCGGCTGACCCACCTGGGGCGGGTGGTGGCGGAGCGGTGCGACGCCCTCCTCCTGCTCACCGCCACTCCCCACGACGGCAAGGTCCGCTCCTTCGCCAGCCTGATCGAGCTGGTGGACCCCTATGGGGTGGCCGACCGGGAGCAGCTCCAGCCCCGGCTGGTGCGGCCGCTGGTGGTGCGCCGGCTCAAGTCGCACGTGGTGCGGGCTGACGGGCGGCGGTTCGTGCCGCCGGAGATCCAGACCATCGACGTGGAGCGGGAGCGGCTGCCGGCGGAGCGGTACCTGGAGCGAGGCATCCGTGCCTACGTCCGTCAGCTCCGGGCC
>CADDZO010000183.1 GCA_902812395.1 bacterium | reverse complement strand
GTGCCCGGGAGTACTGGCGCGCGGGTCGGGCGCTCCGCTGGCTGGCGGCCTCGTCTCCGGGTCGGGCGCTGCGCGCGGTGGCCGGCCAGCGCCGCCGCTACGGCGCCTTCCTAGCCCACGTCGGCATCCTGGTGGTGGCCGCGGGCCTGGTCGGCTCCAACGTCTGGCAGCAGCAGCGAGAGGTGACGCTCGAGCCCGGCCAGAGCGTGCGGCTGGGCGGCCACACCCTGGTCTACGAGGGTGCGTTCCGACGTTCGGAGGGGGACCACGTCGCGGTCGTGGCCCGGATCCGGCTGGACGGCTCCGGGCAGCTGCAGCCCTCCATGGTCACGTATCCGAGCGCCGGCGACGATCGGGTGGACCGGGCCGCGATCCAGACCTCGGTCTGGGACGACGTCTACGTGGTCCTGGTCGGCCTCCAGGGGCAGAGGGCCTCGCTCAACCTCTTCGACAACCCGATGGTGGCCTGGATCTGGTCGGGGGCGGCGATCATGGTCGGGGGCATGCTGCTGGGCAACCTGCGCCGGCCGCGGCTGTCCCTGGAGCAGTTGCCGCAGACCCGGCTGGCGGCGCCGGGGCCGTGAAAGCGGTCAGCGCCAGGGGTCTGGTCCAGCGCTTCGGCGCCACCGTCGCCCTGGGCCCCCTCGATCTGGAGCTGGACGGGGGGGAGCGGCTGGCGGTGCTGGGGGGCAACGGCGCCGGCAAGACCACCCTGCTCCGGTTGCTGGCCACCGCCGCCCGGCCAGCCGCCGGCAGGTTGGAGCTCTGGGGGCTGGATGCGGTTCGGCACCGGGAGCGGCTGCGGACCCGGATCGGTTACCTCGGCCACCAGCTCGGCCTCTACCCCGCCCTCAGCGCTGCCGAGAACCTGCAGTTCTTCGCCACCCTCTACGGGCTCGGGCGCACCGAGGCCGCCGAAGCCCTGGAGCTGGCCGGGCTGGCCGCGGTCGCCACCCGGCGGGCGGGGGAACTCTCCCGGGGTCAGCTCCAGCGCCTGGGACTGGCCCGAGCGGTGGTCCACCGGCCCGAGCTGCTGGTCCTGGACGAGCCCGACGCCAGCCTCGATGCCGAGGGGCGTGCACTACTGGCCCGGATCGCCGAGGGCCGGACCCTGGTCCTGGCCACCCACGACCTGGTCCTGGCCCGCCGCATCTGCGGACGGGCGCTGCTGCTCCGGGGCGGCCGGGCGGCTGGTGACCCCTGGCGGTTCCGGATCTTGGAGGCCGAGGGATGAGGTTCTGGAACGCGGTCGCGGCGGTGACGCTGAAGGACCTGCGCACCGAGTTGCGGGGCCGCGAGCTGCTGCCGGCCCTGGCCCAGTTCATCGTCCTGGCCCTGGTCATCTCCAACTTCGCCTTCGACATGACCCCGGGGATCACCGTCCACCTCTCGCCGGGCGTGCTCTGGCTGGTCCTCACCTTCGCCGGGCTGGTCGCCTTCGGCCGCACCTTTGCCGCCGAGAAGGAGTCGGGGTCGCTGGAGGCCATGCTGCTGACACCGGCCGGCCCCTCGGCCGTCTTTGCCGGCAAGGCCCTGGCCGCCGCCGTCTTCCTGGCCTGCTGCGAGGCGGTGCTGCTGCCCGCCCTGGCCGTGGTCCTGGGCAGCCCGATCGACGCCCAGGTGGTCGCCAGCGTGCTCCTGGCCACGGTCGGGATGGCGGCCCTGGGCAGCCTCTTTGCCGCCCTCGCCGCCCAGACCCGGGCCCGGGAGCTGCTCCTGCCGGTGCTGGCGCTGCCGCTCTGGATCCCCTTCGTCGTGGTCGGGGGGAGGGCGGTCCAGGCAGCCATGGCCGGCCAGCCCATCGGCGGCCAGGGCCTGTTCCACCAGCCCCTCGCCGTGCTCCTGGACTTCGACATACTGTTCTTGGTCGTGGCCTCGCTGGCAGCCCGCTTCGTGCTCGAGGACTGACAGCGGCCCCGAGCCCCAAAGGCAATGAGCGACAACGATCTGGCCGAGAACCGGCGGCTCTACGTTCTCTCCGGCCTGGCCCTGGCGGCCATGGCGGTGGCCAGCTGGTTCATCTTCGTCTATGCACCCCAGGACGCCCTCCAAGGGCCGGTGCAGCGCATCTTCTACCTGCACGTGAGCTCCGCCATCGCTGCCTTTGCCTGCTTCGCGGTGGTGGTGGGGGGCAGCGTCGCCTACCTCTGGCGGGAGAGCGCGGCCGGCGACCGGCTGGGCCGTGCCGCCGCCCACACCGGCCTGGTCTTCACCACCGTCTGCTTCCTGATGGGGGTGATCTGGGCCAAGCCGATCTGGAACTGGAACCCGCTCGACACCTGGGACGCGCGGCTGACCTCGACCGCGGCGCTGTGGGTGATCTACTCCGCCTACTTGCTGGTGCGCCGTTTCGCCCCCTCCGGCCGGATCGCGGCCCGGTTGGCGGCGGTGGTCGGCATCATCGGCTTCGTCGACATACCGGTCGTCTACTTCAGCGTCGAGTGGTGGCGGACCCTGCATCCCGGTCCGACCCTGACCTCGCTCTCCGGGCCGCAGATGCCGGCCCCCATGGTCTGGGCCTTCCTGGTCACCCAGGCGGCGGTGTTCTTTTTGGCCTACGTTCTGGTGCGGATCCGCTACCGGCTGGAGCAACGCAAGGACGAGCGGGAGGCACGCGAGGTGGCGGCCCAGCTGCTCCCCGCCCGGGAGGCGAGGTGAGCTACCTCATCCTGGCCTACATGGTGGCCCTGGTCCTGCTGGGCGGCTTCTTCGCCAGCTCCCTGCTGCAGCTGCGTCGTCGCCGCTGAAGAGCGTGGCCCGGGTGGTCGTGGCCGGGGCCGGCTCCGCCGCCTGGGGTGCGGTCCAGGGGCTGCGTCAGGCCGGCTTCGCCGGGGAGGTGGTGTTGGTGGGGCAGGAGCCTCATCCCCCTTACGAGCGTCCACCCCTCTCCAAGCGTTACCTGCTGGGCGAGCTGGGGGAGACCGACCTGCACCTGCCCCCGCCCGCGGCCAGCCTGCTGTCGGGGCAGGAGGTGGTGGAGGTCGAGCCCGATCGGCACCGCGTCCGCCTCGGGTCGGGTGCGGTGCTCGAGTACGGGCAGCTGCTGCTCGCCACCGGCGCGCGTCCCCGCCGGCTGCAGGGACAGGACGGCCTCTATCTGCGCACGCTCGAGGACGCCGGGCGCCTCCGGGGGCTGCTGGAGGCGGGACGGGCGCTGGAGGTGGTGGGAGCGGGGTTCATCGGCTGTGAGGTGGCGGCGGCCTGGCGCCGGCGCAACCTGGAGGTGCGGGTCTACGAGGCTCTGGCCCAGCCTCTGCTCCGGGTGCTCGGTCCGAAGCTGGGGGCCTGGTTGGCCGGCGTCCACCGCGAGCATGGCGTCGACTTGTGTCTGGGGGTGGGCGAGCTGCCCCGGCTCGGTCCCCCGCTGCTGGTCGCCGTCGGCAGCCTGCCCAACCAGGAGCTGGCCCAGGCTGCCGGCATTCCCTGTCGGGACGGCGTGCTCTGCGACCAGTTCGGCCGGACGGCCGCGCCCGACGTCTTCGCCGCCGGCGACTGCGCCCGCTTCTGGAGCCCGCTCTTCGAGGCCGAGGTCCGGATCGAGCACTTCCAGACCGCCGTCCGCCACGGGACCGCGGTCGGCCGGGCCATGGCCGGGGATCCGCGGCCCTTCGCCGAGGTCCCATGGTTCTGGTCCGACCAGTACGACCTGAACCTGCAGTACGTGGGCGCCGGGCTGGAGTGGGAAGAGGAGGTGGTCCGCGGGACGGTCGGCCGTCCTCCCTTCACTGTCTTCTTCCTGGCCGGCGGGCGGCTGCGGGCGGCGCTGGGGGTGAACGATGGCCGCACCGTGACCCAGGCCCGGCGCCTGCTCGAGGCCGGGCTCGAGGTCCCACCCGACCTTTTGGCCGATCGATCTGCTGACCTCAAGCGTCTTCAGCGAGTGCGGCCTTGATCCGGGGCAGCAGGTCGGCCAGGACCCGGGCGGTCAGGCCCCAGATCCGGGCCTCGCCCAGGGGCAAATAGAGGCCCAGGGCGGACGGCAGCCAGGCCGAGGGGTCGAGGAGCCGCCGGAGCGGCACCTCCAGGACCCCCACCAGCTCGTGGAGGTCGGGTTGGAATTGGACGTCGGAAAGAGGCAACCAGGCCACGAACGGGACCACCGAATGGTTGGTGGAGGCTGCGTAGACGACGGTCCCCGCCCCCAGGGGCACCAGGCTGGAACGCCGTACCCCGATCTCCTCCTCCACCTCCCGGGCGGCCGCCTCCCAGGCGCCCTCGCCCGGCCGCACCCGGCCGCCGGGCAGGGCGACCTGGCCGGCGTGGGTGGGGACGTCTGGCCGCCTGGCCACAAAAGGCACGTGCAAAACCCCGTCCCTCCGGTACAGAATGGCGGTTACCGCTGCTGGCCTGGCGCCCCGGCGGAACGTTCCCCATCCGTCGAGCGATGGAAGGGATGAGGAGAGTCGGCCAAGGAAGGAATCGGAGGGCAGGCCGTCCTGTGTGTCCACGCGCTCGATAACGCTCCAGGGAAAAGGAAGGTTAAGTAGGTGTGATGATCGACGAGACCAACTTAGCGATCGAGGCGCTCGAGGAGGAGATCCGGCAGGAGAACCTGCGTCGCTACGCCTTCTACCGAATGCTCAACGCCACCGACCGCGTGCTCTGGCGCCTCGAGGAGCTCAATCGCGACGGGGTCAAGACGATCCCTGAGGACATGCGTCAGCGCATGCGCGAGACCCTAGCCGAGCTTCCGGCCTGCTGCATGGAGGTCTTCCGGGACAGCGGACTGGTCCAGGAGACCCTGGACTCGATCTTCGACGTCCAGGAGCGCCTGTTCCGCTGGCGGGACCCACAGCGCGTGCCGGAGGAGGAAGAGGAGTTCGAGCGGGTGGCCGTCTGAGGCCGCCTGCTCGTCCCGTCCGCAGAGCCGGATCGAAGGGAGCGACCGGTGGAGCCAGCGGTGCCGTGTCGCTCCCTTCCTGTTGCTGCCCCAGCCTCTCGACCCATAGCCGGTAGCGACTTCCAAGTGCTCATCATTGGTAAGAACGATGGGCACGCCGGCAGCTGAGGAGGAGCGGGCGCCCTCCGAGGTGGTCTCCCGCTACCTGGAGGCCATTTACTACATGGAGGCCGAGGGGGAGGTAGTGCGCAGTGCCCGCCTGGCCGACTGGCTGGGCGTGAGCCGGCCCACGGTCACGGTTGCCCTGCGCCGTATGGCCCGGGACGGCATGGTCCGGATCAACGCCCGCAAGGAGATCGAGCTGACCGAGCGAGGCCGTCGGGCCGGGGCCGCCATCGTCCGTCGCCACCGGATCATGGAGCGCTGGCTGACCGACGCCCTGGGCCTGGACTGGGTGATCGCGGACGAGGAGGCGGCCAGGCTTGAGCACGCGGTCTCAGACCTGGTCGAGCACCGGCTCTGGGAGGTGCTGGGGCGACCCCTCTCCTGTCCCCACGGCAACCCCATCCCCGGCTATGCGGAGATGCGGCGGGACGAGGTCCGGCTGTCGGACCTGGGCGAGGGCGAGCATGCGGTGGTGAGCCGGATCTCGGAGGTGGCCGAACGCGAAGCCCCGGCCATGCTCCGCTATCTGCTGGACCGAGGACTGGTGCCCGGCAGACGGATCCGGATGGGAGAGATCGATCCCCTCGCCCGCACCCTGCGCCTCGAGGTGGACGGGCGGGAGCAGACGCTGGGGGAGGAGACGGCCCAGAAGGTGTGGGTGGTCCGCTGAGCTCGCCCGGAGGTCGAGGTCCTCGCCGGTCTGCCTGGATGATGCCCCGAGGCCCCGGTCGACTTGGTCGGCGGCTTGGCGTCCCGGCCGGGAACGCCGCTGCCCGTGGAATTCGTGCTCCTGCCATTCCCTGCGGCCGGGGCACCGGGGAGCGGCGAGCTCACAACCCGGAGTGCCGCTCGGCGGCAGGCCCGAGCCCTGCCAGCCGGGCGACTCCTGGGTGATCTCGGTAGCATCGGGCCGATGGACGCCCGCGAGGTCATCGGCCGCAAGCGGGACGGCCTCGAACACCGCCCGGAGGAGATCCGACATCTGGTCCGCTCCTACCTCGACGGGACGGTTCCCGACTACCAGATGTCGGCCTGGCTGATGGCGGTCTGCACGCGTGGTATGAGCGCCACCGAGACCCTGGCCCTGACCCGGGCCATGGTTGAGAGCGGCGAGACGCTGGACCTCTCCTCGATCCCGGGGGTGAAGGTCGACAAGCACTCCACCGGTGGGGTGGGGGACAAGGTGACCCTGATCGCCGCCCCCCTGGCCGCCGCCTGCGGCGTGGCCGTCCCCAAGCTCAGCGGGCGAGCGCTGGCCCACACCGGGGGCACCCTGGACAAGCTGGAGTCGGTCCCGGGGGTCCGGGTGGACCTCGACCCCGACCGCTTCCGCGAGCAGGTGCGGGCGATTGGGATCGCGATCGCCGCCGCGTCCTCCCGTCTGGTGCCCGCCGACGCCGCCATCTACGCCCTGCGCGATGCCACCGCCACCGTCCCCTCGATCCCGCTGATCGCCTCCAGCGTCATGTCGAAGAAGCTGGCGGCAGGCGCGGATGCCATCGTGCTCGATGTCAAGTTTGGGCGGGGTGCGTTCGTGGCCGACGAGGCATCGGCAACCGAGCTGGCCCGGGCGATGGTGGAGCTGGGGGAGGGGGCCGGACGCCGGACGGTCGCGCTGGTGACCGACATGGAGGCGCCCCTGGGACGTGCGGTCGGCGATGCCCTGGAGGTGCTGGAGGCGCTGGAGGTGCTGGCCGGGGGCGGCGATCCCGGGCTCCGGGAGGTGGCGCTGGCGGTGGCCGATGAGATGTGCCGGCTGGCCGGGGTGGAGGGAGACCCGGCCCGGGCCCTGGGTGGCCGAGGCCTGGACAAGCTCTGGGAGATGCTGGAGGCCCAGGGGGGAAGCCGTGAGCGGCCGCCCGTCGCCCACCCGGCGGTGCTCACCCTGCGCGCGCCCCGGGCCGGGTTCGTCCAGGCGGTGGACGCGCTGGCCTGCGGGCTGGCCGTGGTCGAGCTGGGCGGCGGCCGGCTGCGCAAGGGTGACCCGGTCGACCACGGCGTGGGCCTGACCCTGGCCGCACCGCCGGGTACGCAAGTGGCGGCGGGCGACCCCCTGGTCCACGTCCATGCCCCCTCGGTCGAGCTGGCCGAGCGCGCCCGGCCGCGGCTGGAGGCGGCCTGGCGGATCGGCCC
>CADDZO010000182.1 GCA_902812395.1 bacterium | reverse complement strand
CCCCCAATCCCGGCGCCAACCCCAGCCCAGGTGCCAGTCCCAACTCGCCCGTCTACGGAGCGACCCCGAGCCCCCAGCCCTCGCTTTCGGGCAACGCCACCTGGAGACTGGTCAGGGCCCAGTTCATGAACGGGGGTCGTTGCACCACCTCCCAGGGCTGCGAGCTCCAGGGGACGTTCACCAACAGCGGTGGTCAGGGGGTGGGCCAGGCCACCTTCAACCTCACCGACCAGGCCGGCGACACCACCTACGCCAGCTGCTCGGTGCCGCTCGACTCGAGCCAGGGCAACCAGGTCACGGTCTCCTGTTACGCCAACAGTCCCCAGCTGGACCAGCTCTTTCTCTCCGACCCCAACGCCAGCGTCTACCTCAACGTCCAGGTCCAGAACCCGAACGGCGATTGACACCGGGCCGGAGACTTGCGGTCATTGGGACTCAGGCCCGGCAGGCCGGGACGAAGGGGCGACGCGATGACGGGCCCGATCGGCAGGGAGCAGGGATGTGCCCGCCAGGACGATCCCTGGGCTCGGCGCTCGCGCCTCCCTTGGCTCCCTTTCAGGCCGCCTTGACGGCGGCGACCAGCCGGGTCAGCGACTCCTTGGCGTCACCGAACAGCATCACCGTCTTGGGGTCGTAGAGGAGCGCGTTGTCGATGCCGGCGAAGCCTGGGCGCATCGAGCGCTTGAGGAACACGATGTGCTGGGCTTCGTCCACGTTCAGGATCGGCATCCCGTAGATGGGGCTGCCGGGCTGGTCGCGGGCAGCCGGGTTGACGACGTCGTTGGCCCCCACCACCAGGGCCACGTCGGCATGCTTGAACTCGCCGTTGATCTGCTCCATCTCCCGCAGCTGCTCGTAGGGGACGTTGGCCTCGGCCAGCAGCACGTTCATGTGCCCGGGCATGCGTCCGGCCACCGGGTGGATGGCATACTGCACTTCCACCCCCCGGGCCTCCAGCTGGTCGGCCAGCTCACGGACCACGTGCTGGGCCTGGGCCACCGCCAGCCCGTAGCCGGGCACGATGATCACCGAGCGCGAGTAGGCAAGCATGGTGGCGATGTCCTCGACGGTGCCGGAGCGCACGGTCCGATCGCCAGCGGCAGTCAGCACCGCTTCCTGGGGCCGACCGAAGGCCCCGAACAGAATGTTCGCCAGTGAGCGGCCCATGGCATCGCTCATCAGCTTGGTGAGCAGGGTGCCCGAGGCCCCCACCAGGGTCCCGGCCACGATCAGGGCGAAGTTGGAGACGACGAAGCCGCTGGCCGCCACCGCCAGACCGGTGCAGGCGTTCAGCAACGAGATCACCACTGGCATGTCCGCACCCCCGATCGGGAGCACGAAGGCGACCCCGAAGATCAGCGCCACCACCAGCAGGAGGATGAAGAGAAGGGGGGCGCCACTCACCGCCAGAACCCCCACGGCCAGCGCCAGGATGACCAGGCCGACCACTGCGTTGACCGCCTGCTGGCCCGGGTAGGTGACAGGGGTTCCGGTCATCAGCTCCTGTAGCTTGGCGAAGGCGATCGCGCTGCCGGCAAAGGAGATGCCCCCGACCACAATTGCAAAGACGCTGGGGAAGCCGGTGGCGACGGCGGGCCGGGCACCGTGCAGGCGGAGCAGCTCGGCCACCGCGACCAGGGCAGCGGCGCCGCCGCCGACCCCGTTGAACATCGCCACCATCTGCGGCATGGCGGTCATCTTCACCCGCCGCGCCCCCAGGGTCCCCACCACCGAACCGATGCAGAAGGCGACCGCGGAGACCACGATCCCACCCACCGTGAAGCGGCCCCGGAGCAGGACCACCGTCCAGGCCACGGCCAGCACCATGCCCGCCGCCGCCACCCAGTTGCCCCGGCGGGCCCCCCGGGGTGAGCTCAAGAACCGGAGGCCGAGGATGAATAGGACTGCGGCAAGCAGGTAGACGAGGTCGGTGGCGACGATCATGGTTGCCGCTCCCGCCGCTCGCCCCGGCCCTTGAACATCTCCAGCATCCGGTCGGTGACCACGAAGCCGCCGACCACGTTGATCGAGGCGAGCAGCACGGCCAGGAACCCCAGCGCCAGCCCGAGTGGGGTTCGGGCACCGGCGGCGATCAGGAGCGCCCCCACCAGGATGATGCCGTGAATGGCGTTGGAGCCCGACATCAGCGGCGTGTGCAGGATGGTCGGGACCTTGGAGATGACCTCGAAGCCGACGAAGGCCGCGAGCACGAAGTAGGTGAGGAGAACGATCAGGTTGGCACTCATGTCCGGGCGGCCTCCAGACCCATCAGCTCCCGTGCCCGCCCGCTCACGATCTCGCCCCTGTGGGTCACGCAGCAGGCACGTGTGATCTCGTCTTCTAGGTCAATCCGGACCTGGCCGTCGGCGGTCAAGTGCAGGAGCAGGTTGGTCACGTTGCGGGCGTAGAGCTGGCTGGCGTGGATCGGGATCAGGGAGGGCACGTTGGTGGTGCCGTCGACCACGACCCCGTCCACCTGCACGATTTGACCAGGCCGGGTCACCTCGCAGTTGCCGCCGGTCTCGGCCGCGAGGTCCACGATCACCGAGCCGCGGCGCATGCCGCGGACCATCTCGGCGGTCACCAGGAGCGGTGCCCTCCGGCCCGGGACCGCGGCGGTCGTGATGACCACGTCCGCCGCCGCCACCCGCTGGGTCAGCAGCTCCCGCTGCCGGCGCAGGAAGTCTTCGGTCTGCTCCCGGGCGTAGCCCCCCTCCCCCTCCTGGGACTCTAGCTCCAGCTCCAGGAAGGTGGCACCCAGGCTACGAACCTCGTCCCGGGCGGCCGGCCGGACGTCGTAGGCCTCGACCACCGCCCCCAGCCGGCGGGCGGTCGCGATCGCCTGGAGCCCGGCCACGCCCGCGCCCAGGACCAAGACCCGGGCGGGGGGAATGGTGCCGGCCGCGGTCATCAGCATCGGGAAGTACTTGCCCAGCCGCGTCGCCGCCATCAGCACCGCCCGGTAGCCGGCAAGCGAGGCCTGGGAGGAGAGCACGTCCATGCTCTGGGCACGGCTGATGCGGGGCACCAGCTCGACCGAGAAGGCGGTCACGCCACGCCCGGCCAAGGTGTGCACGAGCTCGGCCTGGGTGGCCGGCATCAGATAGCCGATGCTGACGGCGCCGGCGCGCAGCCGCTCCACATCGGACGGAGCCTGGACGTAGAGGAGCACGTCCGCCCCCACCACCAAGGCCCGGTCGGACACCACCTCAGCTCCGGCCTGACGGTAGGCATCGTCGTCGAATCCGGCCGTCTCGCCGGCCCCGGCCTCGACCGCGACCGCATACCCGGCGGACCCCAGCTTCCCCACCTGGTCCGGGGTGAGTGCCACCCGGCGCTCGCCCTCCGCCCTCTCCCTGGGCACGCCGACCTTCACGACAGTTGCACATGGTAAGGGCGCACGGGAGTCGGTCGCGGCCCGGATGAGCGGTTGGCGGGGGCACTGCGCCTTCAGGACCACGGGCGTACGATTTCGGTCTTGATTTCGGATGTCAGCCCCCATCGTCAACGACCTCACCTTCCAGGCCGCCACCGTCAACGGCTCGGGAAGCCAGTCCGCCAACCTGGTGCTGACGCGAGCGATCTTCTCGATGGGCATCCCGGTCGCGCCCAAGAACGTCTTCCCCTCCAATATCGAGGGGCTACCCACCTGGTACCAGCTGCGCATTTCGCCCCGGGGCTACCAGGCCCGCACCGGCGACCCCGACGTCCTGGTCGCGCTCAACCCCGCAACCTGGACCGAGGACCTGCGCAACGTCCGTCCGGGGGGGGCGGTGATCTACGAGGAGACGTACTCCACGGCGGGCGCACGCAGCGACCTGCAGTACTTCCCCGTCCCCTTCACCAAACTGGCCAAGACCCGCATCCAGCACGACACCCTGCGCAAGCAGCTGACCAACATGATCTACGTCGGGGTGGTGGCTGGCCTGCTGCAGATCCCCTTCGATCGGATCGAGCACGGGATCCGGCGCACTTTCCAGACCAAGCCCAAGGCCTGGCCGGCAAACGTGGATGCCGCCCGGCTGGGCTTCGACTACTGGCAGGAGCACTACGCTGGCCACGGCGTCGGCCACGTGCTGCGTCCGATGCAGGGGGCGGTCGATGGGATGGTGCTGGTGGAAGGGAACCAGGCCGCCGCGCTGGGCTGCATCATGGGCGGCTGCACGGTGGCCGCCTGGTATCCGATCACCCCCTCCTCCAGCCTCTGCGAGGCCCTGGGCGCTTACGCCGATCGTTTCCGCAACGGGGGCGGTGAGCGCCGGATGGCGATCGTGCAGGCCGAGGACGAGCTGGCGGCGTTGGGGATCGCGATCGGGGCCGGCTGGGCTGGAGCCCGGGCCATGACCTCGACCAGCGGTCCCGGGATCTCATTGATGGCCGAGTTCACCGGCCTCGCCTACTACGCCGAGGTCCCGGTCGTGATCTTCGACATCCAGCGGGTGGGGCCTTCCACCGGCCTGCCCACGAGGACCCAGCAGGGTGATGTCGGCTTCGTCTACACCCTCTCCCACGGCGACACCCGGCACCTGGTCCTGCTCCCGGGCACGGTGGAAGAGTGCTACGAGTTCGCGCAGCAGGCCTTCGATTTGGCCGATCGCTTCCAGACACCGGTCTTCGTGCTCTCCGACCTGGACCTGGGCATGAACCTCTGGATGACCAGGCCCTTCCGCTATCCGGAGCGTCCCTTCGACCGGGGAAAGGTCCTCAGCGCGCAGGACCTAGAGCGGCTGCAGGCAAGGTGGGGTCGCTACCGCGATGTCGATGGCGATGGCATTCCCTACCGCACCCTGCCCGGGACCGAGCACCCTGCCGCTGCCTATTTCACCCGCGGCTCCGGACACGACGAGGCCGCTGGTTACAGCGAGGACCCGGAGACCTACACTCGCAACATGGACCGCCTGGCGCGCAAGCACCAGACGGCGCGAGCTGCGATCCCGGCGCCGGTGGTCGAAGAGATCGGGGCCCGGGTGGGGCTGATCGCCTACGGGTCGACCCACCACGCCGTGGTCGAGGCCCGCGATCTGCTCGCCGAGCGGGGCCTGGAGGTGGACTACCTCCGGCTCCGGGGCCTCCCCATGGCGCGCTCGGTGGCCGACTTCGTGGCCCGCCACCAGCGCACCTACGTGGTCGAGCAGAACCGGGATGGCCAGATGTACGACCTGCTCCGGCTGGAGGTCCCGCCCGAGCTGGCCGGGCGGCTCCGCTCGATCCGCCACTACGACGGCCGGCCGATTCCAGCCGAGGCGGTAGTGCGGCCGCTGCTGGAACTGGAGGAGGCTGTCCCCATCCCATGAGCGCGACACTGAATCGGCTCGGGCTGCCCCGCGAGGTCTACAAGGGGGCGGCCTCGACCCTCTGCGCCGGCTGCGGGCACAACTCGATCACCAACCACCTGGTCAAGGCTCTCTTCGAGCTGGGAGTGGAGCCGAGCCGGCTGGTCAAGATGTCAGGGATCGGGTGCTCCTCCAAGACGCCGGCGTACTTCGTCTCCCAGTCTCACGGCTTCAACGGTGTGCACGGGCGCATGCCAGCGCTCGCCACCGGCGCCAATCTGGCCCACCGGGGCCTGGTCGTGATCGGGATCAGCGGCGACGGCGACAGTATCGCCATCGGCCTGGGCCAGTATCTGCACCTGATGCGACGCAACGTCGACTGCACCTACGTGATCGAGGACAACGGCATCTACGGGTTGACCAAGGGGCAGTTCTCCGCTACCGCCGACATTGGCTCGGTCCAGAAGCGAGGCCAGATCAACACCTATCTCCCCATCGACCCCTGCCAGGTGGCGCTGGCCGTGGGCTGCAGCTTCGTGGCCCGCTCTTTCTCCGGCGACGGCAAGCAACTGGTGCCGCTGCTCAAGGCCGCCATCGCCCATCGAGGCACCGCGGTTCTGGACGTGATCTCGCCCTGCGTGGCGTTCAACGACCACGATGGCTCCACCAAGAGCTACGCCTACGTCAAGGAGCACGAGGAGCAGATCCAGGATCTCTCCTTCATCCCCTACTTCGAGGAGATCCAGGTCGACTACGAGCCGGGAACCACCGCCGACGTCCGCCTCCACGACGGCTCCCATCTGGTGTTGCACAAGCTGGGGCCGGAGCACGACCCCACCGACCGGATGGGGGCCATGCGGCTGATCGAGCAGAGCCGGCAGCAGGGGCAGCTGCTCACCGGCCTCCTCTACATCGACGAAGAGATGGAGGACTTTGCCAGCCGGGAGCACCTGCCCCAGCAGCCGCTGCGGGATCTCGACGAGGCCGCCCTGCGGCCTTCCCGGGAGCAGTTCGAGCGCCTGATGGCCGAGTTCGCCTGAGCCTCAGTCGAAGCTCTCCCGGGTCAGGGCCGCCAGCCGGCGGGCGCCCAGGAGCAGGGCAGCGACGGGCACGGAGACACCGGCGACGGCGGCGAGCAGCGCTCCTAGAGCCAGCCAGAACCTCCATGGCGGCAAGGCCTCGGCCAGGAGCACCAGCACCACCGCTCCCACGCTGAGCACCGCAAAGGCCAACTCCAAGCCCAGGGCCAGCATCCGGGCCGGGGTGCGGACGCTGCGCCGGGGATCGATGGCGTTGAAGTCGGGAGCCACCGCCCCTGACCCGACCGAGATTGCCGCCATCCCGGCCGCGACCCAGGCAGCGGCGGGCACCGCCAGCGCCACCTGGGCGGGCGAGCCGTGCCCGGCGAGGCTGGCGAGCACTGCCCCTCCCACCCCCACCGCCAGCGCCAGTGGCGCCACCAGGGCCAGCTTGGCCCGCAGCACCGACCATCCGGAGACTCCGGCTACCACCAGCAGCTGGATCCCCCGGCCCTCCATGGCCACCGCCGGGAGGCCGACGGTGGTGCTGATCAGAAACGGGCCGAAGAGGGCAGCCGGCATCCCCGTCCAGAACGGGCCCTGCCCCCCGACGTGAAGAAAGAAGATCAACGGGTAGACCAGGCTGACAGCCAGGCTGGGCAGGAGCCCTGCCAGGCGGCGGAGGTCGCGGCGGAGGGTGAGGAGATCCTTGCCCAGCAGCGCCCGGGCCGGACCCCGGGCTGTGCCTATCCGCGGCGCTGCAGCGGCTCGCCATCGGATCGAGGCACCTCCGTAGACGCCCACCCCGAGGAGAAACGCGCGACGGTAGGCGAGCCAGCCGGCCAGCAGCAGCAGCGCGGCCAGGGCGGCGGTGGCGGCGAGCC
>CADDZO010000181.1 GCA_902812395.1 bacterium | reverse complement strand
AGGTCTGCGGGGCCCCCTTTGGTTCGAGATGGGAGACGGCAGCACCTACGGCTAGACTGTGCGGCTTCCAAGGGGTGTTTGCACTCTGACCCCCTCGACGGGGTGGTGGGGGATGTCAGTGACACGGCGCACGCTCCTGCCATCCACGAAGACGACGGGAGGTGCGCCGTGTCTACGGAGAAGAGTGTGGCACGCCAGCGGGAGCGGGTCATCCTGCGGGCCCGGGCCCTGGGTCGGGGCAGGGTGGCCCGGGTGTGCCGGGAGCTCGGGATCTCGAGGACCCTGTTCTACCGGTGGGAGCGGGCCTACCGGGCCTACGGCAGGGACGGGCTCCGCCCCCGGCCGGCTCCGCCAGAGCGCCCCCCAGGCGGCTCCCCGCCCACGTCGAGGACGCCATCTGCGCCCTGGCGGTGGAGTTCCACGAGGAGGCGCGGCGGATGGCCCGCAAGCTCTCCCAGCCCCGCTACGGGGGCTACCGGGTCTCCCCCTCCGGGGTCTACCGCTGCCTCCGGAGGTTCGGGCTGTCCACCCGCTTCGAGCGCCGGGCGACCTCCGAGGCCCGGTCCCTGGCCCAGGTGGGCCTGGCCACCGAGCGGGCCTGGCGGAGGGTCAGGGCGGCCGAGGGGACACGGGCGGTCGAGGCCAGGGAGCCGGGCGAGCTCCTCTGCCTGGACGCCTTCTACGTGGGCAAGCTCAAGGGCGTGGGGAGGCTCTGGCAGTTCACCGCGGTGGATGCCGCCACCCGATTCGCCTGGCGAGGCTCGTGGTCCACGACAAGACGGCCCGCCAGGCCGCGGCCTTCCTCCAGGAGGTGGTCCTGCCCTCCTTCCGGCCGGCCGGGTACCGGGTCCGGGCCGTGCTCACCGACAATGGTCCTGAGTTCGTGGGCCACCGCCTTCCGGGAGGCCCTCACCCGGGCCGGGGCAGCCCACCGGCGGACCCGGCCGCGCCGGCCCTAGACCAACGGGATCTGCGAGCGGTTCCACGGGACCGTCCTCCACGAGCATTACCGGTGGGCCTTCCGCCGCCGCTACTACCGCAGCGCCGCAGAGGTCCAGGGGGACCTCGACGGCTTCCTCCGCTACTACAACTTCGAGCGGGAGCACTTCGGAAGAGGCATGGACGGGAACACCCCCGCCAGCCGTTTCTACGGGAAGGAGGTGGAGCTCATTGCCTAGGCCCAAACTGTCAACACCTCACGGAGATCGGACAGGCTAGACCATTGCGCGAACGGCGAGAACTCTGCCAAAGCTCGAGAGTTGCGAAACATGTTTCTGACCCAGACCGGCTCTCCAATCCCAGGACCCGGTGCTCGTCTTGCGGACGCGAACTTCCCGTATGTTGGACTGGCTGGCCCGGGGCGGCTTCTGGGACGCGGGCGGAACCGTAGCCGGCCCCGGAACCGGCCTGAGAACGCTAGGTTGGTGTGTCGGAGCCTGCCCCGTCGCTCGGCAGCCTGGGAGCCGTCCGGTCGGCGCCCGAGGTGTGGGGGTCCAGGTAAGCAGGTGCCCTCAGGCCCAGCCGGCGCATCGCTAGCCCGGTGATCGCCTCCACCACCACCCGGTTGGCGTTGAGAGCGGTCGTGTAGCCAGGGTCGATACCTGGAGCCACCTCTACCACCTCCAAGCCGATCACGTGCGCCTCGTGGCAGAGCCGCCGCACGATCGGAAACATCTCGCGGGTGGTGAACCCGCCGGGTTCTGGCGTGCCCGTTCCAGGTGCGTAGGCTGGATCGAGGACATCGATATCGAAGGAGAGATAGAGATACTCCGGACCGTCCAGCGCTTCGGCCAGGGCACGATCCACCACCCTGTCCAACCCATCCCGCTCCACCTCAGCCATGTAATGGGAGTGCAGGCCGCGCTCCCGCATCCAGTCGATCAGTTCTTCGTCGGGGTAGTAGCCGCGGAGCCCGACCTGGACGAAGTTCCTCCCCGGGATGTGCTCGTCTTCGATCAGCCGCCGGATCGGTGTGCCGTGGGTGACGCTATGGCCCATGTGGTCCCGGCTGCAATCGGCGTGCGCGTCGAAGTGAACCACCCCTACCTTGCCGGGACCGTAGACATCCGCACAGGCGGCAGCGTCTGGCCAGAGAATGGAGTGGTCCCCGCCCAGCACCACCGGCACCGCCCCGGTCCCTGCCACCTCTCGCACCAGCTCACGAATGGTCGGCATGGAGGCCTCAATACTGAATGGGTCGACCGCCGCGTCGCCGTAGTCCACAACTCGCAAGACCTCGAAGGGGCGAACTCGGACGTGGAGGTGGTTCATCAGCGCTGCTGGCGAAGGCAGGTAGCGCTCAGCAGCCCGGATCGCCCTCGGCCCCAGCGAGGCACCGCGTTGGCCCACCCCGCAATCCATGGGGGCCCCCAGCACCGCCACGTCTACCGATCCGGCCTTCAGGTCTTCCGGAGTGAGACAGAGCGGGAGCCCGAGGAAAGTGGCGATGCCGGAATAGGCAGGGTGGAGCTCATAACGGCGCAGGTCGATCGGCCCGGGGTCTCTCCGGGGATCCAGGCCACGGTCCCGCCTCGTCCTCCAGCTGTCGCCGTACCGTCCCGGCATCTCCGGCTCCTATCCGACCGCCGAATCGGCAGCGGCTGGCTGGTCGCTGCCGATCACCGCCAGAGCCGCGTCGATCTGGGCGGCCCGTGCGGGAGCCAGTCGGCGCGTCAGGGCCACCTGGATCAATCCAAGGGCCAGGATGGCGAGCACGATGACAGGAGCCAGGACGGTGGGGAGATGGATGGGCACGAAGGTGGTGTACACGCCGACCAGGATGGTAGCGATCGAGAGTGCCGGCAGTAGGAAGTGCACCGCCCAACGGAAGGCGTGCTGCCGGACGTAGTAGAAGGGGAGTCCCACGTTGCCCACGATATGGGCGATGAATTCGCCCATGGTGGCGACCAGGATGGCGAAGATGTAGCCGTCGACGGCTCCCAGCGTGAGCCCCAGCACGAGGCCAACGGCCAGCGAGCCCACGCAGGTCAGGAGAATCGCCGGCAGGGGGGTTTGCCACCGGCTCAGGCCGGCTAAGGCTCGGGGGAGGAGGGAGGCTCGCCCGAACGAATACACGAGCCGGCTGACCACGATCGTCGCGGCCACGTTGACGCCAACCAGGCTGTTCAGTGCGAGCAGGCCCACGACCAGCATCGGGATGGCCCCAAGGTAGTGCTGGACCAGCACGATGCCGGGAGCGCTGGAGGCGGCGAAGGAGCCCATTCTGGCCGGTCCCCAACCGATCGTGAATGCGTAGGAGACCAGCACGTACAGGGCAACCACCGTGATGGTGGCCCACGCCAGGGCCCGACGGATGACGCGATGCGGGGCGTGCGCCTCCTCGCCCAGATAGACGGTCGCGGTCGCCCCTGACATCCCGAAGGCTGCTACCAGCAGCCCAATGCCGAGCTGCGAGAGCCCGCCCTTCAGGTATTTCGTGGTGTAGACGACCAACGAGTTATGGGGTCCTACGGCGACGATGATGACCACGCTAACGATGACCAGGACTGCGATCTCAATGGCCACCGTGACGATCCCGTAGTCGAGGGACAGCCGAATGCCACGGCCGGTGAGGAGCACCACCGGGATCAAGAAGACGACCAGGAACGGGATCCAGGTCCAATCAGCAAGATGGACACCGATCAAGGACAACACCTGCTGGATCAGGAGCCCGACGAACACCGCGTTGGCCACGACGATGAAGAAGTAGTAGACGGCATAGGCGAGCCCGGCGAGATAGCCGGCCTCGGAGTTGACGCCCTTGGCCACGAAGTAGTACATCCCGCTGGCGCTGGCGAGGCGCCGGGAGAACTGGTAAGGGGTGTTGATCCAGAACACGACCACCAGGACCCCAACCAGGTAGGCGAGCGGTGTCGCCCCCAGCGCGTAGGCCGCCGCCGAGGTCAACGCCACCAGAGTGGAGGCGAGCGGGGCATTCGACAGCAACCCCTGGCCGTATACGTGCCGGAACGTTGCCGCACGTCGAAGTGTGGGGTCCGGTCTAGCTATCATTTGTCAACCTCATCGGCCACGGTTGTCGAGCTGTGCAAGCCCATACCGCGTGCGACCATGATAGATGCAAACGTCGGGACGCCATCGTCCTGGCGCCCCGGTGCCAGACGGCCTCCCCGGGCTTGCCTTCGAGGGGTGCAGGTCCCCTCACGACGGGAGGGGAGGGGGGAGGACAGCTGGTCTCGTCTCACCGTCTCGAGCCGACTTGGCACCGGCCGCTCGGCTCTGCCACTGGCGAGTCCGGGATGACAAGGCCTGCTGGGCGCTGCGAAAGACGTGCCGGGAGGCGATGTGCAGGTGCGCGACGACCCGCTTCAACCGGCTCTCTGTGCCCCGCCGCACTGTGCCCTGGCCGGACTCCTGCGCGCAGTCGCCCGGGTCTGGCCCCGGTGTGGATCCTCGGGTCCCGGCAGCCCGACAAGGGCCGGCGACCCTCGTCTTCGACATGTGCGCAGCCCGCCGGATCGGGAAACGGTGGCGGGCGCCGTTCACGTGTCGGCCAGCCGCGCCACCAGCGGTGCCCCTCTGATTGAGACCCGGCCCCAATAACCTATGCGGGGCTTGATAGCGCTCCCGCCGGGCCTGGAGGTCGTCGGCGACCAGGTCCAAGTCACCGACCAACACGGGCATGGCCAGGATCCGCTCCGCCAATACACCGCTCCAGTCCCGATCTCGCGTAATTCTGACCGCCCCGGAATCGAAGCGGATGCCGGCGGCATCGTACTCGCCCCGGTGGAAACCTGGCTCCCAATCCCCGCTCCAACCGACCCTGGGGGGGAGGTGCAGGGTAGCTGCCTCCTTGGCCCGGGAGCGCCGGGTGGCGATGGTCGTTGTTGAGGACCAGGTCCTCAGGCAAAGGGTGGTGGTGGCAGCGGCGACGGCCGATGGGCCGCGATCGGGCCGAGTTGGTGCCCGAACGGTTCGGCCAACGAAGTGGTCGCGCACCAGCCAGGTGGAGTAGCCGTACGCGCGGCGGCCCGGGCCATCCCCAGGGGCGGAGGAATTCGAGTAACCCCCTCGGCGAGCAGGCCGAAGCGGAAGCGCCTCGGACTGTTCCGTGCTCCGACAACACCGCCGTTGCCTCGGGGTTGCGGCGTCAGCTCACCCAGTCAGTTCGCCCACCTCGTCCTCTCTCTTTCACGAGCGGCTCGGTGGCGGATCCCATGGGCCGCCGGCTGGGCGGAGGCCCCGACCCGTCGTTCTGTGACGTGCCCATCGCCAACAGCACTCGCTCTGGCAGGCCCACAACCGGTATTGGGGTGTGAGACGATGTCCGCCGAGATCCTCATGGGCGAGTGGGGGACCGCGAGGTGCTGTCACGATGTGGGCGCAGGCCCCATGGGTTGGATGACGGCGGACACTCTGGCCACGGCCCACAGGCGATTTGACGACCGCTGGTCGGCTCTGCCGCGCCAGCTAGCGGTCGGGTCGGCAGGTAGGCGCCGATGACCGTGGATCGGCAACCGGGACCTTCCTCGTACCTGTTCCCGCGCCACCCCGCAGAGGCCGACCGGCTCGACCTCCAGCACCACGCGCTGCGCGAGGCTGTGGGCAGCAACTATTTGGCCCCGGTAGGGGTGATGGAGCAGGTACTGGATGTGGGCACGGGGACCGGCCGCTGGGGGATCGAGCTCTGCTGGGAGCATCCGGAGGCAGTGGTGGTGGGATTGGATCTGGTGCGCGGACCATCAGAGCACCCGGCGGGTTACCAGCACGTTCGAGGGGATGTCCTGCAGGGGCTCCCCTTCCTCGACTGTAGTTTCGATCTCGTGCACCAGCGCTTCCTCAGCTCCGGGATCGCGGTGGTGGACTGGCCGCGGGCGGTGTCGGAGCTGGTGCGGGTAACCCGGCCGGGCGGTTGGGTCGAGCTGACCGAACCCATGGTGAAGCCGCGTCGTCTGGGACCGGCAACGCGGCAACTGGGTGACCTGTTGCTGCGGCAGGTGGCCAGCCTGGGGCTGGACGCCACCAACGCCGTCTTCCGCTCGCTCCACCGCTATCTCAAGCGGGTCGGGCTGGAGCTGGTGGAACGGCAGGAATTCTCACTCCCGATCGGCGAATGGGGCGGCCGGGTTGGCTCGTTCATGCTCAGTGATATCCGGGCGGTCTGCACCCGGCTGTGCGAGCGGCTGTGCTCGGAAGGCGCGATCTCGGCGGAGGATGCGGCCGACCTCATCCGACGCTCCCAGGCGGAGTTCGAGGAGCATCGGACCGTCTGGACGGTTGCGTTCGCCTACGGCCGTAGGCGCCGCTGAGCGGGCTGGGACGAGGCCGGCAGGGCAGAGCCTCCATGTGGAGCCGCGGGTAAGACCGGGACCGTCACCGGGCAACCGGTGACTGTGGATCGGCTCACTCATGCTCACTGATCCGCAACGGATCGAGGTGCCGTACGTGTCGTTGCCTCTAACTACTTCACCCGGACAAATGCCGGGCGCCGTTTCGGGCGCGGATCGTTGCGTCCGAGGACGAAGAAGAGCCCGCCACAGGTCCAAAGACCTGCGACGGGGCTCGGGTGCGACCACCCTTCGCTGTTGTGGGTGAGGCACGTCCAGCTCGACCAGGCGTGCACACCGGTCACGCCCTTCAGGCGCGAGCGCCGCAGCCCCCGGCGCTTGAGGTCGGAGACCCTGGCCTCGCAGCCGACCCGGTAGCAGGCCAGCCGCTTGCGGTGGGCCGGCGAGCCGCCGTTCTTGGCGCCGACGATGAACACCTCGGAGCCGAGCCCGCCATCGCCGTCCGGGTGGCGCCGATCCCGAACCCGCCGTCCAAGACCGCCACCTTGGGGGCCAGCTCAAGCGCGGCCACCTCGTCCAGGGTCTCCGGGAGGAGCTGGTTCTCATGCGGGTTTCCGATCCCGACCGTGGGCGGGAGGGAGCAGGCCCCGGGCACCGCGCGTGGTGCTGGGCGTCAGCTCGGTCATCTGGACCACATAGCCGAACTGGGTCGGGTAGCCACCTTGCCCTTGCGGATCGGCCGCGCCTCGGCGTCGAAGAGCGAGACCAGGCGGTCGGTGATCCGCGCCTCGGCGAAGCGCAGCCGGACCTGCTCGGCCACCCGCTTGGAGCGGGTGAGGAAGAGCTCCAGCTCGCCAACCAGGTGATCGCAGAGCTGCTGTGAGGCAGCGGTCTTTCGGGGGCGCGTGGGGGGCGACCTGGAGCGGCGATTAGCTTGCGATAAGAATCGTTTACGCAAGCTTAGCCCTTCATTCGCGTGGCACTAGCCCCGAAGCGGAAGATAATCTGCCGTTCATCCGTGGATGCGGGTTCAGTGA
>CADDZO010000180.1 GCA_902812395.1 bacterium | reverse complement strand
CATGGGAGCGGAGCCTCCGCTCTTGGGCCGGGGTGGGATCGAGCGCGTACCGGTAGGCCTGGGGCACCCCACGAAGCGGGCTGCGTGGGGACCCCGCCTGTTGCAGCTTCACGGGTTCTCCCCGGTGGCCGCGGCGATGGCCCTGGCCGCTCGGTTGGCAGCCGCTCGCCGTCCGGAGAGGCGAGCGCAGAGGCTGGTTGGGATCTCGGTCACGTCCCGGACCAGGTCGTCATCCACCTCCGATGGATCCCCAACCAGCAACCGTCGGCCCTGTGCCGCCAGCGCAGCCTCGACCTACTCCGCACCCAAGCGGGCGAACCGGTCGCGGTGCTCCACTCCGATCGTGGTCGCCGAATTGTCGCGCAGGAGGGCCAAGAACTTGCGGCGCTTGCCGTTCAGTGCAAAGCCGACCTCGGTCACCACGCGGCCCACTGCCAAGCTCTGGGCTGCCGTCCATGCCGTCACCCGGGCAACCTGCCGGTCCAGGTCGGACCTCTGGTCAGCGGATGACACACGGGCATACACGGCCGTGATCCCTGGAACGGCACTGACCGGTGGCTGGTCCACCAGGATCAGCCGGCCGGCGCGGCGCGTGGGAATTGGGAGTTTGCCTTCCCGGAACCAGCGGTAGGCAGTCATGGGATGAACGCCTTGTTGCCGCGCCCAGTCCTTCAAGGTTACCCCTACATGCTATCATAGGTTCAAACGCCAACAGTTTCAGCCCTCGTCGAGCAGGTCGGCGAGCGGGGCCCGTCCCAAGACCGCCTCAACCAGCTGGAGCAGGCCCCGGCACCGCTCCGCTCGGGAGCGCAACTCCGGGCTCGCGGTCAGCTCCGGCCCCATCGATCACGTCGCACCCTATTCCACCACCCGCTCGAGCCACTGGATCAGCAGCTCAGCGACACGGCGAACTCGCGTCGCCAATGGGCGACAAGAGCATCGTATGTGCCGAGCGGGCGAGTCCTACCCGGGACCACGAGCTCCAAACGCCTGCGGAGCGTCAGCGCGAGGGGCCCGGCATCCACCCGCCGTGACCGGGGGGAGCTCGGCCGGCCTCCGATCACGCTCCGGGCCGGAGAGCCACGACCTTGGAGCTCGGGTCGGCTGGATCACCGCCCCCGTCGGAGTCTCAGCATGAGGGCCCCTGGGACAGCTCGTCGAAGATGCCGATCTCGGGATCGTGCTCTCGGCGAAGATCCTCGTTCACGCCGGCCAGCATCCAGCGATAGAAGACCACCAGTCCCTCCGCGACCATGGTGGTCATGTCCATCACCAACATGGTCACCCCGGCCAGCTGCTGGTCGAGCAACGGGGTGAGCCACGATTGGAGCCGTGGCGCCGCCACGTAGGGGGCGTAGAAGACCTGGTTGGAGAACTGGAAGACCAGCGAGACCGCCAGCATCGGGATCATCCCGGCCAGGAGGTAGAGGATGCGCTGGGGATCGCTCATCTGCCAGCGGGAGGCGGCGGCAGTGCCCCGAATGAGCGGCCACCAGAAGATGACCCCGGCGGCCAGGAAGGTGAGATGCATCGCGATGTGGACGCCGTTGTTGGCTAGGGCGAGGTTGTAGAGGACCGGCAGGTGCCAGGCCACTATGACCACCCCGTAGATCACCTGGGCGGGGACGATCCGAGTGGCGAAGCCCAGGCCCGGCACCCGTAGCAGCACCGCCGCCATTCGGGGCGAGAGCCCGAGCAACAAGAAGGGCGGGGCGAAGGCGATGAGGAGCATGTGCTGGACCATGTGGGCGGTCTGCAGGTAGGAGTCGCCGAGCGGATCCAGCGGCGTCTCCAGGGCGGCCCACACGATCAAGATGCCGCAGCAGTAGTAGATCGCTCGGCGAGGGTCCCATCCACGGCCCCGTGCCAGCCAGGCAAAGCCGACCAGGAGCGCCGCCAGGCCGGAATAGACGCTGGGGTCGAAGGGAAAGCCGATCGGCTCCAGATCCAGCCTCACCGCATCCTGCTCCAGGAGACGGCCAGCACCCGCCGAAGTCTACCACCACCTTGGCGATCGCTGGCCATGTGCCGTCGGCCAGCGATCGTTTGACGACCCTAGCGCGTCAGTGATAACGGTGGTTGGCCGTTGAGGGGATCGTGAGCGAGGAGGAGATTCCGGTCGGCTGGAGCGAGCAGCGATTGCCGCTCCATTCCTACGTCGCGTTCTATTTCTCCGACCAGGGCACTGTCCGCCAGGGCACGGCGTTCATCAGCACCGGCTTGGACGAGCCGGGGACGTTGTGCCTCCTGTTCGGTGACGAACGTCGTCACCCCGAGCTGCTGGAGGAGCTGCGCAAGAGCTACGACGGGGACCTGGAGGCGGTCATGGCCTCGGGCAAGCTGCTGTTGGTGGGCCTGATCCAGGATTTCCAGCTGATGGCGGAGTTCATGATCCCGGCCCTTCGCCAGGCCGCGGCGCTCGGCTACCAACGAATCCGGGCGCTGGGCCTGGTCAACTGGGCCTGGGAAGGTTCTCCTCCGGTCGGCTGGCTCAAGCAGTGCGAGTCGCTCGTGCGCCGTACCGTTGCCGAGCTGCCGATGGTGGCAGTGTGCATGTACCAACTGCCCGGGCTCGCCTCCCAGCTGGTTCTGGAGAGCGGCCTGGGCACGGAGCCGGTCGTCTTCGTGCACGACCAACTCATCTCGGGTACTCCACCGGAGGGGGAGGGCTGACGCCCGGTCGCAACCTGGCGTCAGCTTTCCATTCAGTTGCTCAAGCGAACCCGGCCGGCCCGCGGGCCGCGGTCACTGCGCTCGACCTCGAACGTGACCTTCTCCCCGCCGCTCAGCGAGTCGAAGTCGACGCTACCGTCAAGGCCGCTGCGGTGGAAGAAGTACTCCTTCCCGTCCTCGGCGGCGATGAAGCCAAAGCCCCGATCCTGGACCAGCTTCTTGATAGTTCCGGTTGGCATCCCGGTCGCTCCTTGCCTCTCGAATTCGTGGAACCCGTCCGATGGTCGAGGGCGAAGCACGACCGTGACGAGCCACCGCTGATAACGTGCCGGCCAGTTGTACCACATCTGGGGCATCGCGGGCCAGCCCAACCACAGGCTCCTCCCCCTCGGGGCGACGCGAGCCGTCGCGGCCGAGATCTCAGGAATCGGCGCCGGCCGGCTCCATCGCCAGCTCGCGGTGAACCGCCTCGTCGCCGATCTCCAGCTCCAGGGGCGTCATCCGTAGCGGGACCAACGCCCCCACCAACTTGATGATCGCGAAGGTGGCGACACCGTCGTAGGCGACGATCACGAGCAGGGCAAGGACCTGAACCAGGAACTGGCGGGGGTTGCCGTAGACGAGCCCGGCCACCGAGACCCCGGCGCCGCGGGTGGCGGTGTAGACGACCATAGCTGGGGAGGCCAGCAGCCCGGTCATCAGCCCCCCTATCGCGCCGGCGAAGAGATGGGTGTGCATCACGCCCAGGACATCGTCGATCCGGCGGAAGAACCCGACCAGCGCCAGCTTGTTCATGGTCAGCCACGGGATGGCCGAAGCAGCGAGGCCCACGGCCACAGCACCGTAGCCGTTGACGTAGCCGGCGGCCGGGGTGATCCCCACCAGCCCGGCCACCATGCCGTTGATCATGCCGCTGACCCGTGGACCGCGGTCCGTGAACACGTCCAGCAGCAGCCAGGCCAGCATGGCGGTGCCGGTGGCCAGGTTCGTATTGAGGACCGCGGCGGCGGCGTCGCCGTTGGCGAAGTAGGGATCGCCGCCGTTGAAGCCGTTCCACCCCAGCCAGAGCAGCCCGGCCCCGGCGATGGCCAGCAGCAGGTTGCCCGGCGAGCCGTTCTCCCGGTCACCGGCGACCCTGGGGCCCACGACCGCCGCCGCCACCACACCGGAGACGCCAGCGGCAACGTGGATGACGTAGCCACCGCTGTAGTCGACCGCTCCCAGCTGGGAGAGCCAGCCCCCGCCCCACAGCATGAAGGCGCCCACCGGATAGACGAGGGTGATCCAGAGGGGCACAAAGAGCGCCCAGGCCTTGAAGCTGAGACGACCCAGCAGGGCACCGCCCAGGATGATGACCGTGATGGCTGCAAAGACGAACTGGAAGTAGACCAGGGCCGCCCCCGAGAACCGCAGGTCGGGCATGGCTCCCTTCAGAAGAGGGATCGCAGCCCGACCCTGTTCTGCGACCTCGGAAAGCACCGGTTGGGGGACACCCAGGAGGTCGGGAAGGCCGGGGATTGGCCGCCCGAAGCTCATGCCATACGCCCACAGCGTCCACACCACCAGTGTGGCCGCGAACGCGTACAGCACCATCACGGCCGAGTTAAGGGCCCACTTTCGCTTCATCAAGCCGGCATAGAGGATGGCCAGACCAGGGACGCTCTGAAGGCCGACCAGGGTGGCCGCGGTCAGCTGCCAGCCGGTGTCACCTGGGCTGAGCCAGGGTGGCGACGGAGTCAAGGCAAGATACGTCACCGTCAATCTCCTCCTGGTTCAGTTTCAGCCGCCTGATGGCATTGTCGGCAGCGATCGTAGGGGCGATTGCAAAGGAATTACTTCGTGCGCTTCCGACGATTCTCTGGGGGAGTCGATCGTGCGACGTCCCTGGGACCACGAATGCAGCCGACCCGCAACCGGTGTTATCCCGGACACGGTGGAGGGTTCACGACGGCGATGGTGCGTGCGATTTGGCCGTGCCATCCCGCCGACAGTGCCCGGTCGATCGACCGAGGCAGGCGGGAGACCCGGAGGTCCGTTGGTGGTCCTTGCACCTACGCCCCGGCCGCTGGGCCCCAATTGGTCCCCACCCACCGTGCCGGCGAGGGGTCTCCTGTGCAGCGGGAGCGGCGCGGCAGCGGGGGCGGCACGGCGCGATCATGGAGGGACGACGGAGGCCGAAGTGCCGCTCGTGGATTCTGCCCACCTCGGGCAGCAGGTCCGCTGCCCTGGTTAGCCCACCCTGGGGCGCGCGCCCGCCACCGCAGTTAGGGTGCTGGCGCTCGCTCAGCGGGTGGTTCCGGAGCTGGGCGCCGATTCGATTGATGGCTCGAACGGTGGAATCCCGAAGGCTGAGCCGGGTCGGCCGGCTGCACTGGCCGCGAAGCATGATGGCAGAGCATGGCTGCGGAGGGCGGTCAGGCACGGTGCCGGCCGGGCGGGAGGAGACAGACAGCGGCAGGAACGGCTGCCGCCCCGACGCCGGGATGAGGGCCAATGACGGTCTGGGCCTCCCCCGCTCGGTTTCGCGTCCGGTGCCCGCCAAGCGAGCGCGTGGACGGTGATCTAGACGGTGATCTAAAGGTGGGCGCCGGCGTGGCCGGGCTCTCGCTCCAGCAAGGGACGCTCCGCGGCCGCGATCTGCGCGTGGCCCCGGCCGAGGACGGCGATCGCGATGAGCTCGGAACCTGCACCGATCCAGAAAGGTAGGTGGACGTCGAAATGCGCTGCCAGCTGCGCCGCCACGTATGGGGCGAGGCCGCCACCGATGAAGCGCACGAAGCTGTATGTGGCCGAGGTCAGGGGACGCTCGAAGGGCGAGACCAGCATCACCGCCTGCGTAGTGAGCGTGTTGTTGAGGCCCACGAACACCCCGGAGACGATCACCGCTCCGATCAGGACGGCCTGGTCGCCGGTAAACACGGCGATCACGGCCAGGTCCACAGCCAGCATGGCGAGGTTCAGGTAGAGCACGCGGCTCGTGCCGAAACGGCGGTGCAGCCACGGCGCGACGACCACTGCGAAGATGCCCACCGCCGCTCCCCACGCAGTGAAGGTGTAGCCGAGCTGGTGGATGCCGAGATGCATTGGGAACGGCGTGTAGGCAAGCAGCGTGAAGAACCCCCAGTTGTAGAAGAACGCTGTTGCGCTCATGACCGCAAGGCCGCGATGGCGAAGACAGGTGAAGGGCTCGCGCAGGGCGATCCGGCGCGGCGGTGGCGGCGTCTTGTCGAGCAGGACGAGGATGGCAACCAGCGAGACCGCCATCAGCACAGCCACACCGAAGAACGGCCCCCGCCAGGAGACCGCGCCCAGTTCACCACCGACCAAGGGCCCAAGACCGACGCCGATTCCGAGCGCGGTCTCGTAGAGGATGATCGCTCCCGCAAATCTGCCGCCCGCCGAACCGATGATCGCCGCCAGCGAGGTGGCGATGAAGAGCGCGTTGCCGATCCCCCACCCGCCTCTGAAGACGATGATCCCGGCGATGCTGCCCGAGGCACCGGCGAGTCCGCTGAAGAGCACAATCAAGGACAGGCCCGCAAGCAGCGTGCGTTTGGCGCCGATCCGGCTCGAGACCCAGCCCGTCACCAGCATCGCCACCGCAGTGACCAGCAGGTAGCTGGTGAACAGCAGCTCGACCGTGGATGGGCTCGCCTCGAGGTCCTTGGCGAGTGCCGGCAGGATCGGGTCCACGAGCCCGATGCCCATGAACGAGACCACACAGGCGAACGCAACCGCCCATACTGCCCTCGGCTGGCGGAAGAGGTTGGTGCGGATGCTCTCGCCGTTCTCGGCTGGCTGTGCCCGACCGCGGCCACTCATCCCAGGTCACCCCGCGCCGCCGCCGCCTCGTTCGCGCTGGCCGGCGTCCCCAAGTCGCCAGCTGCAAGGGCGCGAAGCGCTGGGAGCGCGCTGCGCAAGGCGTCGAGCTGTCCCTGCGAGAGCTGTGCCAACACCGGCAGCAGCGCCCTCGCGCCGCTTTGCCGGCGCTCGCGCAGGTAGTCCTCTCCCGCTGGCGTCAGTCCAACCAGCACGGCGCGGCCGTCGCTCGGGTCGCTGCGCCGATCGACGAGCCCTGCCTGCTCGAGCCTCGTCACAAGCGCCGTCATCGAAGGCTGCGCAACCCCCTCCTGAGCGGCCAGGTGGGTAAGCCGCTGCGGTCCCTGGCGCTCGAGCGCGTAGAGGGTGGCGGCCGCGGTGAGGCTGAGGTCGCGGGGCATACGGCGCATGACTGCGGTGACCAGCGCATAGAGGGCGGAGCCGATTTCAAGCGCCTCGATGTCCTGCTCGGGCGAACTTGCGGTCATCTTGCGAAATAGCATATGACAATCTATATAGATAGCCCTAAGTTTTGCGTGCCCGAGTGCGCGGGACGCCTGGACGATGGGTGCCAAGCGCTCACTAGTCCGAAGTTCCCCGGGCCGGCCGGATTCGGCCTGAGTGCGAGAGGAGCCGGCAGTTGTAGCCATTAATGGCTTGCATTAGCTTGGATTTTCGCCGGGCCGAGTTCGACCCCAGCTCAGGGATGCTCGAAGCGGAGCCGGCGGCCGCCCCACCAGGGCACCTGGACGGAGGGGATGCTGGCCTGGCGGAGGACCGGTGAGTAGGCGCGGCGGGTGAGGGCGACCACGACCTCGTGGTCGGA
>CADDZO010000179.1 GCA_902812395.1 bacterium | reverse complement strand
GACGGTGAAAGCCAAGGCTGGCCGAGCGCACCTTCCGCTGCGAGGGCTGCGGCCTGGTCATCGATCGGGACGTGAACGCTGCGAAGAACCTACTCGAGCTCGCCGTCAGTGGCAGAGGGGCCTGTGGCAGCCGAGGTAAGACCCAGCACCGCTGGGCACACGGCGATGAAGCAGGAGGGGACCCCACGAAGCAGGCTTCGTGGGGACCCCAAGCAGGAACCCGGCACCGCGCAAGCGGGTAAGACCGGGACCGCCACCGGGCAACCGGTGGCTGCGGGTCGGCTGGCTCATGCTCACTGACCCGCAACGGCTGCATCCCGTACGGCTCGGACCCCTCACCGGTGCCGGCGATCGGCCGCCGGCCTGGACCGCTCGGGCCGCATTGGGCCCATCGGTCACCGACGTCATCAGGGCACGACGGGACGCCGGCCCTCCGGCACGTCGGTGCCGACCGCACTCCCGGCTCCAACCAGGACCAGGGCCGCCAGCACCCAGAACGCGGCCCGGTAGCTGCCCAGCCAGCTGGCGAGAAGCGCTCCTCCGGCCGGCGCGAGGGCGATGGCGATGGTGGTGGGTGCGCTGAAGATCCCGTTGAGCACGGGAAACTCGCGGGTTCCCCAACGGTCGCTCAGTGCGGTCGCCTGCAGCAGGGTGTAGATGCCCCGGACCGCGCCGGCGAGGATGGCGGCGCCCAGCACGGCGGAGGCGAAGCGCAGGACCGCGGCCAGCAGTGCGACCGTGCCCGCGCCTGCCATCATGACCCCGACAGTCCGGGTCCGCGGGCTGGCCAGGCGCGTCAGCACCGGGTAACCCAGCCGGCCCAGGACCTGGCCCATCCCGGCCAGGCCCAGCGCGACCGCAGCCAGCCCGTTGCTGATGCCCTGTCCGGTCAACAGCGGCACCAGATTGATGTTGGCGGCATACATGCCGAACGCCGCCAGAACCATGGCTCCGACCAGCAGGGTGAACCGGGGGTCGCCGACCACCACCGATCTGACGTAACCGAGGGTCGCCTCCGATCGCTGCCGTCGATCGGTGGGCCAGGCGGCGGTGAGCAGGAGGGCATGGAGTGGGATCGTGATCGCGCCCAGCAGGAGGGCAAGCACCAGGTAGGTGTCGCGCCAGCCGAGCCGGGCCACCAGCACCGCCACCACCGGGGCGAATACCGTGCTGGACAGCCCCGCCACCAGAGAAAGGGTGGTCAGGGCCGTCACCCGGCGCGGGCCGTACCAGCGGGTAAGGGCGGAGAAGGCGGGCGTGTAGAGCAACATCGACTGGGCGACCCCGACCGCGGTCCAGGCGGCGAAGAACCAGGGCAGCGTTGGCGCCGTGGCCACCGCCAGGAGGGCGCCGACCCCGACGATCGAGCCGGTGGTCATCACCGCCCGAGGGCCGAGCCGATCGAGGAGGCGGCCGACCGGCACGCCGGCCACGGCGGAGACCACCAGTCCGGTCGAGAAGGCGGCCGTGGTCTGTTGCGGCGACCACCCGCTGGTGCGGGTGAGATCGGCCAGGATGACCGGGAAGGCGTAGTAGAGCGCCCCCCAGCTGGTGATCTCGCTGAAGCAGAGGGCGACCAAAGCGCGTCTGGTGCCGGGCTGGGGACCGGGCATCTCGGCCTTGGGGGCAGGCCCGGACGAGAGAGGGGACCGGCTCACGGGCCAGAACCCTCGCCAAGACCGCGCTGCAACAGCAAGGTGTCGATCCAGCGCCCGTGCTTGTAGCCGACCGCCCGCAGCCGTCCCGCCTTGGAGAAGCCGCAGCGAAGGTGGAGCCGCACCGGGGCGGGGTCCCCGCTGTCAGCGATGACAGCGATCACCTGGCGCACCTCCGCCGCCGCACATCCCCTCAGGAGGGCGCGGAGGAGAAGGTCGCCTAACCCCTTCCCGGTCCAGCTTGGGTCGAGGTAGATGGAGTCCTCCACCGTGTACCGGTACGCCGGCTTGCCGCGCCACGGGCTGGCATGGGCATAGCCCACCGCCTGGCCTTCGACCGCGACCACCAGGAACGGCAAGCGTGCCGAACGCGCCTCGGCCAGCCGCCGGAGCCATGCCTCCGGCGAGGGCGGCGTCTCCTCGAACGTGACCGTGGTCTCCAGGACGTAGTGAGCGAAGATGCGAGCCACTGCCTGCAGGTCCGCCGCTACAGCCGGGCGCACCCCCGGCCGCGAGCTGGCGTGGCTCACCCGGGTTGGCTCCCCGGATCCTCCGGCATTGGGATGCCGATCGCCGAGTACCGAGTGGGTTGCAGAAGCGCGTGTCCTTCTCCGATAGAGGAATATGGCCCCTGCTGAGGGCGGGCAGCGGATTCGCGACCTGCGAAAGGCGCGCGGCCGGACCCTCCAGGAGTTGGCCCGGGCCGCGTCGCTCAGCGTCAGCATGCTGTCGGCGGTGGAACGCGGGCAGAAGGCGGCAACCAGCGTGGTGCTGGCGCGGATCGCGGACGGAGTCGGCGTCACCGTGGCCGATCTGGTCGCTCCCCGCTCCGGTCGCGCTATCGTCCGGTGGGCGTCGGAACAGGAGACGATGGTGGAAGCGGCGTGCGGGTCGGGCGCTCCCGGAGCGAGGCGGAGATCCCTGGCCGAGGAACGTCGGCATCGGGGATCGGCGTGCCCATCAGCCATGCAAGCCGCGAGCACCCCGTTCTGAGGTCAGAAGCTCGGCGGGCCCGCACCCGGCAGGGCTCGGGTGCCGAAGCGGGTGAGCACGGTTCCCCCGAGGGCAATGGCGCCGCCCACCAACACCGCCAGACCTCCCAGCACCGGAACGTTGGCCGCTACCACCGCCAGCACGGCTACGGCCGCAAAGGCAGGTGTGGGTGGGATACCCACTCGCAGGGTGTCGACCAGGCGCTTGGCGATCAGGAGCAAGACCCCTGCCCACCCGAGGATCCAGCCAGCAGCCATTGCCACCCCGATCGCGATCGTCACCGGGATCAAGATCACGGTCACGGCCAGAGCCGCCGCCAGCAGTGCACCCGTCACCGCGGTAAGGGCCCCGAGGCCCAGGCTGGCCAGCGGTCGGACCCAGATGGCATTGCTGACCGTGGCTACCTGACTCGGGAAGAAGAGGTAAACACCGAACGCCAGGGCAGCCACGCACAGGGTGAGCAACAGACCGACGCCGAGGTTGGCGGCCAGGTTCCACGGTGGCATCCAGTACCAATGCCAGCCGACGCCTGGCCATCGGGGGAGCGATGGGAGCCCCGTGAACTCCGGGTTGCCCCCGAAGCTGGTGATGGTGCCGCGGACCGACGCGCCCTTGACTTCCCTCACCGACCCGCCCACTACCCGGATGTCGCCGCCGATTCGAGCGTGAGGCCCGAGCGTGACTGAGCCGCCGACGACGGACACGCTCCCGTCGACCGTCCCGTTGACGGTGGCACGGCCGCCGGCCAGCCGGACGTCACCGGTGACGGTACCGTCCACGGTGACCTCTCCCCCGGTCACATCGATGCAGCCGACTACCCGGCCAACCGGCACGCTGTAGCTGCCCCCGACCTCGCGGATGCAACCTGACGCCGGGGTGGAGCTGGGGGCGGCAGCCGCCAGCAGCAGCGCCGCGGTAACGGCTCCGATCATCGTGCAGACCTCCAGGAGGGGGCGGCTGTCGCCAAGCGCAGCCAGAGCAAGAGACAGCCCAGGGTCAGCGCCAGCCAGCCCACCAGCAGGGCCGGGACGCCCAGGAGCGAGTCGCGGACCGTGGTCAACCCCACCAGCCAGGGGCTGGCCGCCTGGCCCCAGGCGGCCAGCGCCCCGGCCAGCCCGGCCAGCCGGCCGGGCGCGACTCCCACCAGCCCCTCCACCGCCACCGCCAGCAGGAGCGACAGGATCAAGGTGGCGCCACGTAGCACCTTGGTCCTCGTCGGCATCGGCGGGGCCCAGCGGGCGAGGACGGCCGAAGCGAGGTCGGGTGCGGGCAGGAGGGGAGGCACGGCAGCACGCAGCTGTGCCACCACGGGATCGTCTGCCTCGAGCGCCTCGAAGCAATCCTGGCAGCCAGCGACGTGCGCCAGTGCCTCGGGATCGTCGGTGGCAGCCAGCTGGCGCCGTGCCTGTTCACAACGCAACGCCGCTCTCCTCGTGCACGAGCAGGCGGCCCAGCGCTCGCCGCGCCCGCAGCAGCGCCACCCGCACCGCCGGCTCGCTCATCCCCATTGCCTCGGCAATGCTGGCCACTGGTTGGTCCTCCCAGTAGCGCAGCACGAGCAGGATGCGCTCGCGGGTGGTGAGGCTGTCGAGGGCCTGGCGGATGCGAGCAGCTTCGATACCGTCCAGGGCCGTGCCCTCGACGCTGGGCGACGGCTCCGGGGCCAACTCGGGAGCGCGGAGGCGGTGACGGAGCAGGTCCAGGGCTCGGTTGCGGGCGATCGCCCGCAGCCAGGGCCGCAGCGGTCGGTCCGGCCGGTAACTGGCGATCCGCTGCAGCGCCAGGAGCAGCGCGTCCTGGCTCGCGTCCTCGGCATCCGCGGGGTTGCCCAGGATGCGCAGGCTGACGTTGTACACGTCCATCTGATACTTCTCGACCAGGTACGCCGCCCCGTCGCGGTCCCCTTCCCGGAGGCGCTTGACCGCCTCAGCGTCGTCCACGGCTTCGCCTCTAGTACGAGGGGCGTTCGGCCCCCGTTACCGCCGCTGGCGCCCGCAGGCGCCGGTTGGCCCAGCGGCCAGCAAGCCCAGCCTACGATGCAGAGGTGACCCTGGCGGGAGCGGTGGACGGGGAGCAGGCTCCGCCGACCTGGTCGGGGAGGTAGGCGGTGGGCATGTACGACCTGGTCGTGGTGGGCGCCGGCATCGTCGGCCTGGCCAGCGCCCGGGAGGTGCTGAGCCGTCGGCCGGGTCTCAAGGTGGCGGTGATCGACAAGGAGCCTCGGATCGCCGCCCACCAGACCGGTCACAACAGCGGCGTGATCCACTCCGGGATCTACTACGCGCCAGGATCGCTCAAGGCCCGCCTCTGCGTGACCGGCTCTCGGGAGCTGTATGCCTACTGCGATGAGCGGGGGATCCCCACCGAGCGCTGCGGCAAGGTGATCGTCGCCACCGATCCGTCGGAGCTCGGCCGGCTGCGGGCGCTCCACCGGCGAGGTCTGGCCAACGGGGTGCCGGGCCTCGAGCTCATCGGCCCCGAGCGGTTGCGCGAGATCGAGCCCCACTGCGCGGGGGTCGCGGCCATCTGGTCACCGGTCACCGGCATCGTCGATTACGTCCAGGTGGCCCACCACTACGCGCTGGACATCCGCGATGCGGGCGGAGAGATCCACACCGGGCGCGAACTTGTCGGGCTGCGCCGCCTCTCGGACCGGATCGTCCTGGAGACCACCGCCGGGGACCTGGAGTCGGCCCGCGTGATCACCTGCGCGGGGCTCCACGCCGACCGGGTAGCGGCACTTTCTGGCGGTGCCCGGGAGCCGGTCATCGTGCCCTTCCGGGGCGACTACTGGCAGCTGGCACCCCGGGCTCGTCATCTCTGTCGGAACCTGATCTATCCGGTCCCCGACCCCTCCTTCCCGTTCCTGGGTGTACACGCCACCCGGAGGATCGGAAGCGGTGAGGTCTGGTTGGGGCCCAACGCAGTGCTCGCGTTCTCGCGGGAGGGGTATGGCCGCTTTCAGGTCCGTGCTCGTGACCTGGCCGAGTCACTGTCCCACCCGGGATTCCGACGTCTGGCCCGGCGTTACTGGCGAACGGGCGCGCTGGAGCTCTGGCGCGACTACTCGCGACGGGCCTTCTGGCGCTCGGTGCGCCGGCTCTTGCCCCCGGTGGAACTTGAGGACATGGTGCCGGGTCCGTCGGGGGTGCGGGCCCAGGCGCTGGACCCCAGCGGTCTCTTGGTGGACGACTTCGTGGTCGAGGCCCACGACGGGCGTGTCCTGCACGTGCGCAACGCTCCCTCGCCGGCCGCCACCTCCTCGCTCGCCATCGCCCGGCTGGTGGCCGAACGGGCGGCGAAGGTGTTCGGCGATTCGTTTCGGGAACCGGGCTGAGGCCGCGAGGGCTGCGGGCATGCTTGACGGTGGCGGCAGTCGGACGCCGGCTCCGTGGGCGTTGTCCGTCGGGCACTGGCAGCGGCGTCGCGCGGGTGCCGGATGGCGCCTCGTTGCCGCCCACTGGCATCCGCCCAACACCTCTCCGGTGGCGTTGGACCGCTCGTGCCGCGCATGCCTCGGGCGCCGAGGGTCGCCCGTCCTTCCCTGTGGCACGATGTGCCGGCGACCACGTTGGTGGCGGTCGGCGAGCCCAGTCCAGCCTCTGCGCTCGAGGCCGAGGTGCGCTGATGTCAGAGGTGCCGGCCCCGATGCGGGAGAACCCTGGCCACCGCGTCCGCTTCGCGCCGAAGGTTTCCCGCGATCGCCCGGAGCACCTTCCCGCCGTCCGGCTCCGTAGTCACGATGGCCAGCCGTTCCAGGTGGCGGGCGAGCGCCGTTATCTCCACGGCGACGTCGCGCCGTGCCTCGTCCGGGTCGACCGGGACCAGGAACCCATCGACGGGCTGTCCGAGGCGCAGGGCCAGGGCCTCGAGCACTGCTCTGGAGGGACGGGCTCGCCCGGTTTCGTACAGGTGCACTGCTGCCCTGGTGACGAGGCCGGCGCTCAACTGAGCAAGACTCAATCCGGCGGCCACCCGAGCCGCCCGCAAGCGGTGGGGGGCGATGGTGACCCCCGGACCTCGCAACCTGCCCCGCTCGGGCAGGATCTGGGTTCCCTCCAGCTCCAGGCCCCGGCCCCATGGGGCAGCGGCGGGATTCGAATCGCCATTGCCGGGCTGGCGTTGGTTGGACCGCTCGGCGGATTTGGCCGGCCCCGGCTTGGTCGGCCTCGGTGCATCACCATCTCGGTTCTCGGAGCGGGGCGCGACTGGCCGGGCGCGTACCCCGGTTGTTCCCATCGTCAGACAATGGTCGCGCCGGCCGTGGCCTGGAGTGGCCCCTTTCCGGCACTTGAGCGCTCCTCTCGTGGTGCGCTGGAGGGCACTCCGGCACGACCAGCGTCAGCCCCGAGGGACCGCCTGGCTGCGGCCTACCCGCTCGATGTCAATCCGGCAGGAGCCGTCCCCTCTGCCCTCTCGAGGGCGTCGCGCCGGGCAGCCTCGACTCTCACCCGCAGGCCGCCGGCCCTGGCGAGGTCGGCAAACTGCAGCGCATGCTCAAAGCACTGCTCCGCCCAGTCCACGTCACCCTTCTCGGCATAGACCTCTCCGAGCTGCTTGTAGGTGAGCACGAGGTAGCGGTGAGCCTGGGTTGCGGTGGCAATCTCCAGTGCACGCAAGAGGGTGAGGAGGGATTCCTCGAGATTGCCTTTGCGCTGGTGGAGCTCCGCCAGGCTCAACAACACGTT
>CADDZO010000178.1 GCA_902812395.1 bacterium | reverse complement strand
CGCAGGAAACGCCCCCAGGGGCTGTGCGGTCCGAGGTTGCGGCGCAGCGCCGGGAACACCATCCAGGTCCGACCCCTGCCCAGCAACTCCGACAGCGACTGGCGCAGGCGCTCCAGCCGCTCCCCTCCATCGACCCCGAACACCACCCGCAGGATGACCTCCAGGGTCAGCTCACGCATGCGGGGGAGGAGCGCGAACGGCTCCCCCTGGGGCCAGCGCGAGACCTCGCGTTCCGTCACCTCGGCGATTGCCGGCTCTTGGCGCCGCACCGCCTCGCCTCTGAAGGCGGGCTCGAGCAAGCGCCGCAGGCGCTGGTGCTCCGGCCCGTCCAGCATCAGCAGCGAGCGCGCTCCCAGCAACGGCTTCAGCACCGCGTTCTCCTCGCCGGCGGTGGCGATGCCAGGGCGCAGGCCCAGGACCTTTGGGACCAATGCCGGATCCGCGGTCAGCACCAGCCGGGGACTCATGACCAACCGCACCGTGTGGGTCGGGCCATAGTGGCGGACGCAGGCCATGGGGTAGTCTGCCGGCCGCGTAAGCCAACGCAGGGTCTGCACGGGTAGCGGCGAACGCGGCCCGGGCGGTAGCCGCGGCACAGGCGCGAGGCCCATGCAGACCATCGTAGGTGCGGCGACGTCGTTCCCGGACGCCGCCCACTCTACGCCAAGAGACGAACCCGGATCGCCTCGGGCAAGCGTCCGAGCTGGTCCAGAGCGGCCCGGGGGCATTGGCCGTCCAGGTCGGCGATGGCATAGCCGACCTGGCCCCTCGTCTCCAGCACCTGGGCCTCGATATTGAGACCGGCCGTGGCCAGCACCGCGTTCATGCGTGCCAGTGCCCCTGGATGGTTGCGGTGGATGTAGGCAATCCGCTGCCCGGCCCCACGGCGCTCCAGCGCCAGTTCGGGAAGGTTGACGCTCATCAGCGATCTGCCGTCGATCCAATAGTCATGCAGCTTGCCGGCCACGTAGCGACCGATGTCCTCCTGCGCTTCCTCGGTGGAGCCGCCGATGTGTGGGGTCAGGATCACGTTGGGCAGGCCCCGGAGGCTGCTCCGGAACTCCTGGCCCCTGCCACCCGGTTCGTCGGGGAACACGTCGATCGCAGCCCCGGCCAGATGCCCCGTCTCCAGGTGGCGACGGAGCGCTTCGTGGTCGACCACGAAGCCACGAGAGAGGTTCAAGAACAGGCTGCCGGGACGCATGCAAGAGAACTCCGCCTCACCGAAGAGCCTGCTGTTCTGGGGGCGGCCGTCGACGTGCAGGCTGACGACATCTACCGACTCCAGCAGCTCCTGGAGGGTGGAGCAGCGCCGGGCATTGCCCAGCGCCAGGCGATCGGCCACGTCGTAGAAGAAGACCGACATGCCCAGGCCCTCGGCCAGCACCGAGAGCTGGGAGCCGATCTTCCCGTAGCCGACAATGCCCAGCCGCCGCCCCCTTACCTCATGGCTGCCGTCGGCCGACTTGTCCCATATCCCGGCGTGCATGGCAGCGTTCTTTTCGGTCAGCCTTCGGGTAAGTGCGATGATCTCGGCCAACGCCAGCTCGACGACACTACGGGTGTTGGAGAAGGGAGCGTTGAAGACCGCCACCCCCCGGGCCGTAGCAGCCGCGAGGTCGATCTGATCGACGCCGATGCCGAAGGCGCCCACCGCGAGCAGGTCCGAGGCGGCCTCGAGGACGGCCTGGGTGACCCTGGTCCGGGACCGGACACCGAGGAGCGCTACCCCGTCGAGCTCCGCCAGCAAGGCCCCTTCCGCAAGTGCGTGCGGGAGCGCGCGAACGCGATGGCCGGCCTCCTCCAGGACCTCGACCGCCCGGTGGTGGATGTTCTCCAGCAGCAGGACGCCGGCGGTGCCGGATCCACTCCGGCGGGTAGCCAGGGACGACGGCGAGGCATGCGGCACTCTCTCGAATGCTATCCGCGCGGGGCACCGCCCCCAGGCCGATCCTCTGGACGCCAACCTGGCCAGGGCAAGCACCGGGCCACTCGGAACGGCTGCACCGATTACCATCGCAGCACGGCGAGCAAGGCCGATGTCGGACGGTCGTGACCGCCGACGGGTCACGCTCGCGAGCCGCTTCGGTTCCAGCCCACCTGACCGGCGTGAGTTGAGGACACGGCGATGAGCGAAGCAGAGCAACTGTTTGGGGAAGAGCACATCCGACGCTATCGCGAGACCGGGGGGACCGTAGGCCACATCTGGCGCCGCGGTGCCAAGACCCTGATCCTGAGCACCATCGGCCGCAAGACCGGGCAGCGACGGGACAACGCCTTGATCTACGAGCAGGACGGGGACCGCTACGTCGTCGTGGCTTCCCGGGGCGGGTCCGACCAGCACCCCGGCTGGTATCTGAACCTGGTGGCCAACCCCGAGGTCGAGGTTCAAGTCAAGGACGAGGTCTTCAAGGCCATTGCCCGCACTGTCTCCGGTGAGGAGCGGACGCGGCTGTGGAGGCTGGCCGCCCGCCAGTGGCCCGACTACGACACCTACCAGCAACGGACCAAGCGCGAGATCCCGGTGGTGGTGCTGGAGCGGGCCTGACGCGTCCGGACGCGTCAGGGCCCGGGGAGGACCGCGTCAGTTCCCCACAGGCTCAGCAGCCGGCCAGGCCCAGGACCCGCTCAGCGTTGCCCCACAGGATCTTGTCCCGGACCTCATCCCGAAGCTCGATCTGCTCGAACTCCCGGAGCCAGCGCCTGGGTTCGATGAAGGGATAGTCGGTGCCGAACAGGGCCTTGTCCTGAAGCCCGCGCGACAGCTCACGGACCAGCTCTGGCGGGAAGTACCGCGGAGCCCAGCCGGAGAGGTCGACGTAGACGTTGGCCTTGTGGTTGGCGATGGCGATCATCTCCTGCTGCCAGGGGTAGGCGGGATGGGCGCAGACCAGGGTGAGGTTGGGGAAGGCAGCGGCCACCGCGTCCAGGTGGATCGGCCGGACGTAGTCGAGCTGGATGCCGCCCCCACCGGGCAGGCCCGCCCCAAGGCCGGTGGTGCCGACGTGGAATAAGCAGGGGACCCCCAGCCCGGCGATCTCCTCCCAGAGTGGGAAGAAGCGCTCGTCCGAGGGACGGAACGCCATCGCCGCCTGCTGGAACTTGAAGCCCCGCATCCCCAGCTCCCGGACCGCCCGCCTCGCCTCCGCGATCGCCCGCTCGCCCTTCCAGGGATCGACCGAGGCGAAGGGGATGAAGCGGTCGGGCCAGCGCCGGCAGACGTCGGCTACCCAGTCGTTGGTCACCGGCGGCCGGCCGGTCCCGGTCTCCGCATCCCACGCCAGCAAGACCGCGCGCAACCCCTCGAAGTCCGCCGCCATCTCCTCCAGGGTCCGGATCGGAATCGGCAGCCGGAAGTGGTGGCGGAGCTGTTCCAAGTAGGGCCCCAGCGACCCCTCCAGGTATTCCGAGGTGGACGGATGGACGTGGAAGTCGAGCGGCGTGGCCATGAGGCCGAGGATAGGCCCGTGCCCGGGACCGTGGTCGGTAGGAGGCAAGGAAGGAAGACAGACCCTCGCCGTGCCTCAGCCTGGGATCCCCTCACCGGGCGGCGGTACTCCGGGGCCCCGATGGGCATCACCAGGAGGGTTCCCACGACGGTGAAGCCGGCAGCCCAGCACCGCTGCAGTGCCGGACGCCTACCCCGCCCCCGGGCGCTTCACTCCCATTCCAGCAGGCAGGCCGCCCAGGTCAGGCCGGCGCCGAAGCTGGCCAGCAGCACGCGATCGCCCGGCTGCAGGCGACCTTGGTCGGCGGCGTCTCGGAGCGCGAGCGGGATGGTGGCGGTGGAGGTGTTGCCGAAGCGCTCGATGTTCACCATCACCTGGTCCATGGAAAAGCCGACCCGCCGGGCCGCTGCCTCGATGATGCGGCGGTTGGCCTGGTGGGGCACGAACAGGTCGACGTCACCGACCCCGAGCCCGGCTGCCGCCAGCACTGCCTCCGCCTGGCGGGCGAAGTTGTCCACCGCGAACAAGTAGGTCTCGCGCCCGTTCATCCGGAAGCGGGCCTCCGTGTCACCGACGGCATAGGCTCCTTTGTCCGCCCGCTGTCCGTAGGTGAGCAGATTCCACAGCCGGCCGTCTGCCCCCAGGCACCAGCTCCGGATCCCGCCTCCCCGCTGGGGCGTCCCCACCACCAGGGCTCCAGCAGCGTCGCCGAGCAGCACGCAGGTGGAGCGGTCGCTCCAGTCCAGGATTCGGGAGAGGACCTCGGCCCCGATCACCAGGGCGGTCCGGCAGCGGCCGCTGGCGATCATGGCGTCGGCCACGGCGACCTCGTAGAGGAGGCCGGTGCAGGCGGCGAGCAGATCGAAGGCCCAGGCGTTGGCCAGCCCCAGACTCTCCTGGACCCGGCAGGCCATGGAGGGGAAGGGTGCGTCCGGCGAGGAGCTGGCCACCATCACGAGGTCGACTTCCTCCGGCTCCACCCCGGCAGCCGCCAGCGCCTCCCGTCCGGCGGCGGCACCCAGCTCCCAGCTCGCGGTTCCAGGCGGCGCCATCCGACGCTCTCGGATCCCGGTCCGCTCCACGATCCAGCCGTCCGTGGTCTCCACCATCTGCTCCAGCTCGGCGTTGGTGAGAACGCGGTCGGGCAGACACACGCCGACGCCCAGCACAGCGGTCGGCTGTCCCTGGGTGGCAAAGGCGCGAACGGGGATGTCTTGAGGTCGGACGTGGGTGATCGAGCTGGCCGTAACTACCTCCGGTTGCCTCACCAGGTTATGCGCCGCAGAGGCCAGCGTCATCCGCCGACCCAGCCCAAATCTCCCGGCAAGATTTGGACCTGCCGTCCAAACCGGTCCTGGCAGGGCCATGCTAGCCTGCCAGCCAGATTCAGGACATGGATGTGACCGGCCATGCGGATCGGACTCACGCTGCCGTTTGAGGGCCTGCCGCTGCAGTGGGCGCCGGACCTGCTGTCCAAGGCCGAGGAACTCGGCTTCCAGGAGGTTTGGAGCTACGAGCGCAACCTGCACGACGCCTTCACCCCGCTCGGGGCGGCGGCGGTGGCCACCCGGCGGATGCGGCTGGGAACTTCGATCGCGCCCGCCTTCACCCGCCCGCCCGGGTTGCTGGCCATGTCCGCCCTGGCCATGTCCGAGCTCGCCCCCGGCCGCTTCGTGCTCGGGGTGGGGGCCTCCACCGCCACCATCGTCTCCGACTGGATGGGTCTGGAGTACACGAGGCCGTTGACCCGGGTGCGGGAGACGGTGGTGCAGGTGCAGCGGTTGCTCGGCGGAGAGCGGGTGAACGGCATGCACCTGCACCGGACCCCGCCGGCGCGGGTCCCCATCTACCTGGCCGCGCTCGGCCCCAAGATGCTGCGCTTGGCCGGCGAGATCGCGGACGGGCTGGTGTTCTTCATGGCCGGGCCCAACGTGATCCCTGAGCTGGTGGCGGCAACGGGACGACCGCTGGACTCGGTGGCGCGGGTGGTGGTAGCGGTGGGCGGCAGCCACGACCAGAACCTGGCCTTCGCCCGTCGCTTCATCGCCGGCTACGTCACCGTGCCCTGCTATGCCCGCTTCCTCACCCGACAGGGCTTTGGCGAGGAGGTACAGGCCATCCAGGCCTGCTGGAACGCCGGCGACCGGCGGGGGGCGGTGGCCCAGGTCTCCCAGGAGATGGTCGGGGAGCTGATGCTGGTCGACCACGACCCTCGAATGGAGCACTGGATCGCCCGCTATGCGGCCAGCGGCCTGGGCTGTCTCGACCTCTGGTTCATGTCGATGTCGGCCGACGAACGCCAGCGCCGCCGAGACATCGTTGAGGCGATGGAGCGGGTGGCCGCGGTCACCGAGACGGCCGGAGCCCCCGGCTCCTGAGGCGCCAGCTCGGCGCTATCGTGGCGGCGATGCCGGTACCGCCCAGCCTCGACCAGTTCCGCGGCTTCTTCCGGGGCGAGTTCGAGCGCGCAGTGCCGGAGTTGGAGGGGGAGGACCGAATCCCCCCTCGGCTGTTGGAGCAGGCAGCACGGCTGGGGGTGCACCGGCTCTCGATCCCCCCTGAGCTGGGCGGCTTCGGGCTCAGCCTCCCCGAGCTCCTCCCCTACCTGGAGGCGGCGGCGGAGGGCCCAGCTCCGGGGCGCATGATCGTGCACCTGAGCAACGGCATCTGGCGCCCGATCGCCGGCTATGGCTCGCCCGAGCAGCGGCAGCTGGTCACGGAGCTGGCCGAGGGGCGGACCACGGTCGCGTTCGCACTCACCGAGCGCACCGGCGGGACCGGTCGAGACCTCCACTCCCGGGCCGTGCGTGATGGCGACGGCTGGCGGCTCTCGGGCGAGAAGCACCTGATCACCTTTGGCGACCGCGCCGACTGGTTCCTGCTGGCGGCGGCCTCGGACGACCGCCGGGCCCGGGACTCACTGACCACCTTCCTGCTCCCCCGGGACCTGAGCGGCTTCGAGATCGACGCCAGCCAGCGGACCATGGGCCTGCACGGCACCGGCCACGCCTGGCTGCGCTACCAAGAGATGTGGGTTCCCGACCGCCACCGCCTGGGCGAGGTCGGACAGGGTCTGGAGGTGGCGCTGAGCTTCCTCGACTACAGCCGGATCTCGCTCTCCGCCTGCATGGTGGGGCTGGCCCGGCGGGCGCTGGAGGAGGCGATCGCCTACAGCCAGCGCCGGGTCACCTTTGGCCGCCCGATCGCGGAGCGGGATGCGGTCCGGGCGCACCTAGCCGACATGCACGCGGACGTCGAGGCCGGGCGGGGCCTGGTCCGGGCCGCGGCCGAGGCCTACCAAGCGGGCTCTGGCGTTGCCGCCGCCGCGGCCACGGCCAAGCTCTTCTGCCTGCACATGGTCGGGCGGGTGACGGACCTCGCCCTCCGGGTGCACGGTGGCTTCGGCTATACGACCGACGCGCCCATCGAGCGCATCTACCGCGACGCCCGCGGCTTCTGGTTCGAGGAAGGGACGGCCGAGATCCAGCAGCTGGTGGTGGCTCGCCACCTGCTGGCCGACACCGCTCCCGCTTCCTGACCGTGCGCTACGTCGAGGTCGAGCCCGGCCGGGTCCACCTCCGCCAGGGGCCGAGCGCGGCCCTGGTGCCGGGCGAGGCCAGGGTCCAGGTCCGCGCCTGCGGCATCTGTGGCAGCGATCTCCACCTGTACCGAGGGATGGTGCTCCCGCGCGGAGCGGCCTACCCCGTCCGCCCCGGCCACGAGGTAGCCGGGGTCGTGGTCGAGGTGGCCGATGGCGCCGGAGTGACCCCGGGCGATGCCGTCGTCCTCCACCCCCTCGACGTCTGCGGCTCCTGCCCGGCCTGCCGAGCAGGTCAGGAGCAGCGCTGTCGCGCTGGGCGAGTTCTCGGCCTCCAGGCCCCGGGAGGGATGGCAGACGAGGTTTGCTGGCCGGGACGACGGATGGTGAAGGTGGACCTGCCTCCGGCCCAGGCTGCGGTCCTGGCCGATGCCGTGGCCACCGCCCGGCACGCGCTGCGGTTGGCCGACCCCGCCCCGGGCTCGCGGCTGTGCGTCATCGGTGCCGGCGGGGTCGGCGGCCACGTCGTCCAGCTGGCCCGGCGCCTCCACCCGGAGGTCGAGGTACGGGCGG
>CADDZO010000177.1 GCA_902812395.1 bacterium | reverse complement strand
CTCTTGGCCTCCAGCAGCAGCCGCCTCGCCTCCCGGATGCTGGCTCGCAGGTGGGAGGCGGCCTCAGTGGTCAGCCGCTCCACCTCCGCGTGCTTGTCGCCGGTGCGCCCGCGCAGGCGCCGGCCCACCTGGCGGATCCGCTTGCCCACCGCCCGGCTCCGGTTGCGGACCCTGGCCGTGAGGCCGGGCACCGCCTCCCTGATGGTGCCCGCCACCCGGGCCAGCGTCCTGACCGCGTCCCCGACCAGGTTGATGTCGGTCGGGTAGCGGACGTCGGCCTCGACCACGGTCGTATCGCAGCGCATCGCGCGCAGGCGGATGCGGCGCTCCGAGGTGGCCTTCTGGATCAGGGCCCGGATCAGCTCGTCCACCAGCTCGGGCCCGAGACGGCGGGTCAGCTTGCGGACGGTGGACTCGTGGGGCACCGACTCCAGGAGCCCGATGCCGCAGAAGCAGCGCAGGTGGAGGGAGTCGGCCACCTCCCGGACCAGCAACTCGTAGCCCCAGCCGTAGTGGTGCTTGATCAGCATCAGGCGGACGTAGGTCGCCATGGGGATGGTCGGCCGGCCCCAGCGGGCACTGACCATGAGGCCGCCCAGCACCTCCTGCTCCCAGTGGGCGCGGAAGGGGGCCAGCAGCCGGTCGTCCAGAAGCAGCTCGTCGATGCGGGCCAGGGTCTCGGGCAGCTGCCGCAGCGGTTCCGGGAGCGCGAGGTCGAAGAGGCCGCCCAGCCGGCCCGGCTCAAGCCGCAGCATTCGTGTCCTCCTGGCACCGCCTTTGGTGGCTCATGTCCTCCTGTTTGAAGGCAGAAGGAGCGGGGATCATTGCTACCCTGAACCCGTGCGGGCGGCCGAGCGGCGACGTCTACAGGAGTGCGAGCGGAGGCTCCACCAGCTGGGCGCGGAACTGCCCCCCTCCGGCTTCATCCGCCCCGGCAGCGTGACCTGCCGCTACGCTGCCTGCGGCAAGCCCAACTGCCACTGCCACGCCGATCCCCCGCAGCTCCACGGCCCCTACTGGCAGTGGACGACCAAAGTGGGTGGCAGGACCGTCTGCCGCAACCTCACCGAGAGCCAGGCCCTCCTCTATAAGGAGTGGATCGCCAACCGCCGCCGGCTCTTGGAGATCCTCCGCCAGCTCGAGGACATCTCTGAGGAGGCGGCCGAGATCTTGCTCCAGCACGCCAAGCAGAACGATCAGGCGCCTTCCGCCACCTGATCGGCCCTCCGCCCCAATTCAAACGCGCAGGGATTTTTCCGGGTGAAGTAACTGCACTACTTGCCCCGGAAGAACTCCTGAGTGGTCGGGAGGCCGACGTGTCGTGCCGAAGCCGTGACATGAACGAGCCCGCCGCGCGGGAAGCGGGACGGGCTCGTCGTACGTGAAGGCGTCAGCCAGGCGATGCGAGCATCAGCGCCGCATGGGCGGGCTCGCCAGTGTGTGGAGGTCGTAGGTGAGAACGACCCAACTCGCCCAGGTGTGCGCGCCCGTCGCCCCCTTCAAGCACGAGCGGCGAGCACCGAACTCGCGCTTGAGGTGGGAGATCCGGCCCTCGCAGCCCACGCGGTAGCAGGCAAGCCAGCGCTGGTGGCGCCGAGAGCCGGCGTTCTTGTTGCTGCCGACGATGAACACCTCGGAGCCGACATCAGCCATGGCGGTCCTGGTGGCATTGAGGGTGAAGCCGCCATCGAAGGCCGCCACGGCAGGCGAGGCGTCGACCTTGTCGAGCTCGGCCACGGTGTCGAGCAGGAGCTCGCCCTCGGGAGGGTTGCCGACGCGGAAGGTGGGCGGCAGGAGGAGACCGCGCACGCCGCGGCGGGTGGAGGACGTCAGCTCGGTCAGTTGGAGCAGGTAGCCGAACTGGGTCGGCACGCCCAACTTGCCCTTGCGAATGGACCGCGCGTCAGGGTCGAAGAGGGAGACCAGGCGGTCGGTGATGGCTCACCGGCGAAGCGCCGGCGGACCTGCTCGGCGACCTGCTCGGCCCAGGCCACGAACTGCGCCAGCTCGAGGACGGCCCGCACTTGCGCCCGGGTCGGCTGCTCGACCATGGTCCGGACCTTGTACCGCGTCTGGCCCAGCAGTCGGCGAGCCTCGCGGATGGTGGCCTGGAGCAGATCGGCGCTCTCGGTGGTCAGCCGTTCCACCTCCGAGTGGGCCTCCCCCGTCCTGCGCCGCAGGGTGCGGCCCAACTCGCGCAGCCGTTTGCCAACGGCCCGGCCGCGGTCGCGTACCCTGGCGGCCGCGCCGGGCACCGTCACGGTCGCGGTGCGCGCCACGCGGACCAGCGCCCGGACCGCGTCCCCGACCAGGTTGATGTCGGTGGGGTAGCGGATGTCGGCCTCCAGCACGGTGGAGTCGCAGCGCATCGCCCGCAGGCGCAGCTTCCGCTCGCTGGTCGCCTTCTTGATCAGGGAGCGGATCAACTCGTCCACCACCTCGGGACCGAGTCGCCTGGTCATCTTGCGGACGGTGGACTCGTCGGGCGCGGTCTGGTGGAGGGCGATGCCGCAGAATCGGCGCAGGTGCAGCGAGTCGGCGACCTCGCGGAGCAGGACCTCGTAGCCCCACCGGTAGCGGTGCTTGAGCACCATCAGGCGGACGTAAGTGGCCATGGGGATGGTCGGCCGGCCCCAGCGCGCGCTTGCCGATCCGGCCGGCCTTCACCTCCTCGTCCCAGTGCGCGCGGAACGGCGCCAGCATCGCGTCGTCGTTCAGCAGCTCATCGATCGTGGCCAGGTCGGCGGGCAGGTCCCGCAGAGGTTCGGGCAGCACCAGGTCGAACAGGCTGCCGGTCTGGCCGGCATCAGTCCGGAGCACGTCCCGCCTCCCGGTGACGATCTTTGGTCGGTCCCATGTCCGGCTCCCGGACAACGGATCATCGCTATCCTCAACCTCGTGCCGGCCTCGGGTGAGCAACAACTCCACGCCCATGAACGCCGCCTGCGCAGGCTGGCCGAGCAGCTCGCTGACATCGGCTTCATCAGCTCCGGCAGCGTCGTGCGCTCCTTCTCCCCATGCGGCCGACCCAACTGCCGCTGCCACATGGTCCATCTCCCGGCCGGACGGGTGGACGAGGGCGGCCTCCCCACCCCCCTTCCCGGGGGCGTCCGGGACGGGGTCCGCCGGTCGCCGGGAGAAGAGGCCCCGTCCCCGGGCGGCTGAGGGGCCGGAGACGGTGGCCACGGGTCCGAAGGGATCGGGAGAGCGAAGGAGGTGGCGACGTGACCGAGGCGGACACCTACGAGGTGATGGCGATCCGGTACGCGACCCGGGTCACCTCGCGCCGGGAAGCCTTCTACCGGTACGAGTCCTACCACCAGCCGGACGCGCCGCTGCGCATGGACTACTACTTCTGGCTGCTCCGGAGCCGGCGGCGGATCGTCCTCGTCGACACCGGCTTCGACCCCGAGGTGGGGAGGCGACGCGGCCGCACCGTCCTGGTCGAGCCGCTGCGGGCCCTGGACCGCCTCGGCGTGCGTCCCCAGGACGTGGCCCACGTGATCGTGACCCACCTCCACTACGATCACATCGGCAACCTGGCCGCCTTCCCTCGGGCTGGCCTCAGCGTGCCGCTCCCCGAGCTGGAGTTCTGGACCGGTCCTTACGCGTCTCGTGCCCAGTTCGCCGAGCACGTCGAGCCGGCCGAGGTGGCCGAGCTGGACGCGGCCTGGCGGGAGGGGCGGGTCCGGACCGTGGACGGCGACGAGGAGATCCTGCCCGGGATCAGGGCCTACCTGGTGGGAGGCCACAGCCCCGGTCAGCAGGTGACGGTGGTGGCCGGGGACCGGGGCCCGGTGGTGCTGGCCTCCGACGCCATCCACTACGAAGAGGAGATGGAGCGCGACATGCCCTTCGCGATCTTCTCCGACCTGGCCGGCATGTACCGCGGCTACGACCGTCTGCGCGAGCTGCGGGACCGGGACCGGGGGGTGGTGGTCGCCGGCCACGACCCGGTGGTCATGGAGCGCTTCCCGGGCCTGGGCGGCGACCTCGACGGCGTGGCGGTGCGTCTGGGGTAACCCGGGCCTCGAGGACGGCGGGGAGGTGACGGCGATGCAACCGGTGGGTCTGATCGGGGTGGGCAACATGGGCAGCCGGATCGGACGGCGGATCCTGGACCACGGCGTGAGCCTGGTCGGCTACGACCTGGACGGCACCAGGGTGACGGCGGCCGGGATCCCGGCCGCGGCCAGCGTGGCCGACCTGGTGGGTCGGGCCGAGATCGTCCTGCTCTCGCTCCCCGACAGCTCGGCCGTCGAGGCCGTGGCCCGGGGGGCCGGCGGCTTGCTCGCCCACGCCCGCCCCGGACAGGTGGTGGTCGACCTGAGCACCGCCCATCCCGCCTCCACCCGGGCCCTGCACGGGGAGTTCGCCGGCCGGGGGGTGGAGTTCCTCGACGCCGGGATCTCAGGAGGTGCGGCGGCCGCCGAGAGGGGCACCCTGACCCTGATGGTGGGGGGAGCGCCGGCCGCCCTGGACCGGGTCGGCTGGCTGCTCGACACCTTCAGCAAGCGCGTCTACCACATGGGCGGGAGCGGCGCCGGTCACACCACCAAGGTGCTCAACAACTTCCTCAACGGCATCAGCCTCGCCGCCACCGCCGAGGTCATGGTGGCGGCGCGCCGCTCGGGCCTGGACCTGAAGCGCTTCCTGGACGTGGTCAACCACAGCTCCGGCGTCAACTACGCCACCCTGAACCGCTTCCCGCGCATCGTCGAGGGCGATTACCTGGAGGGGGGCCTGACCGGGAAGCTGATGGCCAAGGACCTGAAGTTGTACCTGGACCTGGTCGATCAGCTGGGCGTGCCGAGCCTGACCGGGCCCGGTTGCCTGGCCGCCTTCCAGGTCGCGATCGGGCTCGGCTACGGCGACGTGATCAGCAACCACGTGGTGGACGCGCTCGGCGACCTCGCCGGCGGCGTCCGCCTGCACGGGGGGGAGTGACCGCCGGGGCGGTCCGGGCTCGGCCGGTGGCCGGAGCTTCGGCGAGGCGGCCCTCACCGGTCGCCACCAGGGCCCCCGGCTCCCGGCCCGGGCGGTGGTGATGCGGCCCCGGGGCGATCCTGCGCTCGAGCGGGTCCACGGCTCGCGTTCAGACGGGCCAGCTCGGCGTTGGCCCGTTCCGTGACGGCGGCGAGGACCCGGCGGGCGGTCACCAGGTCCTCGACCGGAAGGCCGCCGTAGAGGCGTTCGGTGATGGCGGCGATGCCGTCCCGGATCTGCTCGAATCGGGCGGTGCCGACGGGCGTGAGCACGATCTCGCCGCCGTTCGCGGTGGTCAGGCCCAGCTCGACCAGCTCGCCGACGGCGGCCGAGGCCGCCGCCTCCTCGATCTTCAGCCCGAAGGCCATGCGCCGGACGACGGCGTCCCGCTCCATCCGGCCCCCGCCGGTGGCGGTGAGGTTGAGCGCGACCCACCGGTGGAACGTCGTCCCCGTCCGGGCGAGCAGCGAATCGAGGACGGCCCGGGTGGCCTTCTCGGCCTGGCCGATGTCCTGTCCGGTCAGCGTGGGGGCGGTGGTCATGGCGTCCTCCTGTCGGCTAGAGGTGCGTCGAGCAGGGTCCGGAGATCGCGGAGCAGCCCGGCCGTGCGCTGGCTCCGGGTGCCGCCGAGCGGGGCGGTGAGCCGCTCCTGGAGATCGCGGACGATCTCGATCGCCTGTGTGGCGAGGCGGCGTCCCCGGGGGCTGAGCGACAGCTCGACGGCCCGGGAGTCGCCGGGGTGCTCGGTCCGTTCCACGAGGCCGGCCCGCTCGAGCGTCCGGACCAACTTCGAGACGTAGATCGGGTCCAGGCCGGTGTGGTCGGCCAGCTCCCGCTGGCTGGGGCGGCGGCCGGCGTGCTCCAGGCCGAGCAGCGAGGCGACCACCGAGTACTGGGCGTGGGTCAGGCCCAGGGGCGCCACGGCACGGTCCACGGCGGCCCGCCACTTCATCGACAGGCGCCAGACCAAGAACCCCGGTGTGGCCACCTCGTGATCGCCAGCCATGACAATAGTCTACATGACAACTATATCCATGTCGTCCAGCCGCGTGGCGCAGCGGTCGCCGCCGCTCGCCTGCCGTTTGACGGTCCCGATCGACCGCCCGTAGTTCGTGAAGTGCTCCCACCCGATGGGAGAAGACCAGAGGCGGACCTGCTGCCGAAGCTGGCCGACGGGGGGCTCCGGCCTTCGCCGGCGGTGGTGGAGAGGGGGACGAGGTCTCCCGTGCGCTCCCTCGTCGGGTCGGGATGGATGAGCGACGTCCGCCCCTGGGCCGCGGTCGCGAGCGGGGTGTCACGGCCGAAGCGCTCGGCCCGGTGAACGGGCGGCCGCGATGGTCGAAGCGCTGCTCAAGCGTTACCGTATAGGAACGTTCACACAGCCTCGGGATCGGCAGGGATGATCTCCGATCCCGATCCATCGGGGTCGACCCAGGCCCGGGCCACGACCCTGGCTCCGTTCAGGGGCCCGATGTCGCTCTCGTAGGCGGACACCAGGGTGTCCACCGCCTCGGGCGTGATCAGGCCCTGCTCGTAGAGGAGGGATTCCAGGGCGCGAACCCGCGCCTCGACGTCGGAGACGGGCTCGGGGTGATGGCCGTGCCGTTCCATCTGTCGTACCTCCATCGCCTTCATCGCTCTCGACCGGCTCAGCTCACCGGCTCGAGGTAGCTCTCCCAGAGGTCCACGTAGACCGCGCTCCGGCCGCCGTCGGCGTGCTCCCCCCACACCTCCTCCGGCTCGAAGCGGACCGAGTAGACGTACTGCGGCTGCTCCCCCTCCAGCCGGGAGTTGCTGTCCGGGAAGACGAAGGCGCCGTGCACGATCTCCACCACGCCGCGCTTGCCGCGGACGTAGCGGGGCAGACGGGTATGTCCGCGCGGGCTCATGTTCCGGGCCAGGACGCGGTCGCCGACCTTGAAGCGGGGCGGCTGGCTCACCTCGCGTGCGGTGGAGGCCCCTCGATGGATCAGCGCCCGCACCCGCGGGGCGAGCTTCTCGTCGCCGCGGGGCTGGGGGCGGGGGATGGCGTCAGGATCCTCGGCCAGCGGGCTGGCCCGCCGCCGCAGTTCCTCGGCGTCGATGATCCCCTTCTCGGTGAGCAGCGTCTCGTAGGCGCTCAGCCAGTGCTCATAGTAGGACGAGGTCAGGTAGCGCGCGTTCCCCATCCGCTCGATGGCGTGGCGGAACTCGTCCAGGTTGAGCGGCGAGCTGGGCGAAGCCGGCGAAGACCGTCTTCTCCCAGGGGGCGTGGAAGACGGGCTCGTCCTCCTCGACGACCACCGGCCCGAAACCGTGCATGCCGCCCATGTCGTGGATACCGTTCATGGCTCACCTCCAGCCGCGTCCATGGAATCCGCTCCCGCTCAGGCCGGCACGCCGGCGCGGCCGGGGAGGGGCCGGCTGGCCACGCGCTCCTCGAAGGTCGCCGCGGCGCGCAGGATCGTGGCCTCGTCACCCCTGCGACCGACCAGCATCATGCCCACGGGCAGGCCCTGGACGGTGGCGCAGGGGACGTTCATGGCCGGATGGCCGGTCACGTCGAAGGGACAGGTGTTGGGGATCATCTCCAGCGCCCGGGCCACCCGCTCCTCGCGGCTCGCGTCGGGGGAGGGGATCTCGGTCGCCTTGAGGG
>CADDZO010000176.1 GCA_902812395.1 bacterium | reverse complement strand
CGCCCCACCACCACCAGGGGCGGAACGCTACGACGGCGGCGGAGCAGCCGGTAGGCGGCCAGCAGGCGCAGGTAGTTCTTGCGCGGCTCGATGGTCCCGACCGCGAGCAGAAAGCCAGGCTCCAGCCCGTCGGGCAGCGGCCCTGGCTCGATCGCGCCCAGGCTCCAACCAAGCCCCATCACCGCCGTGCGCCCCTCCAGGCCGGGCAGCGGGTAGTGCTCCAGCAAATCCTGTCGGGTCCGCTCCGAGGGCACCAGCACCGCTCCCGCGCGACGCAGCGCCGACGGGAGCACACTGCCCAGGTAGGCTCGCTGCTGCCAGGGGACCTCCCGCGGCCGCACCCGGAAGGTGAGGTCGTGCACCACCATCGCCGCCGGCGGCGCCGCCGGGCGACGCCGGGGCGGGCAGGGCCAGTAGGGATAGAAGACCGCGTCCAGCCCGGCCTGCGCCTCCACCGTCGGCAGCCAGCGGAGCTTGTTCCACAGCTCGTGGCGGCGGGGCGAGAGCACCGCTCGCGCCGGCTCCAGGCCGCAGGGCCGCTCTTGGCTGCAGAACAAGGTGAAGCGCTTCTGCGGAGCCAGGCGGAGCAACTCCCGGGCCAGCTCCATCGCCACCGTCACCATGCCCACCCGTGGCCGCCAGCAGGCGGTGAGGTCGATGCCCACACTCTGGACCACGGGCCCAAAACGTACCCAGACAATAAGGTCCTCCGCCCGCCGAGCGGGGGAGGACCCTAAGAAAGGAGGGAGGGCTTATAGAAGGTCAGCTCGATGGATCCAAGGATCATTGTACGGATGCAGTCAATTTGCTGTCGAAGGCTTCCCTGGACAGCATTAGACAACGTCTTAGACGATCTCGGTGTAGTGCTCGAAGACGTCCCGCAGGTCTGGCGGCGGGACCAGGCCCCGCTTCTTCAACACCTCGAAGAGGGCCAGGATGTGGCGTACGCCGGCCAGGTTGACACCCTTCTCGCGGGTCAGATGCTGGATGACCTGGAGCTTGCGAATGTCGCGCTGCGAGTAGCGGCGCCGATTGGTGCTGGTCCGGAACGGCTCCACCAGGCCCACGTCCTCGTACAGCATCAGGGTGCGAGGGTGGGTCTCCAGGATCTCAGAGGCGACGCTGATCGTGTACAGCGGCTTGTCGAGGTCGAACCCAGCGTCCAGCGCGCCCAGGGGACGGCTCATTCGCCGCTGAGCCAACCCTCGCCGCCCCCGGAGACGTGCGCCGGGGTGGCCGGGCCCTTGACCGGGCAGTCGAGCACCCCCGATGGCCGTCCCCACTCCACCAGCTCCCGCTGCCCGTAGTTGGACGGGATCACCGCCGACAGGTCCCTCGTCGCCGCGCACCCTTGCAACCCCTCCAGCACGCCGAAGCCATCAAATTTGGGCAGGCGCAGATCCAGGAGGACGATCTGGGCCGGGAACCGGGTCCCCAGCAGCAGCGCCTCCTCGCCGTTCCGGGCCATTGGCACGCGGCGGCTGTCGAGCTCGTGCCTGAGCCGGTTCCTCCGGGCCATACTGGCGTCGTCGCCTACCAAGAGGACCCTGGCACCATCACCGGAATTGGCACCGCGCCAAGTAGCCACTTCTTGATGGCCATCCTATCAGCTATTCGGCAGCGGCCAGCGAAAACTCAGCCAGCCGACCTGGAGGCTCTGCTGGCTGAGCGGCCCTCCCAGAGCCCCTCGAGGTCGTAGTAGGCGCGCTCACCGGGCAGGAAGATGTGGGCCAGCACCGAGTCGAAGTCCAGCAGGATCCAGGTGGCCTCGTCGTAACCGGCCACCGCCAGCGGTCGGATCCGCTCCTGGCGGGTCCGCTCCAGCATCGCATCAGCGATCGCCCGCAGCTGCCGGTCGGTCTCCCCGTCGCAGATCACGAAATAGTCCGCGACCGTGGTCTTCCCCCGCAGGTCCAAGACGACCGGATCCCACGCCTTCTTGTCCTCGGCGACGCTGACCAGGAGCGCGGCCAGGTCGGTAGAAGAAAGCGTGCTCAACGCCCTGAGGATACCCGCTGGTCCTGTGGCCCACACGCGTAGAGGTGGTGCTGCCGGATGTAGGCTTCGACCGCCGGGTGGAGCAAGCCGGCCAGCTCCCGGCCCGAGCAGACCGCACGGCGCAGCTCGGTGGAGTCGACCTCGGGGGTGCGGGCGGGGCAGACGCTGGTCCGACCCGGGTCGATGCCAGCCGCGGCCAGCTCCGCCGGTTCCGGGGAACCATAGCCGGGGCGGGCCACCACCACCAGACGCGCCAGCCGCAGCACCTGCTGGGGTCGATGCCAGCTGCGCAGCTCCCGGGCGGCATCCCAGCCCAGGACCAGGTAGAGCTCGTCGCCCGGATGTCCGCTGGTCAGCTCGGCCAGCGTGTCGGCGGTGTAGGAGGGACCGGGGCGGCGCAGCTCGAGATCGGAGACCTCGAGCCGTGGGTGGCCGGCCGCGGCCAGCCGGCACATCTCCAGCCGGTCCCGGGCCGAGGCCGCGGTCGGCCGGTGGGGCGGACGGGCCGCGACCACCAGCAGCACCCGCTCCAGGGCAGCACAGTCGGCGGCGGCCTCGGCCATGGCCAGGTGCCCGACGTGCACCGGGTCGAAGGTGCCGCCCACCACCCCCAGTCTCACGGCCGATACTCGAACTCGCGGCCGGCGATGCGAACGGTGTCCCCTTCCCTGGCCCCGGCCTCGGCCAGTGCGGCTGAGATCCCTGCTCGGTCGAGCGCGACCTGGAAGCGCTGGAGGGAGCCAGGGGAGTCGAAGCGGCTGCGCGCCACCAGCCGCTCGACGGCGGCACCGGTGATCTCGAAGCCCCAGGGGCGACGCTCGACCCGGGTCGGGGTCTGGCGATGCAGCCGGCGCACTGGGGGCGCCGGCGTGGCTCGGGGCGGCGCCGGCGCCGCTGCCACCTCGACCAGCACCGCCTCCAGCAGCTCGGGCACCCCCTCCCCGGTCAGCGCCGAGCACCACAGCACCCCCGGCGGCGAGGCCCTGGACAGCTCCCGGACCCGGGGCAGGTCGAGCTTGTTAATGGCCACCAGCGAGGGCCTGCTCCCCAGCTCGGCCGAATAGGCAGTCACCTCCCGACGCACCATCTCCAGCTGTGCCCAGGGATCGGGGGCGGCGCCGTCGACCAGAAACAGCAGGACCCGGGTTCGCTCCAGGTGGCGAAGGAAGCGAAGGCCCAGCCCGGCCCCCTGCGCCGCTCCCTCAACCAGGCCGGGGACGTCGGCCACCACCAGCCGCCCCTGCTCCAGCTCGACCACGCCCAGCTCGGGCTCCAGCGTGGTGAAGGGGTAGTCGGCCACTCGGGGGGTGGCGGCGGAGATCGCCCGCAGCAGCGAGGACTTGCCCGCGTTGGGAGCCCCCACCAGACCCACATCGGCGATCAGGCGGAGTTCGAGCCGCAGCCGCCGCTGCTGCCCGCTCAGCCCCGGCTCGGCGAAATCGGGTGCGCGCCGTACCGGGCTGGCGAAGCGGGCGTTCCCCCTGCCTCCGGCTCCGCCCCTGGCCACCAGCGCCCGCTCGCCCGGCGCTGCCAGGTCGGCCAGCACCGCCCCCTCCTGGTCGCGCACCACCGTCCCCACCGGCACCCGTAGGACCAGGTCGCGGCCATCGCGCCCGGTCCGTCTTCCGCCCGATCCCGGCCGCCCGTCCTCGGCCCGCAGCTCGCCGGCGTGGGCCAGCCCGGCCAGCGAAGATACATCCGCCGCTGCTTCCAGGATCACTGAGCCACCCCGGCCACCGTCACCGCCGTCGGGCCCGCCGCGGGGGACGTACGGTTCGCGGCGGAAGGAGACCGCGCCCCGGCCACCGTGGCCGGCCCGCACCGATACTGTGACCTCGTCGACGAAGCCGCCGTGGCCGGAGGGCGGCATCGCCGCCGCCGGGTCAGACCCCCTGGACGGGGGTGACCGCCACCCGCCGGCCGTCGCGACCGCTTCGCCGGAACGCCACCCGGCCCGGGATCAGCGCGAAGAGCGTGTGGTCGCGGCCCTCGGCCACGCCTGGGCCAGGAGCGATACGGGTACCCCGCTGGCGGACCAAGATGGCACCGGCCGACACCGCCTGGCCGTCGAAGACCTTGACTCCGAGCCGCTGCCCGGGAGAGTCGCGGCCATTGCGAGAGGAGCCGCCGCCTTTCTTGTGCGCCATCTCAGGCCGGCTCCTTGGTTCGGCGGGACCGACGAGGGGCTGTCGCAGCCTCCACCGCCAGGATCTCGAGCGCGGTCAACGCCGCCCGGCTCCCACGCCGCACCCGCACCCGCTTCTTGGGGTGGTAACGGAGAACGTCCACCTTCGGCCCACGCCGGTGGGCCAGCACCCGGGCCCTCACCACCTGGCCGTGGAGCTCCTCCGGCAGGACCTTGACGGAGGTGCCGTCCGCGACCAGCAGCACGCGGTCAAGGGTCACCTCGGCTCCGGGCTCCGCTTCCATGCGGTCGACCAGCACCCGGTCTCCGGGGGAGACGCGATATTGCTTGCCGCCGCTGACGACGACTGCCGTCAGCGATCCACTGGGCTCGGGCACGGGCTGCGATTGTAACAACCTGGCCGCAATCGACCGCGGTGCACCCGGTCCGGGCCCGGATCGCGAGCGACACTCCCGTCACTTGACATCCTCTCCGCCTGAAGGGGTGGAGATTCCCCGTCCGCGTACCGCCGGGTGGTCGAGGTTCGGGCCGCTTGCGGTCCTGCCGTCCAGCCACCGGGTGCCCCCCAGCCTGGTTCGTTACTTCGTTATCGACATCATGGCGCCCCTGCGGGGCGCGCGGCGCTTCACCACCGGCCTGAAGGCCGGCGCACTGCCCGCAATCTCGGTAGTAGGCACATGACTCACAGCCACCGATGGCTCGCTGGGCGGTCGTACCCGCTCGCGCAGTGCCGGGTTCCTGCTTGGTATCCGCACCAAGCAGGCTTCGTGGGCACACCAAGATTCAGCAAGTTCTTGGCGGCGTTCACGTCTCGGTCGATGAACAGACCGCAGCCCTCGCAGCGGTAGATGCTCGGCCAGCCTTGGTATCACCCGTCCCGCAGGCTGAGCCCGTCCTGGAGCGAGAGAGGAACGGTCGGCGACGATCCGGCGAAGCGCCAGACAGTCTTGGAGCCGAGCTGGTGCCGCCCGAAGGGTCGGCCAGCTCTCTCGCCACCCTCGGGTGCAGACCATCCCGGCTACGCTCAGGTCCTCCACCACCGCCGTGTCGTAGCCGAAGACCAGCATCGAGGTTGCCTGGTGCAAGGCGTCGCCCCGGAGGGGGTCCCCACCAAGCGGGCTGCGTGGGGTGCCACGGAGGTCGGCGATGCGGGCATGGAGCCGTGCCAGCCGCTGCGGACTTTGAGTTGGCCACAACCGCGTCATTCCAGATGGCCATTGACATCGCGGTGTAGCCAGCGGCGGCACCGCGCGTGGTGGCAGCCGTGGGGCGCGACCGCTGTCCCAGCGTCACGGACCGCTCATGGACACGTTCCCGCCGGGATCGGGCGGCCTGCGGATTGCCTCCCGCCGATCGCCACCACCCGTCTCGCCAGCATCGGACCGGGTGGTCGAAGACCCTGCAGGTCGTTTTCTCGGACGTCCCGATCAGAGGACCGCGGTCGCCACCGCCAGCCCCAGCACCACCGCCGCTCCGATTCCCAGGCAGGTCTGGTAGGCCGCGCCCAGGCGACGGCCGAGAACGGCCGCGGCCAGGCCCAGCACCGCCACCGCCCAAGTGCCAGCGCAGAAGGCGAGCGGACCCAGCACCCCCACGGGGTAGGTGGGTACCAGGACGGAGACCACCAGCCCGCAGGCTGGGAACCAGCACAGGGCCCGGAGCGGATCCGGCCGGGGCTCTTCCAGCCCCAGCAGGCCGGGCAGAGAAAAGATAGTGAGCAGGGCAGCCACGACCTTGAGCGGGACCTGGGTGGGCACCGCCACCGCCGCCAGCGCCTGAGGGAGGAGGCTCTGGACCACCACCGCCGGGGAGAGCTGTGCGACCATCCAAACGGCCTGGGCCACCAGCCGTTGTCTCGTCCCCTCCCCACGCCCCAACCACAGCACAGCCAGCAGCGCCACCGTTGCAACCAGGAGATTGCGGTCGGTGAGGGGCAACGGATTGGAGGGGATGGCCAGCTGGGTGGCGGCCAGGCCGGCCAGGACCGCACCCAGCATCAGGGCGGTGCTCGGCGCTGCGAGCAACTGACGGAGGTCTCGCCTGGCCGTGGCCAGCTCGCAGGGCAGGCCGACGGCCGCCGAGAGCAGGATGCCGGGATAGAGCACCAGGGCCAGGAGCGGGCCGGCCAGGGCCATCAGCGGAGCCCCGCCAGCTGCGGCAGCGATGGCACCAGGCCGAGGACCAGGGCGATGCCGAGCACTGCTCCCAGTCCCAGCGCGGTCGCCCCCCGGGGGTGGCCGAGGGTCCTTGCCAGGCGTGGGGTCGCCACCACCCATGCCAGCATGCCCAGGGCCAGAAGCCCGGCCAGCTGCCACGAGACCTCGGTCGAGCCGCGCAACAACAGCAGTCGGACCGGGAAGCCGGCGAAGGGGGGCGCCCCGGCCAGGACCACGGCAACCGCCCCATTCAGCGGCCCCGCGGCCGGAGGCTGGAGGCCGCGAAGGACCGGGCGGGCCCAGACCCAGAGCGGGAGCTGGACGGCGACGATCCCGGCCAGAGCCAGCTCGGCCGCCGCGCGGCCGTCGGGCTCGACCAGCCCGAACCCGGCCAGGGCCAGACCCCAGGTGGCCAGGAACGAGTAGCGCCAGGCCGCGGCATCGGTAGCGGTGCGCCAGGCACCGATCACGCCCCAGCCCAGGTTGAGCAGCCCCAGCCCGACCAGCGTCCCGCCAAAGATGCGAACCTCATCGGCGCTGAGGTGGGACAGTATCCGCGGCACCAATCCCACGGCCAGGGCGGGACCCAGCAGGCCGGTCCAGACCAGCGAGGAGGCGCTGGCCGGCTCCTCCGGGTCCAGGTCCTGGAGATAGGGGAACAGCCCCCCTGCGGCGGCCAGGCCCAGCGCCAGGCCCAGACCCCCGACCCGGCCCATCCAGTGCACCTGGAGCTGGCGGGTCAGCGCCCAGCCGAGGCCGAGCAGGAACGCCGCCATCGCCGGACCTCGGAGCCGCACCGGGTAGGCACGGGTCCCGGAGATGGCGGCAGCCGCGAAGCCCACAACCACCAGCAGCACCGCCAGCGCCACCGGGTCGGCCAGACCAGCCAGGAGGGCCTGGGCGCCAAGACAGGCCAGCGCCAGCGCCGCCAGCCGCAGCCGCCCCTCCCCGTGCGGTCCCAGCGCCACCACCACTGCCAGCCCGGCGGCTGAGGTCGCCAGCAGCACCCGGGCGGCAGCGGTGGGGTGGAGCGCCGGCAGTGGCGCAGCCAGGGCAGCGGCGACCGCGGCTGCTCCAGCCAGCGCCCAGCCCAGTGGCGCCGCCGGTAGATGGGCCAGCGTTTGCCTGATGGCTCTACCAGCTCGGTCCGGACTCTGGCCTCGGCATCCCCTCGCAGTTCCCCCGGAGGCCGAACGGCGCCATGCCCCCAGCGCCGTGCCCAGCCCGAGCGCCATCAGGGCCAGGCCGACCGAGGCCGGCACCGCCTCAGCCAGCATCCGGCGCGGGGAGGGAACTGCCCCAGCACGGATCGCGGCCGCCAACGCCGTCG